>JANWVE010000037.1 GCA_025057675.1 Bacteroidia bacterium
CGGTGCGCAGCACCGAAGCGATAGCGCAGCCCGCAGCACGCCGACCCGAGCGCAGCGAAGGGACACGCCCAAAAAATCCTATCTAATAAAAAATAAATTTGACATCCATCATTTTTTTGTACTCTTTACAGGAATAAATCCCATTTCTGCAATCAAATTCTGCGCTTCCTCAGTAGCAGCCCAATCCAAAAAATTTTTTACCTCGGGCTTTGTCTTTTTGTGAGTCATAAGATACAACTGACGTACAAATATATATTTATTCTGATTGATATTCTCTACCGTGGCTGGATAAAAGTTTTTGTCCACAGACAAGTTATCGCAATCCTGTAAAGGCAATACAATAACATTTGAAGTAACATGCGAGAGTTTTCCATAAGCAATAGCATTAGCGTCTTTTTCTACTTCGGCTACCATTTCTTGGGAACTATTTTTTACAGGCATCTGCTCTGCGTATTTTTTATTAAGCATGAGCAAGGATTGAAAAGTTTGTGATGTGCCAGATAAATCAGGCATACGAAAGACTTTAATGGGAGCATTTTTCCCGCCTATTTGTTTCCAGTTAGTGATTTTACCTGCGAATATATCCGCTAATTGCTCGCAAGAAATCTGTTTAACAGGATTTTTTTTATGTACAAAGACCGCTAAGGCTTCTGTGGCAATTACTTTTTTAATTAGTGGTTCTTCATAAAAACTACTCATCTCTTCTTGAATTGTAGTTACAGGAGGTTTAGTAGTAGCACAAATGTCTGCTTTGTGGGTACGCAAGTCTTCTAATCCTTTTTCAGAATGTCCACCTTTAACATCAATTATCACATTAGGATTTTTTTTCATGTAAGCTTCGGCTAATCGTATCATCATTCTCTTCATTGTTTCTGACCCTGAGATATAAATGTGGGTCTCCTGCGCTATCACTACGGGTACTAAACTCAAATTTACAAACAGTATCAGTACTTTAATACTATTGAACATCATACAAAGCAAATATAATAAAAAATTGCATACCTAACTTTACAGCCCTTTTTTTACTTTGTACTTTTGCATTATCTTATGAAGTATGGGATTATAGGCGGAGGACCAGCAGGTTTATATGCTGCTTACTTACTGACACAAGCAGGTATAGACTGTAGTTTATTTGACCATCAGATACCTTATGAAAAACCCTGTGGCGGGGGTATAACCAGTAAAGCATTCACTGAATTTGATGTACTAAAGGACTTACCTACGTTTTCTAAAGTTATACATGAGTTTAGATTTATCGCTCCAAACAACCGAGAAGTTAAAGTGTTTTGCAAACATCCTTTGCAAATTGTATCTCGTAAAGCATTGAGCGAATATATGTTACAAAAATGTCAAAGAGTCAACGTAAAGTGGATATCTGAGGAGGTCAAAAAGATTGAAGTTAAGTCAGATATTTTTCAAGTATATACGCATTTAGGTAGAGTTTATACTTTTGATTTTATCATCGGTGCAGATGGTGCGCAAGGAATAAGTAGGCGTTTTTTAGGTGCGCCCCCTTTTCTTAAAAATAGGTATTCAGGTATAGGCTATTACATTGATGGATTACACGAGAGCGAAGCAGTAATTAAATTCTACAAAAAAAGAACGGGGTATCTTTGGGTTTTTCCGCGTCAGGATCACAGTTCTGTGGGTTTTTTTTCTTTGGCAGGGAGTTTTTCAAAAGAACTAGCATATAATACAGTAAAGGAGTTTTTACATACTTATTATCCTATGTTTGAGATTAACCCTAAACGATACTATTCTGCTACAATTCCTATTATTTGGAGGTGGAGTCGTGAGCAGATACAGGGTAGAAATTGGGCTTTAATTGGCGATGCGGGGGGATTTACAGATCCTATCACAGGTGAAGGGATTTATTATGCTTTCAAATCCGCAGCATGCCTGGCGGATGCTATTCTTCAAAATGAAGTAGAGAGTTATTACGAAAGATGTTCATCTATTATTCAAGAGCTGCAAAAATCTGCGTCTATTTTTCCAAAATTCTACCGAACCTGGTTTACGAATGCTATGGTTTTGATGGCACAAAAAAGTCCATTTATCCGAAAGGTCTTAGTGGATTTAATACTCGGACAACAGCCTTATACTACCCTTAAATCTACACTCAAAAAAAACATTCCTCTTGTGATGAGGGAGTTAGTAGGCATCCGTTAATTAGGATTACTTTTATATTAAGTCTATTTTTTCTTTACATAAAAAGTTGTTTTCAAAGGTTAAGTTTTAATTTTTCTGGCGTGTCCTTGTGGGCGTTACACTGCGCGTATACCTACAAGGAACACGCCCGATAAGAAAAAATAATGACTCATGTTGAATTAGAATTAAATTAAAACTTGTAAGAAAAACCTACAGCAAAAACTTCTTTGAATTGTACTCTCGGACCTTCTCCTACTTGAACCTTCTTACCATTTAACTGCTTATACAAAGGTACTTTTATGTCCTGGTCGTATATAAGTTGAGTGGATAAACTTGCAGATATATATTTATTTACCTTCATATTGATTAAACTTTCCCAGTTTACATCTAATACTGTTGGATCTCCTGCAAAATAGTTAGAAAATAAATCTAACCGAGTTTGTGCAGTAATATTTTTCATCACCTCATATTTAGCTTGTAAAATAAAATAAGCGCCTCCCTCAATACGATAGTTGCTCCCCTTTTTTTCTCTTATGATTTGCCCATTATTATTCATAAACTCAGCTTTTTTTACCCCAAAATCACCCGCATCTGCAAGACTTTGCTCAAGTACAAAAGTAGCTTTACAAGTAAAAGGTGAAAAAAATACACTAATATTTGTGTTAGGTTTATAATCCATGCCAATTGCCAACAAAGCATAAGCAGGTGCCATAAATCGAGAGATTAACGTACGAGAGGTATCGTTGTACTTGTATCCAGGTGCAAATTGGGTCTTAAAGTTAAAAAAACTGCTATAGAATAGATGTTTACGAAAAGCCTGATGACCATATTTTGAAGTTAAATCTATTTTATCATCGGTTTTGCGGAACTCTTTATCTGCTTGCTTCAGCAAGCCATAAGCAAGATCTAATGTATTTTCCCATGTTGTTTTATCTCTTTTGTAATTTGCCCTAAAACTCAATAAGCTAGTGATGGAAATAGCATCCTCGCCACCAGCCACCCAATTTTCAAGCGCTACTTGAGAACCATTTACGGATATAACTCCACTCAAACTCCAAGGACGAATAGTATCTCTTTGAGCGATACTATACGATGTCATCAAAAAGGTAAATAGAACAAGGTATCTCTTCATGGGTTGGCACGAATAACAATTTTAATGCCAACAACAGGGATTATTTTTTATCCGATAGAGGAGTATAAATAAAAATCTCTTCTGGTCTGGGAAGAGTAGTTCTATCCTCACCTAATTTGTCTTCAATAGTAACCGCAAAAGCTTCCACGTTTTCACATACTTTTTTGATTGGTTTTAATCCCTTTTCTTTTTCACTTTTTTTGAGTATTCCTGCATCAACTGGTGTTTTATTAGCTACGCACCACAAACGATATACTTTGTTTTGAGGTAGATCAGGAAACTGCTCCACTTGATAATAGCCTTTTTTACTTGTACTGTTCCAGTAGATGGTAGCCAGGCAAACATTTGTCTTGTCATCTTGTAATTTAATAGTTTGATAGCTTTTGTCGCCGAGAATCAGGTTATCATAGTTCCTTTTAAGATCTTGATAATTGTTTTGGCAATTTTGGTATTCATTTTTTATATGGCTGAATTGCTGGTTTAGCTTTGTACTGTTCTTTACCTCATTTTGCCATAAAATAGCAAAGGTGATAGCCAAGATACCCAAAACTAAAGCAAGAACATATAACAAGAACGGGTGATTCTGAGCAGGTGGTGCTTCCACAAATGGGGTATTTTTAATTTTTGATAAAATCTCATTTTTGAGCGATGGTTTAGGAGAGACTTTATACTGTAGGCTGTACTTAAAAAGACCTTCTTGTAGCTCAAAAACGACTTGTTGAACTTCAGGATATTGCAAAATATATTTTTCTACTTCCTCTTTTTCTGAGTCAGTAAGTATGCCTAATACGTACTCCTCTAAAATTCCACTTTCTATGACCTCTCGCGCTGTTTTCATACTTTTTTTCTCAAAATGTTTAGTGCAGCCCTTAACCTTGTTTTCAAAGTACTAGTAGGAATACCAAGTTCATCTGCGGCAGATGCTAATGTATAACCCTCAAAATACACTTTTTCAATAATCATCTTGTAGCTCTCATCTAATTGATTAACTAGTTCCTTTACTCCTATGATATCCGTAGGAATGTTAGTGATATTTTTATCTTCTAAATAATTTACGTTATTTTCAAAACTTTGGTTTTTCTGATTTTTCTTGAAGTTTTTTCCCCTTGTAGTATCAATGGCTAAATTGCGAGCAATATTTAACATCCATGTGTATAATTTACCTTTCCGTGGGTCGTAGAAAGTCTTATTTTGCCAAATTTTCAAGAAAGTTTCTTGTAGTACTTCTTCAGCGGTTTCCTCGTCTTTGACAACGTGTAAAATTATGCCATACAGCACGTCACCGTAGTGGTCATATAAGTATGACATAATGCTGCTATCTTCGTTTTTTAGGCGATTTACAAGCTCTGTTTCTGTTAGCACAAACAAGAACAAAGATAGATTAAATTTTTCTTATTTCAAAATAGTCAATATCAATATGAGTGACATTTTTTACTGTTCTTTTTAGTAGAAACAAAAAACTGTGCTTTTGTACAGTTATAAGAAAACAATAATCTCTCTTCGCTGTTGGAGAGGACATTAAGCAGGGTAAATAAAAGTAAAGAAAAAATTACATTCAAAAGTCTTTCAAGATACGGTTATGAGTATAGCCTACGTCAGTTATTCCATTTCTTTGGGACAGTTCATCAATCGATAGAAATAAGCATACTGATGTTTAAGCAATTCTTGTATCAAGGGGGAGGGTGAAAGTATATTATAGCGACGGATGAAACGGTAGTAAAAAAGTGATAGTCGTATATATGGGAAGTACTGTTTTTATAGTCCTGTATATCAGCAGATAGTTTCCGAGATAGCATTTATGGCATTAAGTCTGATAGATGTAGAAAAACGGAAGTCTCATAGCATGTCAGAAGCAGATTATTGTCAGCCAAGCAAACAAAGTTAAGTTGAGAAAAAAGGAAATCAAAAAACGAAGCCAAAATAGAGAAAAAGTTCAAACAAGAACTCCTGTCTACCGCACTTTCAAAATCCGGTTAGAGAAAGTATTTGGGGTTTTAATAAAGACTATTCCTCAACTTTGGGTATACTATGTGGTCTTAGACAGTGCTTATGCAATGGCAGGATATGTACGTACTTTAGAACAATATGGCTTGACTATGGTTTCTATATTAAGTCTAAAAAATAATTTTATTCTTGGGCGTGTCCCTCGCTGCGCTCGGGTCGGCGTGCTGCGGGCTACGCTATCGCTTCGGTGCTTCGCACTGCTGACGCACCCTCCGCATGCCTCACGCAGCAGTTTTGGAATCTTTTACCTTGTTTTTAGACATATCCTTGCTTTACCTTGTTTGATATTGATTATCAAATACTTACAAGATTAAAATTTTTTATCTTATTTGAACTGCGTCCGTTTTATCTTGTTTTGTGTTCATTTTCAAGTATGTACAAGATTAAACCTTGAATACATGGACTTCTAATGTTGAATATAAAAGTTTCACTTTATTTTATATTGATTTTCAATGATTTACAATGTCAAAATACATTTTAACCTCATTTAGTGTTCATTTTCAGATACTTATAAGTTTTGTATAAGTGGAATTAGCATACTTGCTGCTTGCGTGAGGCATGCGGAGGGCAAGCCGTCAGGCTTGGTGCGAAGCCCCTCGCCTACACTCAACCCATTGCCCAGGGGGTGGGCGGGTGGGGCGTAGCACCGTCAGCCCGTAGCACGCCGACCTTGTGGGCATGAGCATCAGCGAAACGCCCACAAGGACACGCCCAAAAAATTAAAAACCTAACTTTCTAAGATTTTGTGCAAAGCAAAAATACGATTGATATAAAATATATCTCCCCACAACCAGAAAAATGTTTCCTATTCCCTATGATTGACACCATTGCAATCCCAAATACAATCCATATTAGGCAAAATATCAACCATATTGGATTTTGTTATAAGATTTTTTATTTTTGTATGCTATGGAAACACTTCAAGAAGACGTACAAACAGGAGTAGATTTTCTCCCTATCAATGGTACTGACTACATAGAATTCTATGTAGGCAATGCTAAACAAGCAGCCTACTTCTACAAATCTGCTTTTGGTTTTCAATCCTTAGCTTATGCAGGTCCTGAAACAGGAGTAAGGGATAAAGCTTCTTATGTACTTCGGCAAGGTAAAATCACCTTAGTACTTACTACTCCTATGCACCCTAATCACCCTATCTACGAGCATATCCTCAAGCATGGGGATGGCGTTAAAGTTATTGCACTTTGGGTAGATGATGCCACAGACGCATTTATACAAACCACTAAAAGAGGTGCTAAACCTTACTTAGAACCTGTAACAGAAAAAGATGAACATGGTATCGTAGTACGCTCGGGTATTCACACGTATGGAGATACAGTACACGTGTTTGTAGAACGCAAAAACTACAACGGCGTATTTTTACCTGGTTACGAACCATGGAAAGCGGAATACAATCCTACTGAAGTGGGTTTGAAGTATGTAGACCACTGCGTAGGAAATGTAGGATGGAACGAAATGAACGTATGGGTAAAATTCTATGCTGACGTAATGGGCTTTAAACAACTCATTTCTTTTGACGATAAAGATATCTCCACAGAGTATTCTGCTTTGATGAGTAAGGTAATGGCAAATGGTAACGGGCGTATCAAATTCCCTATTAACGAACCTGCCGAGGGTAAAAAGAAATCTCAAATTGAAGAGTATTTAGACTTTTATCATGGTCCAGGGGTGCAGCATATTGCTGTTGCCACAGACGATATCATTTTTACGGTAAGTGAACTGCGCAAACGCGGCGTAGAATTTTTAACTGTCCCTGTTACTTATTATGAGGATTTACTCGATCGCGTGGGTAAGATTGACGAGGAGGTAAGCATTCTTCGTGATTTAGGTATTTTAGTAGATAGAGATGATGAAGGTTATTTGTTACAGATATTTACGAAGCCCGTTCAAGATAGACCTACGGTATTCTACGAGATTATTCAACGTAAAGGTGCTACTTCCTTCGGAAAGGGTAATTTCAAAGCTCTATTTGAAGCCATAGAAAGAGAACAAGCCCGCAGAGGTAATCTCTAAAAATGAACAGAAAGCCACGTATGTATGCGTGGTTTTTTTATTTTTACTAAGAGATATTTCATTTTTTGGGCGTGTCCCTCGCTGCGCTCGGGTCGGGCTATTCCGCACTGCGCTGACGCTCGGTGCTACGCTAATGCTCCGCACTGCCTAACGGCATGCTCCATAGCCCTCACGCAAGCCGTATGTGGATGTTTTACCTGGTTTTTACATGCATCTTTGCTTTACCTTATTTAACATTGATTATCAAACATTTACAAAGTTAAATTTTTTTATCTTGTCTATACTGTGCCCCTTTTATCTTGTTCTGTGTTCATTTTCAAATACTTACAAGGTTGAAGTTTTAGTACATGGACTTTTAATAACCCATTAACCTTACATATCTGATTTTTACCTTATTTTCAATTGATTATCAATGATTTACAATGTTAAACTATATTTTTTACCTTGTTTAGTTTTCATTTTCAGATACTTACAAGATTAAGTTTTGAATAAATGAAATTAGGATACTTGCGGCGTACTTGCGTGAGATATGCGGAGGGTGTGCATTAGCACAGTGCGCAGCGCAGCGAAGCACCGAAGCGATAGCGCAGCCCGCAGCACACCGACCCGAGCGCAAGCGAAGGGACACGCCCAAAAAAACTAAATGAACTATTAACCTCATTGTTAAATCCTTCAAACTTGCGTAATTTTGAACGTATGAATTATTATTCGTGTATTTGTTTATGGGGTTTAGTTATTTTACCTTGTCTAATCCAAGCACAAAAAAATAACCCTTATACCTTAGAAAATCTCGGAATTAAATCTAAAAAAGCATTAGAATACTTTGTTGAAGCCGAACACTTAGCCCAACGCCGCGTATTTGAACAAGCTATCCCATTATACCTCAAAGCTATCAAAACAGAACCTCAATTTGATCGCGCTTACGCAGGGGTCGCTAATTCTTATTTTTATGCTCGGCAGGACTCCATGGCTGAAATTTGGTTTGAAAAAACTTTATCCCTCAACGAAAAAAAATATGCTATTTTTTACTCTGTAATCGGTGATATAAACTACCAAAAAGGAAATTATCAAAAAGCACTAGAAAACTATATAAAATACACAAAAAGTCCCAACGCCGATGCTAAAACATTAGAAAAAGTAAATTTTAACAAAAAGAATTGCGAATTCGCTCTAAAAGCTATTAAAAACCCTACTTCACAAGCACCCCAAAACATGGGAACTAACATAAACACTATTTACAATGAATACTACCCCTCCCTGACTATCGATGAAACACAGCTCATTTTTACAGCTCAACGCCCGCGTAATCCTACTGCTTCCGATATCAAAAACCAAGAAATGACGAAATTAAAAATGTACGACGAGGATTTTTATGTTTCCACTTACAAGGATGGTCAGTGGCAAAAAGCAGTTAATCTCGGACCACCTGTCAATACACTCGAAAATGAAGGCTCTTGTTGTTTCTCTGCAGATGGAAAGTCTGTATATTATGTTATCTGTGATAAAATAGGCTGCGATATTTTTGTATCAGATTATGTAAATAAACAGTGGTCAGAACCTCGCAGGTTAAATGAAAACATCAATACACGATACTGGGAAAGTACTCCTTGCATTTCTGCAGATGGGAACACTCTGTATTTTACTTCCTCTCGTCCAGGGGGAAAGGGCGGGTATGATATTTGGAAATCTACCAAAACACCCGATGGAGATTGGGGACCTGCTGAAAATCTCGGCGATAGTATCAATACACCTTATAAAGAAATTAGCCCTTTCATACACCCTGACGGGAAAACATTGTACTTTGCCAGTGAAGGACATCCCGGAATGGGCAGTGCAGACCTGTTCATGAGTAGAATTAAACCTGATGGCACATATAGTACCCCCATTAACTTGGGCTATCCTATTAACACACCAGGAAGCGAAGCTAGTATTATCATCAACCGAAAAGGCGATGTAGGTTATTATAGTCTGAAAAAGCCCGCACACGAGGGCGGAGATGTAGACCTTTACACCTTCCAAGTACCTGACTTTGCTAAACCTATCAAAACCTCTTACTTAAAAGCTACTGTAATCAATGCTAAAACTAAGCAACCTATCCCTAACGCTACACTAAACCTTATAGACCTGACCCAAAATAAAACTATTCTTAAAAAAAATACTGATGAAGAAGGGAATGTACTTACAGTATTGCCTGCTAATCAATTTTTAGGTGTGTTTATTGAACAAAAAGGATTTTTAACTTACTCTGAAAATTTTCAAATTACAGAAAGTACCGCAGATAACCCTCAATTATTAACTATCCCTCTTAATCCTGTGGAAATAGGTAGTGTTACTATTCTCAAAAATGTATTTTTTGATTTTAATGCCTATCAACTTCTTCCTCAATCTTATCCCGAGTTAGATAAATTGGCTGAACTGCTAAATAAAAATTCTACCCTCAAAATTGAACTCTCAGGGCATACCGATGATATTGGGGAAGATAAATTTAACCTTACTTTATCTCAAAACCGAGCTAATGCAGTCAAAGAATACTTACTCAAAAAAGGTATCTCCGCGGATAGAATCCAAGCTAAAGGCTATGGAAAAACGCAACCTCTTGTACCTAATGTCTCTGAAGCTAACCGAAAACAGAATCGTAGAACAGAGTGCAAAATTTTAAGTTTTTAACGGAGATAGAGATATGCTGAAAAATATGTATCTTTGCGTGAGGCATGCGAAAGGAAGCAATAACACATCCCGCTGACCTCCCCCAAACGAACACAACAAAACGTAAGCAATCCATATTCCAAATATTCCAAATAAAAATATCCAAAAACTATAACCATTATGGCAAATCATGAATTTGAAACTAACTTAGATCTAAAAAAAACATATCAATTTGCATTGGGTAATACCCCGTTATACGAAGGAATATTTACCGAAATAAAAGGATGCTGGGGTACTGTTCAAGTTACCAAGGTATTAGACGGACCTGACGCAAAATACTATCGT
Source organism: Bacteroidia bacterium (assembly GCA_025057675.1). Classification (GTDB taxonomy): domain Bacteria; phylum Bacteroidota; class Bacteroidia; order JANWVE01; family JANWVE01; genus JANWVE01. Next base: position 10,307 of record JANWVE010000037.1, read on the forward strand.
ATCGGCGATAGGTTTGAAATAAAAATTAGTATGTATGCCATAAAACCTGTATAAACATGAAAAAAACAGTAGTTGTATTTAGTGGTGCAGGACTCTCCGCCGAAAGCGGAATACCTACTTTCAGAGCAAGTGATGGTCTATGGGAAAATCACAGAATCGAGGATGTAGCTTCGCCCCAAGGATGGATGCGCAACCCTAAACTAGTTCTTAACTTCTATAATGAACGTTATCAGAAAATCATGGAAGTAAAACCTAATCCTGCTCATATTGCAATTGCCCGCTTACAAGAAAAGTTTGATGTGGTTAACATTACTCAAAATATAGACAACTTACTCGAAAGAGCAGGATGTAAAAATGTATGGCACTTACACGGTAGTGTGGAAACAATGAAATGCGAACATCATATAGACATTGCTACTACTCTCTCTAACTATTACTATTGCGATTACAAAACGGCATGGAAAGATAAAATTACTGAAAAAGATAAATGTCCTAAATGCGGTGGACAAATGCGCCCTGACATTGTATGGTTCGGAGAAGCTGTGGATATGCGCCATGAATATCTCTATGAACTTATTAACACTGCTTTTATTTTCATTGGGGTAGGCACGTCTGCGCAGGTATATCCTGCGGCGGGGCTTTTACCTGCTTTTCAAGATACTCCGCATAAGTATTTTATTGACCCTAATCCCGCATACAATCTGCTTAGGAATTATCATGTCATAGCGGATACAGCTAGTAAGGCTATGCCTAAGCTGGTAGAGGAATTATTAAATCAGGCTTAATCTAAATTTTTTTATCTCTTGGGCGTGTCCCTTCGCTGCGCTTCGGGTCGGCGTGCTGCGGGCTACGCTGACGCTTCGGTGCTACGCTAACGCTCCGCACTGCTCACGCACCCTCCGCATGCCTCACGCAAACTGCTTTTTGATGTTTTACCTTATTTTTATACATATCCTTGTTTTATCTTGTTTAAGTTTGATTATCCATTACTTACAAGATTAAAACTTTTTATCTTGTTTGAAAGGTTGTCATTTTGCCTTGTTTTATATTGATTTTCAGGTATGTACAAGGTTAAACCTTGAATATATGAACTTTACAATGCCCTTTAACCCTGATTAAACAAGCTTTACCTTATTTTTGACTCATTTTCAAATGTTTACAAGGTTAAAGTATATTTTTTACCTTGTTTAATCTTCATTTTCAGGTACTTACGGGGTTATACTTTGTATAAGTGGGATTAGATTACTTGCCGCTTGCGTGAGGTATGCGAAGCCCCTCTTCTACGCTTTCACTCTTGCCCAGGGGGCGCAGCACCGTTAGCCCGTAGCACACCGACCTTGTGGCATGAGCGCAGCAAAACGCCCGAAAGAAAAATATTTCTATCCAAAAATCAAGATAGTATAGAGAAATTTACCACTTTCGCTTCATGATATATAAGTGTGCGGGAGGAATATTCCATAAGTGATATTCTCTTTTTTCAATCTTAAAATAACGCTCAAAAATCCCTTGTAATCTTCTAGTGTACTGCAGTTGAATAAAAACACCCTCTGGATTAAGATGATCAGCTATACCTATTAGTATGTTATCTACTGTTTTTTTGTTCATAATACTAAGCGGTAAAACAGATATACAATAATCAATACCTAAATCTGGAAGGTAATTTGATACTTTATCTGCACTATCCTGAATGATATGTACATTCGGTTGAGTAATATATTTCTTTTTGAGAGTGTTTGCAAATTGAGGTAAAATCTCAAAAACATACAATTTTGTATCAGGTTGTTTTTGTTGAACCAGGGTACGTGTGATAGGTCCTTCACCTGCCCCTAATTCCACTAAAATCTTGGTATTCTGAAAATCTACATAATTTAAAATTTTTTGCACAGTAGATGCGCTAGTAGATACTACTGTACCTGTTGTCTTAAAGTGCTTGAGGTAAGTCCACATACTACTATTTTTTTATGAATTGATCGTCGGTCAGGCTGTGCAAAAAAGCAATTAGGTCGGCTTTTTGCTGAGGAGATAAAGTAAAACTATTCATTTGCGGAGCTTTATTAGGATGGTTTTTACCACCCGTAGCATAAAAATCTATTACTTCCTCTAATGTTTTGAACCTTCCATCGTGCATATATGGGTAGGTGATTGCTATGTTGCGCAAAGAAGGCGTCATAAACTTACCTTTATCTGACTCGTTTTTAGTGATATTGTACAATCCCTGATCTCGGTAGTTCTCATCTAATCCGATATTCATAAATTCGCGATTGGTTAATAAATGTCCGTTATGACACTTCTGACAGCCTACTTTGAATGAGAAGAACAAACTTCTGCCCCGTTTTTGTGCAGGTGTAAGTGCAGTAGTGTCGCCTTGTAGGTCTCGGTCATACGGACTACTACTAGACACGATACTGCGCTCAAAAGATGCAATGGCAGCACAAATTGTTTTTATTTCAATATCTCCATAACATTCTTTAAACATTTTTTGATAAGTAGGATTACTTTTAACTACTTTAACAATCTCTGCTTCAGTCATACCCATTTCCTGTGGATGTGTAAGAGGACCTAGTGCCTGCTCCTCTAAACTTCTTGCTCTACCATCCATAAAAAAATTATTTTGATAAATAGCATTAAAAATCATGGGAGTGTTTCGTGTTGTCTTTCCACCATTAACACCATCAGAAAACACTTTTCCTGCATCACTGAAAGCATACTGAGGTAAATGACAAGAAGCACAAGATATCGTTTTGTCCTTTGAAAGACTTTTATCAAAAAAAAGCATCTTTCCTAATTCTATTCGCTTATCAGTTAGGAGATTATTTTCTGGAATGTAATATTTTTTGGGGAAGTAATCAGGTAGTTTAGGAGTGATGGGTTTACCTATGCTTGTAGGCTGTTTTTTCTCTCTACAAGCGTATAAAATAACTAATGCAGCGAATGTGATAGAAATAGAAATAATAAAAGGAATATGAAGCCTCATAAAATTTTATTTCCGAGGGGTCTTAATGGCTACTACTTGCTTAATTTCAGGAATAGCTTTCTTAATAGCGTGTTCAATACCTGATTTCATAGTCATTTGACTAAGGTTACATTCACCACAAGCGCCTAGTAGTTCAATTTCTACTACATTGTCTGATGTAATACTAATAAGCTTTACGTCTCCTCCATCACTTTGGAGGTAGGGTCTAACTGTATTAAGAATATCCTGAACCCGCTGTGTTAAATCCATAATACAAATATACGAAGGTTTATTTATATTTTACCTTGTTTTTGGGTGTCCAAAACATAGGAGGATAAAAACCATAATAAGAACTAAATAAAGACCCGACTTTTACATTCTCAAATCTAGCATTGTAAGCCATAAGGCTTTTTTCTTGCCATAACCATATAGCAGGCATATCTTGGTATAGTATATCGTTAAGTTTATCGTATAATTCTTTTTGCTTGTCTCTATTCCTTTCTTTTTCAATTTTATCTACCAGTACGTCTACCTGGGGGTTATTATACCCCGTGTAGTTATAGTTACCGATGTATTTAGAATGCCAAGTTACGGGTGAAGTCATGCTAGCGTAAGCGTCACTACTTAGTATTAAAAAGTAACCATCAAAGTTCCAGGTACTAATAAGAAGGTTTTCCTCCTCTGTGCTTACTTCATTAGTTAGGATTTGGATACCTACTTTTTTAGCTTGTTCAGCAATGTAAAAAAATAGTTTTCGGTTATCTGCTTCTCCTTTTGCTAAAACAAAGGTAATTTCTAATGGTATTTTCTCACCATTGACCACTTGGTAACGAATACCATTTTCATCTATTTGGGTAAAACCAGCTTTTTCTAGCAATTCTATTGCTTTGGCAGTATCTTGTGTATAAGGTTTTAATTTCTCATTATATGAAATTCTCTTTTCAACAGGACTTGGGCAGCTGATGGGGATTGCATATCCTTTTAATGCATTTTCTATTATCTCCTCTGTGTTTATGGCATGAGCAAGTGCTTTTCGGACCCTTGGATCCTTGAGATAGAATTTCTTAGTATTGAGCGGGTTATTATTCAAAACTAGCATACTGATGCGCATACAAGGGATGACACGTAAACGAAAATTGTATTCATTGCTGTCTAATTTTTGTAAATCTTTGAATTGTTTGCCAGGTATATCGTACATTACATCAATGTATTGCAGCTTAAATGCTACCATAGATTTGTTTATATCGTTAATAATATTAAACTCTATTTTTTCAGGATAAGCTTTGAATAAAACACTTTTGGTGCTAGGTAATTGGTCCGCCCACCAATGTAATTTTCTCTCTAATATTAAAGCCTCATTTGATTTCCAACTTTTGAGCTTATATGCTCCTGAACCAGATATGCCCTCAGCACTTTTACAACGCCTATCACTCTTAAAATCTTTGATAAAATTTTGTACATCTGAATCTTGAAATACTTTATCTATATTTTTAGAATTCAGTATTTCAGTGGTAGAGTATTTATCTAAATACTTATTAGGGTCATATTTGTACTTCGGGATAATCGGTGTAGTAAAAAGTGAAAAGATAAATTTTTTAAACTTTACAGTAAATTTCTTTGGGGATATTGGATCTACGATTACATCTTCAATAGAACTAGCTAAATCCTCAAGATGTTTGTATTCTTTGCTCATAACTTTAATTACCTTAACCATAAAGGCAACATCATATCCAGTAATAGGAGTTTGATTGTCCCAGAACGCTTCATTTCTTATCTCACACTCATACACTTTTTTGTCCACAGACATAGCAGGCATTTGGGTAATTAGCACAGGCTCATATACCAAATCAACGGGATTAAATTCAATCATGGGTTGAAAGATGTAATATCTTGATATATTATTATCTAAAACTGTTTCTATATTAAGTAATGGATTCAAGCTTAAAGGGTCGTTGTTGATACGAATAATGACTTTATCTGCAATCCCAGGCTGCTCTTGACACAATAGGGCGCGTGTATTTACTATAGTCAAGCTTAATACAAATAAAACATATTTTATCATGACGCAAATATATTGTTTTTCATATTTAACGTAGTGGGTTTTCTTATTAAAGGCAGTAATCTAAGTATAAAGTATATATGAATTTTATTTGTAGTCGTATTTAAGTGCGTTTATATCAAGTCTCATAGATTTTTTAATAAGTGAGATTCCTTTTTGGGCGTGTCCCTTCGCTGCGCTCGGGTCGGCGTGCTACGGGCTGCGCTATCGCTTCGGTGCTGCGCTACGCTCCGCACCGTGCTAACGCACGCCCTTCGCATGCCTCACGCAAGCTGTATTTTGATGTTTTATCTTGTTTTTAGACATATCTTTGCTTTACCTTGTTTAGTGTTGATTATCAAATAGTTACAAGATTAAAAATTTTTACTTTGTTTGAAACGTTATTATTTTACCTTGTTTTTCATTCATTTTCAAGTACTTACAAGATTAAACCTTGAATACATGGACTTACTGGGCTTCTTTAACCATGAATACTGAAGTTTTACCTTTACAGTTTCTTTACTTATTTGAGCTAGGAAGTTTAAGCTACGTTATCAGATACTTACGAGATTACATTTTGAATAAGTAGACTTAGTTTAATAGCCGCTTGCGTGAGGCATGCGGAGGGCAAGCCGTCAGGCTTGGTACGAAGCCCCTCGCCCACACTCAAACCCTTGCTCAGGGGGGCGAAGTACCGTTAGCCCGTAGCACGCCGACCTTGCCCACACGAGCGTAGCGAGACGTGGGCAAGGACACGCCCAAAAAAATATCAAAATCTAATCCCAAAACCCCAAATACCTAATAAACCCCTATATCTGTACGTTTATCTGCACCGTTGTTCCCTTTCCTATCCTTGAGTCAATAGATAGTTTAGCATTAAGCAAACCCACACGAGATAATATGCTCTTCCAACCCATCCCCTTGCTGTTTTGTATTTGAGTAACATCAAAGCCTTTACCATCATCCTTGATACAAAAAACTAACTTGTCATCTTCAACACGGATATCTATATCTATTTGTGTAGCTTGGGCATGCTTAACCATATTATTCAATACCTCCTGTATCACACGATAAAGAATGATTTCCTCTTTTGAATTCGTCTGAGGTATGTCTACTTTATTTAATCGTACAGTTATTTTATGAGAAGCATTGATTTGTGCTACTAATTCCTCAATAGCAGGTAATAACCCGCCCCTCATAAAAGCCGCCGGAGCAAGATTATGAGAAATATTTCTCACCTCTTGACAAGCATTATCTAATAATTGCATAGGATATTCTAATAGATTAGGGTCAGTGAGCTGCTCTTGGGTAGAAGATAGTATCAGTTTAGTGGTAGATAAAACCTGTCCGATTCCATCGTGTAATTCTTGCGCTATACGCATGCGTTCCTGCTCTTCAGCAAGAAGCATAGCCTTGTACTTTTCTTGCTCTGACCTCTGCTTTAATTTTTGCCTTTGATGAATATACAATACATACCCCGATAACCCTAAAATAAGCGTACTAAGCGAAAATAAAATAATTTGCCACCGAATTACTGCTTGTTTCTTTTGAATCTCTAAATCTTTGATACGATTACTTTGAGTTAATATCTTGTTTTCCTGCTCCTTTTTCTCTGTTTCATATTTAGTTTGCATCTCGGTCATTGCTGTGATGTTCTCTTTATTTAGCAGAGAGTCATTGAGTTGAACGTGCTGGTCTAAATATTCATAAGCTAATTTCCAATTTCCCGCTTTTTGATAAAGGTTAGCTAAACCTAAATAAGCATTAGATAATAAATCTCTAAGTTGATACTTTTCTGTAATTTGTCTATATTTTTCGTAATACTCTTTGGCTAAAGCATAGTTACCCATATCCTCATACGTTTTACCAATGTTACCGTAACAGTGAGCGATGTTATCTGGTCTATCAAACTCCTCACTAATTTTTAGTCCTTTTTGGTATTCTTTTAAGGCTAAATTATGCTTTTGCATTAAAGTATAGACACCACCTAAATTATTGTATGAATACAAGAGTTCTCCTTTAAGGTTAAGTCTCTCGCGAATTTGAATACTTCGTTCAAAATAATACACTGCCGAGTCGTAATTTTTGTTTTCTGCATGATATATTCCAAGATTATTCAAGGTTTTACTTATACCCACACTATCTTGTTGGCTTTGTTGTAAGTACAGTGCTTTATGCGCGTACATGAATGCGTCAGGATAAAACTGTTTTCTGTAATTTATCCAACTGATGTTGCTATATGCTCCATATATACCTTTTGTAAAATTCGTTTTTTCATACAATTTAAGTGCTTCAAGATAATTAAAAAGCGCTTTTTCCCAATCCGACATTTGTTGATACACATTCCCGCGGGTATTATATAAATTTCCCATTTTTATTTGGATATTGTCCGTTCTAACGCACTTCTGGTATAACTTCTCAGCGGAGTCTAAATAATGTAAAGCAGGTTTTTGATAGCCCATTGTAAGGGTTATATCTCCTTGTACGCGTAAAAAGTCTGCTTTAAGTTCGTTAGGGGTACTTTCAGAAAGAAATTCCTCTGCTTTTTTAAGGTAGAAAGTAGCAGAGTCCATATTTATTATGATATAGTGTTTAGCTAATAAAATAGCCGCTTCTAAGCGCTGATCAGGAACGGTACTGTGATATTGAGTAATTAGCTTCTCTATTATCTGTGATTGAGAAAAGATATAAACAACGTTGAAACAATCTAACAGAAATAAACAAGATAAAAGTGTTAAATGGGCTTTTCTCATTATGTAAAAGTAAACAATTTTTAGTGATGTAAAAAATTGTATTTTTGCTTTTATGTTCACAAAACTCTTTCCGGGGATATATTGGCTGCTTGTTAATAATTTGTATAAAGATCTGTCTGAAATGGATACTAAAATTTTACAACAGAAGGGTTTTACTCAAAGTGAGATATTTGCTATTTTAAGCTATATTGCAGAGAAGAACTCAAAGAAAAATAATATATGGTCTTCAAAGCAACCTAGAAGGTTCAATCAGCCTGAGATGCAGCATATTAGTCAAGAAGCGAGAACAGCTATACAATTATTTCAAAAAACGAGAATACTTAACGACGAGGAAGTAGAAGATCTAATTGAACATCTTATGGAAGATGCTTCGCATCAAAGTAGTATCAGTTTTAATCACAAAATAGGTTTAGAAATGGTATTTAAGTTAGCTTATTTGATGTTCATACAACCAGGTAGCCCTTACAAAAAAGAACAAAAGACCCCTTTTTTTACAGGCAAAGAGAGGATTTGTTGAATTAAAGTTTATTTTTTGGGCGTGTCCTTGTGGGCGTTACGCTGCGCGTATGCCCACAAGGTCGGCGTGCTGCGGGCTGCGCTATCG
>JANWVE010000038.1 GCA_025057675.1 Bacteroidia bacterium
TGAACTTTGGAAATATTACCACAAGCAACCTAACTGTAATGTGAATGCTTCGCTTTATGATATAAAGGAGTATTTTCAAGGTAGAGATAAAAAAGGCAAAATGAACCATAAAAGTTCAGACGAAACGTACATGAAATTAATTACGAATTTGAGGGAAAAACTCAAACAATTGGCTGATAAAATAGAACCAAAAGTATACGAATACGAATTTTTGAGGCGATAGACCCTATCAGTACAAGGTTTAGTATAAAGTAAATTTAGCTACTCTGTTAAAATTTTTTGCCTATCAGCTCGCTTAATACATCACGGCTTTTTGTTGTATTTTTGTACCCTAATGTTACTTTTCAAAAAAGTATGGGCTATTTGGTACGTAAGTATTTTTCTAATCACATTCCTTATTCTGATTGCACCTACTCAATTGCTATTCTTACAGCGTAAAGCGTGGCACTCCTATGCTAATTTTATGAATAAAATTTGGGCTTTTATGGTATGTCCTTTGGTAGGGCACTGGATATTTATCAAAAATAAAAAATACTTCAAAGCCATTGAAGGACCTTTTTTAGTTGTGGCTAATCATAGTTCGTACATAGATATTCCTGTACTTATGTGGAGTTTACCTTTTGACGCAAGATACATCGGTAAGGCAGAGCTAGGTAAAGTTCCTATTTTTGGGTATATGTTTCGTAAGCTGCACATTCCTGTCAATAGAAGTAGCAAAATAGACAGCTATCGGGCGTTTAAGAAAGCAGAAAGCTTTTTGAAACAAAAAATATCTGTGGTAGTTTTTCCAGAGGGTACTATCCCGAATACCCCTTGTCAATTAGGCGAGTTCAAGGAAGGTGCATTTGCTTTAGCCTTACGGCACAAAACGCCTATCCTTCCTGTGAGCATCATAGGTAGCCGATATGCCTTTGAGGACCCAACAATTTTTCGTGCTATGCCTAAAAAAATCACAGTTGTTGTACACGAACCTATCACCATAAATACTCAAACCGAACAGGAACTTAAACATCAAATATATTACTTACTCTCAAATACTGTTTTTGGACATGAACGTAAAACCTAAAAAACATCTTGGACAACATTTTTTACGAGATTTATCTGTTGCTAAACGTATTGCAGATACGCTTACATGTACTCATTTGCCAGTTTTAGAAATTGGTGCAGGTACAGGGGTGCTAACTCAGTTTTTAATACAAAAGAACCTTCATCTACACGTTGTAGAAATTGACACTGAATCCGTAGAATACTTAAAAAAGAATTTTTCTGAGCATCATTTTACCTTGTACGAACAAGATTTTTTAACCTTGAACATGTCTGTTTTGCCTTGTCCTTTGGTTTGGATAGGAAATTTACCTTATAATATTAGTTCGCAAGTACTCTTCAAGTTGTGGGAGAATTATCATTCTGTGCCTGAAGCTGTTTTTATGGTACAGAAAGAGGTAGCCATGCGTATAGCAGGTAGTCCTAACTCTAAGGAGTATGGCATTTTGAGTGTGCTTTTACAACTGGACTACGAGGTTAGTTATGAGTTCACTGTTCCGCCTTATGTATTTAATCCTCCGCCTAAGGTGTATTCTGGGGTTATTCATTTAGTAAAAAAAGTAAATTCTCCTCAATATAATCGGCGGAGGTTTTTAGAGTTGGTCAGGACTGCATTTAATCAACGAAGGAAAATATTAAAAAACAGCTTAAAAACGTTCTGTAATCAATTTGTAGACCTTACCGTACGGGGTAGAAATGTATTAGAATATCGTGCAGAGAATTTATCTCCTGATGAGTTTTTAAGTTTGTTACAAAAGGTTGAAAATGAGTAAATACTTATCGCTAATCATTGGATAATTTAGATTTTTATTTTGGGCGTGTCCCTCGCTGCGCTCGGGTCGGCGTGCTGCGGGCTACGCTATCGCTTCGGTGCTTCGCTGCGCTTCGCACCGTGCTGACGCACGCCCTCCGCATGCCTCACGCAAGCGGCTTTTGTGTGTTTTACCTCATTTTTATACATATCTTTGCTTTATCTTGTTTAGTACTGATTATCAAATATTTACAAGATTAAAATTTTTTACGTTGTTTGAATTGTCTTCGTTTTATCTTATTTCGTCTTTATTTTCAAGCATTTACAAGGTTAAACCTTGAATACATGGACTTTTGATAACCCTTTAATCCTGAGTATTCAAGTTTTATCTTATTTTCAATTGATTTTCAATAGGCTACAAGGTTAAAATTAAGTTTTACTTTGTTTAGTATTCATTATCAAGTACTTACAAGGTTAAGCTTTGAATAAGTGGATTTAGTTTGATAGCAGCGTGCGTGAGGCATGCGGAGGGTGCGTGAGCAGTGCTGAGCGCAGCGAAGCACCGAAGCGTCAGCGTAGCCCGTAGCACGCCGACCTTGCCCACACGAGCGCAGCGAGACGTGGGCAAGGACACGCCCAAAATAAATAACGATATAGTCTTACTTTTTAACACTTTGCATTCTTTTCAACAGACCATTTTGATACTTTTGTAACATGATCATTGCACCTTCCATTTTATCGGCTGATTTTGGTAAGCTATCTGATGAGGTCAATATGCTTAATACTTCCGTATGTGACTGGATTCACTGCGATATCATGGATGGAGTATTTGTACCTAACCTTTCTTTTGGCATACCTGTATTACAAAGTATAAAACGATGTGCAACAAAACCCTTAGACGTACATTTGATGATTGTACAGCCCGAGCGATATATTCAAACCTTCAAAGATGCAGGCGCAGATATACTCACAGTGCATATAGAAGCTAGCCCTCATTTGCATAGAACCTTATCGCACATAAAAAATGTAGGATTAAAGGCGGGAGTTGCCATTAACCCACACACCACCACAGAACAGATATACGACATTTTGTATTTAGCAGATTTAGTCTGTGTGATGTCTGTTAATCCAGGTTTTGGAGGACAAGAATTCATAACCCACACCTTCAAGAAAGTAGAAAAACTGAAAAATAAAATTTTACAAGAGAGCTTTAACACTCTTGTTGAAGTAGATGGAGGCGTTAATCAAGACAATGCTGCTTTACTTAAAAAAGCAGGTGCAGATGTACTTGTGGCTGGAAGTTTTGTATTTACTTCACCTAATCCTATACAAACAATTGCTTCCCTTAAACAAAATTTGTACTAAAATAAAAAAGTCCCTCTTTTTGAGAGAGACCTTTCACTACACTTGAATTATCTTAAATTCCAATGTTTTGAAAACCACTATCGAAAGCTTCTCTGATTTTATCTAAAATCTGGCGTGCCTTAGAGCGATGCTCCTCATGATTCTCTTCCTCAATCTTTGCATGAACATGGACTAACTCTTTTTTAAGCTCGGATAGTTCAGTCATTTTTGCGAGGTATCTCTGCTTAGCTGCATAGAGCTGATGTTCTAACTCTGCGATTTGCTTTTCGCACTCTTTGATTGAGGCTTTGATTTCTGCTTCTAATTTTGCTCTTTCCATAATCTATCGTTGTTAGTAGGTTATACGAAGTTTAGTATGCTGATGTTGCATATAAGACATTAAAAATGAATGATTTGTATAAAAATTCATTTTATGGGTCTGTTTTATTTATATCTTTTGCAATTTTATAGAATTTTATGCAAACAAAAAAGAGATGTGTTATCAATGTGTAAATTTCTAACTTTGCGGAATGAAAAGACTGATACTAAAAATTATACTGTTTGTTATTACGGGTCCCTCATGTATTGCGCAAAAAGCTAAATCACCTGAGAACTGGCTACATGCAGATTATGCGTCTGAAAAAATTATGGGTATGAGTGTGGATAAAGCTTATACGCTACTTAAAGGACGCAGTTCAAAAACTGTTGTGGTAGCTGTTTTAGATAGCGGTATAGACATCAACCACGAAGATTTGAAAGATGTTATATGGAAAAATCCCAAAGAAGTGCCTCAAAATAACATAGATGATGATAAAAATGGATACGTAGATGACGTGTATGGCTGGAATTTTATCGGTGGTAAAGACGGCAAACACGTCTTACAGGATACTAAGGAATTTGCACGAGAGTACAAAAGATTATCTGTTAAATTTGAGAACAAGAACGAGAGTGAGATCAAAAATCTTGCAAAAACTGAAAAAGCAGACTACGAAAAATACAAGAAAGTAAAACAAAAATTCCTTGCCGAACGCACACAAATGGAACGAAACCTTAAAATATATGAGTTACTTAAAAAAGGTGTAGAGCAAATTATTAGCGAATTTCAAGGTAAAACGTTAAATCCTACAACCCTGGAGGCTTACGATACAGGAACAGACCCATTAAAAATAATGGGCAAGAGTCTTTTATTAGAACGTATGAAAAAAGGACAATCCGTAGAGGATGTACTTGATGAAACAAATAAAATCTATGAATATGTAGATAAAATGATTAAATTCAAACTTAACCCTGACTTTGATCCCCGTGCAATAGTAGGTGATAATTACAACGATCAAACAGAAAAATACTATGGTAATAACGATGTTATCGGTCCTGAGGCTTCGCATGGAACTCATGTAGCAGGAATTATTGCCGCGGTCCGAAATAATGATTTAGGCATCAATGGGATTTGTGATAATGTGCGTATTATGGTTGTTCGTGTAGTTCCTGATGGAGATGAACGCGACAAGGATGTTGCTAATGCTATACGTTATGCCGTGGATAATGGCGCTAGTATTATTAACATGAGTTTTGGTAAAGAGGTATCTTTTAACAAAAAAATTGTAGATGATGCGGTAAAATACGCTATGTCTAAGGATGTTTTGATAGTACATGCTGCGGGTAATTCATCTCTCAACATAGATAAGGAAGAGAACTATCCCACTAAACATTATCAAGAGGGTGGAAGTGCAAAAGCTTGGTTAGAAGTGGGGGCATCTTCTTGGGAGCAGGGAACGAAAAAAGTAGGTCATTTTTCTAATTATGGACAAAAAAATGTGGATGTTTTTGCACCTGGAGTGGATATATATTCTACTGTTCCAGGCTCAAAATACGAACGTTTTGATGGTACCAGTATGGCAGCTCCGTCTGTAACAGGGGTTGCGGCGCTATTAAGGGCGTATTTTCCTGACCTTACTGCGGTTCAGGTAAAGAATATTATCATGAAAACGGTTACGCGTATCAAGGAAAATTGTATTAAACCTGGCACAAATGAGGAAATCCCATTTAGTCAATTATGTGTTTCTGGTGGGGTGGTCAATGCTTATAAAGCCGTAGAACTTGCGTTAAAGACTAAGGGCAAAAAGAAGTAAACCTTATTTTTACATTTTTGTAAGTGTATTTTTTGGGCGTGTCCCTCGCTGCGCTCGGGTCGGGCTACTCCGCACTACGCTGACGCTCGGTGCTACGCTGCGCTTCGCACTGCCTAACGGCATGCTGCGTATCCCTCACGCAAGCAGTATTTTGATGTTTTACCTTATTTTTATACATACGCTTGTTTTACTCTGTTTGATGTTGATTATCAAGTATTTACAGGGTAAAAATTTTTTACTTTGTTTTAACTGCTGTTGTTTTATCTTGTTTTATACTGATTTTTAAGCATGTACAAGGTTAAACCACGAATACATGGACTTTTGATAACCTTTTAACCCTGAATACGCAAGGTTTATCTTGTTTAGTAGTCATTTTCAAGCACTTGCAAGATTAAATCTTGCTTTTACTTTGTTTAATGTTCATTTTCAGGTACTTACAAAGTTAAAATTTTGATAGACAGGTTTAGTATGCTTGCTACGTTTTCTGCGTGAGGCATGCGGAGGGCGTGCATCAGCACGGTGCGAAGCCCCTCGCTTACTCTTTTCACTCTTGCCCAGGGGGTGGGCGGGTGGGGGCGTAGCACCGACAGCCCGTAGCACGCCGACCCGAGCGCAGCGAGGGACACGCCCAAAATATAAATTCATAACAAATAAACATACATTCTACATATTTTGAAGTTAATTAACTCATTATCAATGCTATACAACGTAAAAATATCTTATTACTAAAAGGCTTCTAAAAAGCCAAATTCTTGAAAAATCCTTGCACTATGGCATAATTTTCGCTTACTTGCTCTTAATCATGAAAAAAATCTACACATTTTTAGTGCTTTTGTGTGCATACATAGGGCTTGGTGTATCTTACGCACAGGACGACACTTTTAGACAAATAGAAACAGCTATACAAAATAGCGACGTAAATACTATCACTCAAATGATAAAGGGTAATGTAGACATAACCATAGGCGAAGAAGAAGGAACTTACACAAGCACCCAAGCCGCATTTATTCTCAAATCATTTTTTGATAAAAACCCACCTAAATCCGCACGTTTAATTCACAAAGGTACATCTAATAATATGGTCTATTCTATTGGTACTTACTCTACCACAAACAACATAAACATGCGACTGTACGTTTTACTTAAACAAGATACAGGTAAGTACTACCTCCAAGAACTCCGTTTTGAGAATAATTCTTAAATGAACACACTTCTATTCACCTCTAAATCCTTTACTTTGCAACAAAGTAAAGGATTTTTTATATGAAAGTGCTATATCTTTCCTACGATGGCATGACAGACCCCTTAGGACAATCCCAAGTATTACCTTATTTAATAGGACTTACGCAGTATCAGCACACTTTTCACCTAATTAGCTGCGATAAACCTCAACGCTATACGCAAAGAAAAGACTTTATCTTGCATTGGCTTAGAAATTATCCTATTACATGGCATTCTATACCTTATACCAAAAAGCCGCCTATCTTATCTACCTTAAAAGACCTCCGTAAAATGAAACAACTCTCCATACAATTACACCAAAATCATCATTTTGACGTAGTGCATTGCAGAAGCTATATTAGTGCTTTGGTAGGTTTATATCTTAAAAAAAAGCATGGAGTAAAGTTTATTTTTGACATGCGTGGGTTATGGGCTGATGAGCGCGTAGAAGGAGGTCTGTGGAATTTATCTAATCCTGCTTATAGGATAGTGTACAATTATTTCAAACGCAAAGAACGTCAATTTTTACAATATGCTGATTATACTATTAGTCTGACCGAAAATGCTAAACAAGAAATTTTATCTTGGCGAGGCATGAATAATATTCTTATACAGGTTATCCCTTGTTGTGCCGACCTTAATCACTTTAATCCAGAAAATATCCATGAAAAAGACAAGCTATTACTCAAACGACGGCTTAGTATAAAGGAAAAACAAAAAGTAATTGGATATTTGGGTTCTTTGGGAACTTGGTACATGCTTGATGAGATGTTAGATTGGTTTAAAGTGTTTTTAGAGTATCAACCTGATGCCGTTTTTTTATTCATAACCCCAGATAATCCAGATTTAGTATATCAAAAAGCAAGCGCTATTGAGATAGCACAAGATAAAATTATAGTGCAAGAGTCTAAAAGAGAGCAAGTTCCTTTGTACTTATCTTTGTTTGATGCATCTCTATTTTTTATTAAACCTACCTATTCCAAAAAAGGCACTTCGCCCACTAAACAGGGTGAGTTAATGGGTATGAACATACCTATAATTTGTAATACAGGAGTGGGTGATGTAGATAGTATTGTAAAAAAAACGCACAGTGGTATTTTAATAGAGCATTTCTCACGTGAGGAATATCAAAAGAGTATAGAGGCTTTGTTGGATATGTTAAATAAGTCGCGTTCGCACATACGTGCGGGTGCTATGAGTATTTACAGTTTAGAAAGAGGGGTGCAGTTGTATCAAGAAGTGTATCAGAAAATTAGCCAAGAAATCAAGGGAGATTAGGTTTTATGTCAAGTTTAATAAGTTATTTTTTTGGGCGTGTCCTTGCCCACGTCTCGCTGCGCTCGTGTGGACAAGGTCGGCGTGCTACGGGCTGACGGTGCTGCGCCCCCACCCGCCCACCCCCATGGGCAAGAGTGAAAGTATGGACGAGGGGCTTCGCACCGTGCTGACGCACGCCCTCCGCATGCCTCACGCACGCAGCCAGGACACTAATCTCACTTAATCAAAAGGTAATCTTGTAAGTACCTGACAATGTAGTTTGAGCTTCTTAGCTCAAAACACATAATTACAAAGGTAAAATTTACATATTTAAGGTTAAAGCGTTGTGTAAAGTTCATGTATTCAAGGTTTAATCTTGTAGATATTTGAAAATCAATGCGAAACAAGATAAAACCAACCCAATTCAAACAAGGTAAAAAATTTTAACCTTGTAAATATTTGATAATCAACCTTAAACAAGGTAAAGCAAACGTATGCATAAAAACAAGGTAAAACATCCAAAAGCGGCATGCGTGAGGCATGCGGAGGGTGCGTCAGCAGTGCGGAGCGCAGCGTAGCACCGAAGCAATAGCGCAGCCCGCAGCACGCCGACCCGAAGCGCAGCGAAGGGACACGCCCAAAGCGAAACAATTACTCCATTCTTAGCGCCCTAATAGGGGATATTTTTTTACTGTATAACGCAGGAAATAACATAAATGCTGTGCATACCGCAATCACACCGAGGTCAATCCAAAGTAAAGTAAGCAAATTAAAACGCATGGGTACATAGTCTAAAAAGTAGTTCTCAGGGTTGAGCTTTATTATCTTGTATCTCTGCTGTATTAAAATACACGCCGTACCTAATAAGTTACCTATACCACTACCTAAGGCAATTAAAACGCCTGCTTGATAAACAAAAATACCCCTGATTTGACCCTCTCTCGATCCCATTGCTTTGAGAATCCCTATTGTCCTCGTCTGCTCTAAAATTAACACTAAGAGGGTACAAGTCATATTCATAGTAGCCACTAATAACATTAAACCGATAATAATACGAACATGTCCTCCTTGTAAATCAATCCAATTGAATAGATTAGGATACAGCTGATAAATAGTATAAACTTCCTGCTCAAACATCCCTAACCTGCGTAAAGTATTTTGAAGTGCATTTCTCTCTTGTTCTAAATCAGTTTTATCTTTAAGCCACACTTCTAAACCCATGGTCTGACCTGCTTGCCATTCTAATAGCTTTTGTAGCAAAGAAACCGACCCAATAATTGTACTTTCGTCAATACTGTGCATATTAGTTTGAAATATGCCCGTAACTTTAACCACCCGAGCTTTGGCTTTGTGTTGCAGAAAAAATAGTTTTAGTTTATCACCCAGTTTAATTTGTAATTTTTGAGCTAAAGCTTTACCCATAATCACTTCTAAACTACTATCGGGATGAGGTACTCTACCCTCTACAAGGTGCTGACTAAAAAATGTAAGCGGATTTTCTTTGCTCACTCCTTTGATGACTACGCCTTCTATATCTGTTTTGCTTTGTGCTAATGAAGGTAATAAAATATAATGACTGACCCTCTCTATATTAGATTGTTGATTTTTTAAGATTTGGACTAAACTATCCGAAAAATGTATAGGTTCGTTGCTTATGCCCTCTTGGGCGTTGTATTTGCCAATTTGCAGTTGGGCTTCATAGCCAAAAATAGCCTGTGTTATGGCTTGTTTGAAACCGCTATGAATAGCAATTGCTAATTGAATAACACAAACCGAGATAATCATTCCTGCAATGCCTATCCATATAATTACTTTACTTTTACTTTTAGTACGTTGGAAGATTGTTTTCAATGCAATGTATGCCGCAAACATGTTACAAAGATAATTTATTGATTAGGTTGCGTTTGATAAAATATATTTGTTTTTTTGGGCGTGTCCTTGTGGGCATGAGCGCAGCGAAACGCCCACAAGGACACGCCCATATCAATGAAATTAAACTAAACCCATTCAATTAGATGGCAGTATCCAGTTCAATACAAAAAGACAACTTAATGCCATATACTGCGATTCTTGTAAAATCTCTCTATAAATCCCCTTTTTGAAATAATCGCATACCGAAAAGACAAAAACAAAGAAAATAACGTAAAAATGCTGCTAACTAACATAAAATACACCGAAGAACCAGAAAAAGCTACAATCAATCCAAACCATAGCAAAGCAAAAAATAATGGAATAAACATCAACGCTAGTATCATATCTTGAAAAGGTTTTAGATAAGCTCTTATGTTTTTTACTCGTCCCAAAATACCAACGGCTACATAGGATAAAAATAAAAGCAAAAATATAACAGGAAACACAATACTACCTGTAACAATAAAACTTAAAGCATAGAAGCTTAGCAGTGTACAAAAAAAGTGAAATAAAGCTGCCTTATAATGTCCAAGATAAAGCCGATGCAATCCTAATGAGCCACCTATTAAGGCTAAAAAAGCGGTGATCCATTTATTTTTTCCCATCCAAAAAACCTGAGAAACAGACAACTCTGCCGATAAGTTACTGCATGAACTCATCAAAACTGCACAGAGATTTAGGTATAAAGGGGATATGAGTAGAGTTAGGGTCATCTCGGTATGTCATTTTTATTGCCGATATGCGCAAATTGCTCTAATATGCGATTAAGTTCTTCCTCTGTTTCATAGTTGATTTTTATCTCACCGCGTCCAGTTAAAGTATGGTTCAGTGTTACCTTAGTTCCTAGCAATGAACTCAATCCCTCTTGAACTTTACGAATATGAATCTCTAAGCTGCTTGGCAGCTTCTCCTCTTCTTTTTTAGATTGTTTTCTTTTTTGCTTTTCTTCATTTGCGTAGCTTAAATCACGGACTATTTTCTCAACTGCGCGCACAGAAAGTCCCTCATCTATTATCTGCTTGTATATTTTAAGCTGTAAGTCAATGTTTTCTACGTTGATAATAGCACGAGCATGACCCATGCTCAATAAATTGTCTCTCAATCCTACTTGAATATCATACGGCAGTTTGAGCAAACGCAAATAATTGTTTACTGTGGAACGGTCTTTTCCTACCTTGATGCCCAAATTCTCTAAACTTAGTCCGCACTCTTCTATCAAACGTTGATAAGCTAAAGCAATTTCAATTGGGTTAAGATCTTGGCGCTGAATATTTTCAATTAGTGCCAATTCCAGCATCTGCTCGTCGTTGGCTGTACGAATATAAGCAGGTATTTTAGTCAGACCTGCAATTTTTGAAGCTTGAAGGCGCCTTTCTCCAGATATAAGTTGAAATTTATCCTCTCCTATGCGTCTGACAGTAATGGGTTGAATAATTCCTTGCTCGGCAATGGAGTCGGCTAATTCTTGTAAAGCAATTTTATCAAAATGATTGCGAGGTTGAAAAGGATTAGCTTCTATTTTATCTATGTCAATTTCACCTATTAACTCATACTTAACAGGAATTTCTTTTTTGTCAGAGGTTTCTGTAATGTATTCTTTTTCTTTATTGACATCACTTAGTATAGCCCCTAGTCCTCTACCTAATGCGTTTCTTTTTGCCATATTTTACTCCTTTTTTATGAAAGATTTATTTTAGATAATCTTTCTCTAATATCTGTACTTGTTTCTTCACTTCTGAGCATATTATTCTTTTTGAGTAGTTCGCAAGCTAAGCGCATATAATTTTCTGTACCTTTTGAACTAGCGTCAAAAAGGATGATAGGAAGTCCAAAACTTGGTGCTTCACTTAGTTTAGTGTTTCTTTGGATGATAGTGTCAAAAACTAGCTGCTGAAAATGTTGCTGCATCTCCTCTACTACTTGATTAGATAATCTTAGCCGGCTGTCATACATAGTTAGTAAAATTCCTTCTATTTCTAACTTTGGATTAAGCCGTTGCTGGACGATTTTTATAGTGCTAAGTAACTTCCCTAATCCTTCCATTGCAAAAAATTCGCATTGTACAGGTATAATTACAGAGTCTGCGCTGGTTAGAGCGTTAATAGTGATAAGTCCTAGGCTGGGGCTGCAATCTATGATGATAAATTCATAGTCTTTTACTATTTTCTCTAAAACCTTTTTCATGACTCGTTCTCGGCTGGGCATATTCACCATTTCTACTTCTGCGCCCACCAAATCTATATGGGAGGGGAGTAACTCTAAGTAGGGTAGTTGTGTTTTAAGGATAGTAGTGGTAGGGTGAATGTTGTCATCTACGATACATTCGTATATGCTGTTTTCTATTTTTTGCGGATCGAAGCCAAGTCCGCTGGTAGCGTTTGCCTGTGGGTCTGTATCAACTAAAAGCGTTTTATGTTCTAATACTGCTAAGCTTGCTGCTAAATTGATGGCTGTGGTAGTTTTTCCCACTCCACCTTTTTGGTTCGCTATTGCGATAATTTTAGCCATAACTAAGATACTTTCGTGTAAAAATACGATAAAGTTCCACAATATAAAAATAATTTTTTCAAATTTCTTATACTATATTGATTTACAGATACTTGTAATGTTTCACAAAGTTTCACAATGATAGCAGCTTTGGACAATTAGAGTACTGATTTTAAGTTTTTTGTATTTTTTGTATTAAATTCTAAGAAAATATAATTTTACTTTTGTGGGCGTGTCCCTCGCTGCGCTTCGGGTCGGGCTACTGCGCACTACGCTAACGCTTCGGTGCTTCGCTGCGCTGCGCACTGCCTGACGGCATGCTCCGTATCCCTCACGCAAACTGTATTCCCATGTTTTACCTCATTTTTAGACATACATTAGCTTTACCTTGTTTAACATTGATTATCAACTGCTTACAAGGTTAAAATTTTTTACCTTATTTCAAGTGATGTTATTTTACCTTGTTTTATATTCATTTTCAAGCATATACAAGGTTAAACCTTGAATATATGGACTTTTTGCAACCCTTTAACCCTGATTCCCAAAATTTTACTTTATTTTCAATTGATTTTCAGTAATTTACAAGGTTAAAATATATTTTTACCTTATTTAGTATTCATTTTCAATTACTTACAGAGTAAAACTTTGAATAAATAGCACCTGCCGACCTGCCAAGGTTCTTGCGTGAGGCATGCGGAGGGTGCGTCAGCAGTGCGGAGCACAGCGAAGCACCGCAGCGATAGCGCAGCCCGTAGCACGCCGACCTTGCCCACACGAGCGCAGCAAGACGTGGGCAAGGACACGCCCAAAAATATCAACAAAATAATCCCTATTCCCTATATCGTAAAATAACTACATAAAAATTTACTTTTTTTACTCCCCCTTTTGGCTAAACACTCTTTGGGTATAAACATTAAGAAAACTCTCCCATTTGTCCTTGAAATGCAAGTGCGTTTTTTTACAAGAAAAAAAGAGTAAACTTTGATTCAACGTGCCTTCAATAACATAGATATCCCTGTAAGTAACCTTGAAAAATACCTTTGCCGCAGAAGTAAAAGAAGTAAAATCTAAAATTTTAACCTCGCCAAAATATTTTAACTCTGTTACAAATGCTGTATCAACTATGAAGTCAACTTCATAAATGCCTTTCACTTGATTCTTGCAGTTTTTACTTTCAGTATATCTGAACATATATTACTACACAATTTTGAATCCTGCTAACATAATGTCATCGGTTTGCTCTACTTGTCCCATCCATTCTCGCCCTGCCATAAGTAAAGCATTTTCTACGTCAGACACTTTGTCATGTTGAGCGGTGACACGGACAAATAGTTCTTTTAGGCGTTTAATTCCGAAGCGCTTTTGATTGACCTCATCAAACTGGTCTTTAACCCCGTCACTAAATACCCATATCCAATCATTGGGTTCTAACACTAAACTATTATCTGTAAATTCATGTATGCTCCATGGCTGTTTGAGATACAAACTTTGCTTTTGGATGTTTGTGTCAAGATATGTGTCTCCTCTTTGTACAAGAATAGAAAACTTTGCAGAGGTGTAAAGAAGCAAACGGGTTTCCACGTAGTATATTGCTGCAACACTGTCCATAGAAAAATCTGGGGCTAAATTTGTATTATTCTTCATTATCTTATTAAGGTCTTTGTGTAAGAGGTACAAAATGTCAGTAGGTTTTGTAATTGTATTCCAATCTCTAAACTCGCTTAATTTTGTTGCAACAATAGCTGTTACGATTCCTGCGTTTATACCATGTCCCATAACATCGCCCATTAAAAAAATTGCTCTATCTTTTTGAATATTAAACCAGTACCAGTCCCCTCCAATGCCGCGCATAGGCATGTATATTAAAAAAGCATTAGGACTTACCCGTTTGAATAGTTTAGGATCGGGTAGTAGCCCTTGAATGTAGCCTTGGGCAATTGTTATATCTCGTTGGTAGTTTTTAACTACCTCATTTTGCTCTAATTGTTCAATTTTTTTCTCTGCATCAGCTATATTACCTGCAATTAAAAAACTTTCTACTCGATCCTGATTGTTTTTTTGCGTTATACCATATAAGTTGACCCAGTTTACATTATTTCCTAATTTGAGTTTTATAGTTGCTTCCGCTAGGCCTTTGTCTGATAAATCAGCAAGGAACTGATCGATAGATGCTTCTTCGTTATATAGGCTAAACAAATCTAACACGTTTTTTCCTATCAATTCGTCTTTTTGTAACCCTGTTTTAGAAATAAATTTTTCATTGATAGAGGTAATAGAAAAAAAAGGATCTGCGTGAATAAGCAGAGACATTTTGTCTAGCAACAAGGCTTCATAACTCGTACTTTTCATTTGATAACTTGCATTTTTCATACATCTTGCTTATTTGAAGGCAGGATTTTTTCATTGCAGTAACACAAAGTTAGAAAATTAAGTTTATCTTGATGCACATGTATGAAAAAATTTTTATATATATATACATACTGAGCTATGTGTTTTTATGTATTTTTGTAGAAGCAAATTGAGAGTATGATTGATAGAGTTTTTGGGCGTGTCCTTGCTCGCATGAGCGCAGCGTAACGCACACAAGGACACGCCCAAAAAAATAACATACAAAAAATTAAAACCTTAAATCACTTTGCTATTCTTATTTTTAGATTGTCTTTTTGTCCTGATTGAGGATACGTTATTTTTGTATTTTTGCTGTATGAAATTAAATTTTGTTCATTTTACTTTGTCTAATGGACTTAAAGTATATGTACATGAAGACCATAGCGTAAGCCGCGTAGCTATTAACCTGCTTTACAACGTAGGCGCGCGTGATGAAGACCCTGAACACACAGGTTTTGCCCATTTATTTGAACATCTTATGTTTGGTGGTTCTAAAAATATCCCTTTTTACGATGAAATTGCCGAACGAATAGGCGCAGAAAATAATGCTTTCACAGATAACGATATCACTAATTACTACCTCATTACGCCCTCCAATCAATTAGAAACGGCTTTTTGGTTAGAATCAGACCGCATGTATAGTTTAGATTTTTCTGAAAAAAGCCTCTCTGTGCAAAGAAACGTAGTTTGCGAAGAGTTCAAACAAAGATACCTCAATCAACCTTATGGAGATGCCTGGCTAAAACTACGTCCATTAGTGTATAAACGCCACCCTTATCAATGGGCAACTATTGGCAAAAATCTTTCTCATATTGAAAATGCTACTTTACAACAGGTAAAAGACTTTTTCTACTCGTATTACATTCCGAATAACTGCATTCTGAGCGTAGCAGGTGATTGTACCGCTGCACAGATTGAACAGTTAGCAGAGAAGTGGTTTGGTAGCATTCCTGCGGGTAAAAGACCTCAACAAGAATATCCCCAAGAACCAGAACAAACCCAAAAAAGAACAGAAACTATCTATGCACAAGTGCCTTTACCTGCTTTGTATGTAGCCTATCGCGTTCCTGAACGCAAACATCCTGATTTTTATGCATTAAGTTTGCTATCGGATATGCTTACAGGAGGAAAGTCAGCGTATTTGTATCAAAAGTTAGTCAAGGAAAAGCAGCTGTGTAATAGCATTTCTACATACGTTACGGGTAATCTTGACCCAGGAATGTTTGTTTTTCATACATATACGCGTGAGGGGGTATCTTTGGAAGTAGTAGAAAACGAAATTTTAGAAGCTATTATGCGGTATCAAAATGGGGACTTTGAGCAGAGGGAGTTAGAGAAGGTTAAAAATCAGATGGAGTTTTATGCGGCTCATCAGTTGAGTGAATTGTTTAATAAAGCGTTTTATATTGCGTATTATGCGCACTTAGGGAACGCAGATTGGGTTAATACCGAGCTTGAACGTTATTTTGAGGTTACACCAGAGGATATTACACGAGTAGCAAGGCAGTACTTTAAGCATGAGAAGATGAATGTTTTACGGTATTTACCACAGGCGTAGGATTATTGATTTGGGCGTGTCCTTGCTTGCGTTTCGCTGCGCTCATGCAAGCAAGGTCGGCGTGCTGCGGGCTGCGCTATCGCTTCGGTGCTTCGCTGCGCTCTGCACTGGGCTAACGCCCACCCTCCGCATGCCTCACGCAGGGGGTTGTTTAATAGCATTTGCTTTATTTATTATTCATCTCGCTGCTTTTGGACAGGATACAATCTATACTACTTTATCCTCTCCTTATCAACCCAATAGAGCAGCGATATATTCAGCCATTTTGCCCGGTGCAGGTCAGGTATATGTAAAAAAGTATTGGAAAGTACCTATTATTTATGCTATTGGGGCAGGTACGGGCTTAGTGGTATATTTCAACCATAAGGAGTATAAGATAGTGCAGCGCGAATTAGATTTTCGTAATAAAAACAACGGTGCATATCAAAATGAAGATTTCAGGAATGTATCTTCAGATGCACTGAGGACCTATGCTGAGGAACGCAGGCGTTACCGAGATTTATTTATCATTTTGAGCGTATTAGTATATGTAGGCAACATTATTGATGCTTACGTAGACGCCCATTTAGCCACGTATGACATATCGGATAATTTAGCCCTGCGAGCGCGCCCTTATATGCAGACACATCCTTTAGGAAATCAAGTAGGTCTTAAGGTAATTATGAATGTAAAAATGTAGTAAAATAGAAATTGAAACCTAAGTATTTGAAAATGAGTATTACATTAGGGTTTGTGAACAGAAATTTCTTAAAGAGAGTACGCAAATTACTTTACACTGATTTTCAATGTGTTAGATGTAAAAGTAGAAAATCAGGCTATTTTTTGTAAGGTGTTGATTATCAGCATACTTATTTAACAAAAAATCTCCTTAAACCTTGTGTTCATAAAGTCTAATAATTTTACTTTTTTGGGCGTGTCCCTCGCTTGCGCTCGGGTCGGGCTACTACGCTCACGCTCGGTGCTACGCTGCGCTGCGCACTGCCTGACGGCATGCTCCGTATCCCTCACGCAAGTTGTATTTTGATGTTTTACCTTGTTTTTATACATATTCTTGCTTTACCTTGTTTAATACTCATTATCAACTAATTATATAGCAAAAATTTTTTATTTTGTTTCAGCTGCGCTCTTTTTATCTTGTTTTACATTGATTTTCAAGTATATACAAGATCAAACCTTGAACGCATGGACTTTTTGCAACCCTTTAACCCTGATTCCCAAAATTTTACTTTATCTTGAATTGATTTTCAATAAATTACAAGGTCAAAATATATTTTTATCTTGTTTAGTATTCATTTTCAGGCACTTACAGGGTAAATTTTTGAATAAATAGCGCCTGCCAAGGTTCTTGCGTGAGGCATGCGGAGGGTGCGTCAGCAGTGCGGAGCGTTAGCGAAGCACCGAAGCGATAGCGCAGCCCGTAGCACGCCGACCTTGCCCACACGAGCGTAGCGAGACGTGGGCAAGGACACGCCCAAAAAAATTAAAACTTAACCTTTGAAAACAACTTTCTTACGTAAAGAAAAAATAGACTTAATATATTAAAGTATATCTCACAACAGTCTGAAAACCATTTTTAGATTAGTATAAAAATAACCTGAAGTATTCAATGGCTACATGCTATGTAGTGCTGGTGCTATATCCTTTGAGCAGACTATCAATGTATAAAATAATTAAATCAGATGCTTTTTTCATGCTTTTGTGGTTAGGAATAATAACATCGGCTTCATCACGAAAAGGTTCTACGTACCGCTTATACATCGGTGCGACGTATTTATTATACTCTTCTAATACATCCTCCAGCGTTCTACCTCTTTCCTTTTGATCGCGGATAATCCTTCGCGTGAGCCGAATATATTCATGGGACTCAATAAAAATCTTAAAGTCTATTTGCCGAGCAATCTCAGGCTGATAGTAAATAAAAAGTCCTTCGACCACAACAACAGGCGCGGGATGAACAGTAATTATCTTTGGTGTTTTCTCACGGTTGTTAAAGGTATATTCTTTACGAGATATGCTTTTACCTTGTCTTAATATTTGAATATCATTTGCTAATGCCAGTAAGTCTACAGATTGGGGGTGATCAAAATTTACACTACCATCTGGTTCTTTGACTTGTAAGTCGTACTCTAAATAATAATTATCCTGCGAAATTAAACTCACTTCATCTGGACTAAAAAACTCTTGAATTCTGTTCAGTAGATAGGTTTTACCTGATGCGCTTCCCCCTGTTATACCAATTAAATGGGTCATAGAGCAAAGATAGAAATCTTTATTGTACCATCAAATATGGCTGATATTTTACTCAATCTGTATCATGTAAGACTGTAATAGGTACAGTGATAAGATGTCAAATGGAAATTGAAGAATACCTTTGTGAGTTTGGATATATTCTTATTGAGTGTAAAGTTTCAATAAGTTGTTTTTTCTTTCTTGGGCGTGTCCCTTCGCTGCGCTTCGGGTCGGCGTGCTACGGGCTAACGGTGCTGCGCCCCACCCGCCCACCCCCT
>JANWVE010000039.1 GCA_025057675.1 Bacteroidia bacterium
GTAACTGATAATGAACATTAAACAAGCTAAAAATATACTCTGACCTCGTAAACATTTGAAAATGAATGCAAAATAAGATAAAGTTTGTCTAATCGGGCTAAAGAATCGTAACAAGTCCATGTATTCAAGGTTTAACTTTGTATATACTTGAAAATGAGTGTAAAACAAGATAAAACAACTGCAATTAAAACAAAATAAAAAATTTTGACCTTGTAAGTATTTGATAATGAGTATCAAACAAGGTAAAGCAAAGATATGTATAAAATGAGGTAAAACATCCAAACACTGCTGCGTGAGGCATGCGAAGGGCGTGCGTTAGCACGGTGCGAAGCCCCTCACACACGCTCCTAACCCTTGCCCAGGGGGTGGGGCGTAGTACCGTCAGCCCGTAGCACGCCGACCTTGTGGGGATGAGCGCAGCGAAACGCCCACAAGGACACGCCCAAAAACATACTATAATAAACCCTATCAATCAAAGATTTACAGTAAAATCTTGGCTAAAATAAAATCCATAAACAAAATCATTACGCAGGAATATACCACCGCTTTTGTACCTGCATCACCTACTTCCAAAGCTCCCCCTTTAACATTGTAACCTTGATATGCCGAAATAGAGGCTATACAAAAACCAAAAACCACAGACTTAATCAACATAAAAACTAACTCAAATGGAATAAATTCCATACGCATACCATTGATATAATCCTGCACAGTAACATCTCCTGCGTACTTTACCGCTAAATAACCCCCAAATATCCCTAATACCCAAGCAATTGTTACCAAAATCGGAAAGAGAATCACAGCGGCTACTACTTTGGGCATAATCAAATACCCCGAAGAGTTTATACCCATCACTTCTAATGCATCAATCTGCTCACTAACCCGCATAGTACCTAACTCGGAAGCTATGTTTGAACCTAATTTGCCCGCTAATACTAAACCTGTAATTGTAGGCGCATACTCCAACTTCATTGAACGTTCTACTACACTACCTACTAAGGTATCAGGTATCCAAGGTGAAGTAATCTGATACATGGCTACTAACGCACTCTCTGCCCCAATAAATAGACTTATCAAAAATACTATACCTAAACTACCAAAACCAATAGAATTTACATTCCGCATAAACTGCTCCCAATAAATTTTATTGTTCTCGGGCTTTCTGAAAAATGTCCCCAGCATCATAGTGTAACGACCTAAATGATATAAAATACGCAAGTCATACATATAGCAAAATTATACAAAAACTTTCAACCTACCTCAATCAACAACTACGCTCAAAACTGAATTCTATGTATTTTTGTTATTCTCTTATGAGGTCTATTAAGACACTGCAAGTATTTAGTTCTCAATTACAAGATACTTTTAACGTCCGTATCCACAGCATTGAGATTAAACCTAAACCGTTTGCATCAGGAGGATTCGGGGAACTATATTTTTGCCAAAGTCTTAATGGAAATCTTCAAACACCTATCCCCCAAGTAGTTAAAATTTTTCATGAGGACACTAATACTCAAAAAAGCTTTCAAACTATACAAAAGTTACAAGAAGGACTTACTCGTATTCAACAGCATAAAAATGTCGCTGCTTTACCAGCTTTGTACGCACTTCCTCAATTAAGCTTTGCAGGTATTCTAGAGGGCGAAAAAGTGTATGGATATTTAGCTAATCGCTTAAATAGAAACGAATACGCAGAATTTGACCGAATTATTGAAGACCCAAGAGTTACCCAAGAATATTATCAAATTTCACTCGGGCAAAAAATTAAATACGCTCTTGACCTGGTGGAAGGTTTTCAAGTGCTGCGCGAATTGAACTTCATTCATGCTGATATTAACGCAGAGAATGTATTCATAGGTATAAAACATCCAAACAGTGTAATTATTGACTACGATAGTGGTGCGGTTACATTGAGCGCCGAGGATAGTCCCAGTACTTGGGGAAAACCTAATGAATGGGTAGCCCCTGAGATTGCTAAACAACTTTCTGAACAAAAAATTATTCAGACTGTTAAGGTTAATTTGCTTTCCGATATATGGTCTGTAGCAGTAGGGATTCATTATTTTATTTTTCTCAAACACCCATTTTTTTATCTCAACGACCTTAGCGAAAGAACAATGAAACAGTATTTTACCCACCACAGATGGCCCAAGTGCGATGTACACGCACCGTATTTCAACAAAAATATTCTCTCCTTTTATGAAAAATACCTTGTTTTGTTAGAAAAAGCAGTACCCCAGGAAATCATCAAACGGTTTGATACTACTTTCAATGAAGGTTTTTACAATCCTGCAATGCGAACTTCTTACATTACTTGGACAAACACACTTAAACCCCACGCACAAATAGATAGATTCGTAGAATTAAGCATTCCCAAAGAACCCGAGATTGAACTCAAACCTTTACCACGCAAAAAAACTGTTACACGAATGCTACCACCGCACCAAATTATAACTTCCGTAGCACCACCTACTAAAAAACTTAGAAATCAGCCTACACAAGGATACCCACAAGGACAATCTCCTACTCAACCATATAGACAAATCCGCCAGTCCCAAGTATATTACACTCCTGTACAGCAAAAAGTACTAAATTGGAACGCAAAAAAGTTTTTTATCCGAATAGGAATAGTTTTTTTTATTTTACTTACCTTGTTTATTGTTGCTATAAATTGGCGGGTCAGAAGAATTTCTGACGCTCCTAAACTTAAATACGATCTCTCTAATCCCTCCGAATTCGTAGAAACACAAACTCAAAATACTATCATTAAAACATTTATAGGACATACAGGAGCTATCCATTCAGTACAAATCAATAACCAAGGTACAAGGCTGGTTACAGCCAGTGCAGACAAAAGTATTCGTACATGGGACGTAAGCACGGGCAATCCACTCAATATCATTTATACTTTGGGCGTAGATCCTAAGATAGCCATTTTTAGTCCCGATGGAACTAAAATTGCCGCACCGTATATTCAAAAGCAAATCGGGATATGGGATGCTAATACCATTCAAGAAATAGCGATGATAGCTACTCCTCACAATCAAATACTGTCATTAGCATACAGCCCTGATGGAACTTTATTAGCTTCCGCAGATAATGAGGGAACAGTCTGTATTTGGGATTTACGTACTCAGAAAAAGGTATATCAATGGCAGGTGCCTACTAAATATGAAGCAAATAGCATTCAATTTCATCCCACTCAATCTCTCTTAGCTATTGGCAGTTCTGATAAAAATCTGTATCTCTGGGCTTACAATGAGAAAAACAAAGTAAAAGTGTTAAGGGGGAGTATTTTGCCTATTTCTTGTGTTTGTTTCTCGCCTAATGGCAAAAGGCTTTTAGCAGGAAGTTTTGATAAAACCTTACGTATATGGGACGTAGAACATGACTTTGAGGAGCTTCGAACGCTCTGGCGCAGTCATAATAGTGAGATATTATGTGCCGCATACAGTCCTGATAATAAATATATTTTAAGTGGTGGTAAGGATAAAAGCATTCGCCTTAGGGATGCGAGTACTGGCAAGGTCATTTCTATTTTCAATGAAGATAAGGAAACTATTTACACTTTATCTTTCTCCCCTGATGGCAAATATGCATACACAGGAGGAGAGGATAATACCATTAAAATGTGGAAGTTATTTTAATATCATTTTGTACTTTTTTATTTTTTGGGCGTGTCCTTACCCACGACTCGCTGCGCTCGTGTGGGCAAGGTCGGCGTGCTACGGGCTAACGGTGCTACACCCCCTGGGCAAGAGTAAAAGCGTAGGCGAGGGGGCTTCGCACCAAGCCTAACGGCTTGCCCTCCGCATGCCTCACGCAAGTGGTCAGTAGCTAAGTCTAATTATACAAAATGTAATCTTATTAAGTATATGAAAATATACGAAAATGAACATCAAACAAGGTAAAATGAACACAGCAGAAACAAAGTAAAAAATTTTAACTTTGTAATTATTTGATAACCAATGTCAAACAAAGTAAAAGTATGTGCAAAAATAAGGTAAAACATCCAAAGGCTGCTTGCGTGAGGGATACGGAGCATGCCGTCAGGCAGTGCGAAGCGTAGCGTAGCACCGAGCGTTAGCGTAGTGCGCAGTAGCCCGACCCGAGCATTAGCGAGGGACACGCCCAAAAAAGTAAAATTATATATAAAAT
Source organism: Bacteroidia bacterium (assembly GCA_025057675.1). Lineage (GTDB taxonomy): Bacteria > Bacteroidota > Bacteroidia > JANWVE01 > JANWVE01 > JANWVE01. Next base: position 4,159 of record JANWVE010000039.1, read on the forward strand.
ACATCTCTCAGCAACCCGAAAACTGTTTTCTATTCCCGGATATTCATACCATTATACCCATCATTATAGATAGAATGTCAACCATATTGAATCCCTCGCTCAATTTTATCTTGTTCTGTCTATGCTCTACGAAACACAATTTCGTAGAGTTTTTCTTTTTTAATCTTTTTTTACGTTATATTTGTTCATTTGTTAGAAAAACACACGCAAAATATGCCACTAAAACTATATCTCCCCAGTCTGCTCCTTTTTTTTGTGCTATCTATCAGTACCCTTGGACAAACTAACTTTGCTTATACAAAAAACGCAATACAATACCAAGATTTTGTATGGAAATATCTCAAAACAGACAATTTTTATATTTATTTTACCCAAAAAAATGACAGCCTCGCTCACTTTGTAGCGTTAGAAGCAGAGAAACATTATGCTTATTTGTACAAAATGATGGACTACTATCCTGAAACAAAAATTGCATTAATTGTACATGCTTCTATCACAGACTTTTTGCAAAGTAATATCCAGACCCCAAATATCAAAAGCCCTGAGGGAGGAATTACAGAAATGATACCCACTAAGTGCGAAGTCTATTTTGAAGGTAGTTACTTCAAATTTGCACATCAAATACGCAGGAACTTATGCCTTACCTTTTTTAACGATATGATGTTTGGAGGGTCTTTACCTAATACTATTCAAAGTTCATTGTTTTTAAGTGTTCCTGCGTGGTTTAGTGAGGGATTAGCAGAGTACTTAGCAGAAGGGTGGAACGATACTTACGCTTATCATACCCGTGATGCCATACTTAACAAAAGAATACACTCTTTTATGGATATACAAGGACAATATGCAGATAAAATTGGAGTAAGTGTTTGGCATTTTATTGCTCAACAATACTCATCAGACCGTATTGCTGATATACTCTATATGGTGCGCAGTTCAAGAAATGTTCTCCATGGCATAGAGTATATTCTCAACATAAACACTCCTACTTTATTCAATGACTATCTTACCTTTTATCAGAAAAAGTTTGAGAGCGGCAAGCAAAACTTTGAAAATAAAGATAATTATACTTTTATTCAGCAAACAGGAAACATGTCCATTAGTCCCGATGGCACACACCTAGCTTATACCACTCACCACAAAGGAATCATCAAAGTATGGGTGAAAAACTTACAAACCCAAAAAAAGCACTTAGTTATTCAGACAGGCATGCGTACGGATGTTACCGATTTAAGTTTTTGGACTTTACCCCTGGCATGGTCTAATGAAGGTAATAAATTAGCCGTAGCCTACTCTGATAAAGGCAAAACACGCTTACTCTTGTATGATAAAAATACTCAATCAAAGAAAAATATCAAAACAGGTGGATTGAAGCAAATTCTAAGCATAGACTGGTCTTCTGATAACACACAATTATTACTTGCAGCTGTCAAGAATGCGCAGTCAGATATTTTTATCCTACCCATAGGAGGCTCTATACGCCAAATTACCAACACTAAATTTGATGACATTAGTGCTTGTTTTAGCACAAATGACAACGAAATATGGATATGTTCCAACCAACCCGACCCACAAGATGAAGATTTACCTTACTTCGGTTTAACTGCACCCGAAGCTAATCCCAACTTTAATTTATGGAGGCTTCAAATAGATAATGAAGGAAAAATCAAAAATACTCTACCCTTCAATCGTATTATTAACCGCAGATATGACCAGGAACTGCACCCCCAGGTTATCCAAGATAAACTTACTTTTACTACTAACAAAAACGGCATTTTTAATGTTCTTTACATTCCTTTGCAGGAACTTAAAAATACTAATGATACACTGCAAATTAATCCCCGTTACCTCACTAATTTACCCTCTGACGCAATAAGCTATGCTATCACTTACGACTTTAAATCTCTGTATGTATCTCAATTATACGACGGTGTAATACAACTATTCTATAAACAGATCGATGATAAAACTCAAATCAACACAAAAATACAACCCACAGAAGAGAAGATACAGTATATTACTCAAAAGCGATTAGAAATACAAAGAAACAAACTTTTGAACGTAAAAAATGAAATAGACAAAATTATTGACACCACAGAGAACAAAAAGAGAACCATTAACTACAACCACTATGTTTTTGATTATCAAAAACAAGAATTTGTTTTAAGTAACAGACCTAAAAAACAAGATAAAAGAGGATATCAAAGTGTGAAAATTACTTCACAGCAAAGTCAAAAAACAGTCAATATCTCTCCAAGTCAAATGTATATAGTAAGCATGAGTCCCGATGTAGTAGGAACAGGATTATGTACAGACCCTGTAAAAGGGGTAGGTATTCAATTAGTAGGGGGCATGAGCGATGTCTTTAATAACTATAAAATCACGGCCGCAGCTCGCTTATACTTTGATTTTAGAAGCACGGACTACATTATCAAATATCTTTATCAGCCTAAAAAGTGGGATTACTTGATAGAATTTAACCGTAGAACACGCGATTTTAGAGATAGAGATGACCTTAATGACCCTTTTGTGCTTAAATATAAAACATATACTCTTAAGAGTACAGCTATTCGCCCTTACAGTCGTTTTCTCAAATGGGAGACTCAGGGAGAGTACACGCATATTAACCGTCAGAACTTAGTGGAAATACCAAAACCTGATGAAAGGTGTAACATTATAGGGGTAGGCACGCGCATCGTGTATGATAATGCTAAATTAAAAGGGCTAAATATTCCACAGGGAACGCGTGCAGGTATAGGACTGAATGTATATCAAAGTATTTTTGACACCCCATATAACTTGGCTACTTTTAGTGGAGAGATTAAACATTACACGGTTATCTCGGGTGAGTTTATTTGGGCAAGCAGAATAGCCACACAGTGGAGTTTAGGTTCTAATCCACAATTGTTTTACCTGGGGGGAGTGGATGGATATATTAACAACCGTATTGAGAATCATCAGGGGTTGCGATATAGAAATCCGCAGGCAGCGGACTTCTACTTTACAGATTTTGCCACACCTATGCGTGGCTTTATACGAGGTGCTCGTACGGGTAGACGATATATCCTCTGGAATAATGAACTTCGTATCCCCTTACTTAAATATGTCAAACGAAATACTATTCCTTCGGCTTTGTGGTATAATTTGCAATTAGCTGCATTTGTAGATGTTGGCACTGCGTGGAACAGAGGTTTTCCTAACCGAAATAACGCAGAACTCAACACGGCTTATTATGAGTTGGGTAATATATCTGCACAAGTATTTAATCAACGTAGTCCCTGGGTGATGGGTTATGGTATGGGCATAAGAACTGTACTGCTTGGCTATTTTTTAAGGATAGACGTTTCTTGGGGCGTAGAGGACGGATATGCTAATCCTCGTGCTTTATGGACGTTTGCGATTGGAACAGATTTTTAACTACAGAACGTTCATTTTTATATTATTTTTTTGGGCGTGTCCCTTCGCTGCGCTGCGGGTCGGGCTACTCCGCACTACGCTATCGCTTCGGTGCTTCGCACTGCCTAACGGCATGCTCCGTATCCCTCACGCAAGCCGCTTTTTGATGTTTTACCTTATTTTCATACATATCTTTTCTTTACCTTGTTTAATGATCATTATCAATTACTTACAAAGTTAAATTTTTTACCTCGTTTTAACTACATTTGTTTTATCTTGTTTCGCATTGGTTTTCAAGCATATACAAGGTTAAACCTTGAATACATGGACTTTTGATAGCATTCTAACCCCGAATACACAAGTTTTACTCTGTTTTGCGTTGATTTTGAAGTGTTTACAAGGTTAAAATATATTTTAACCTTGTTTTATTTTGATTATCAGTCAGTTATAGGATTAAACTTGAATGAATGGAGTTAGGTTACAAGCAGCGTTCTTGCGTGAGGCATGCGGAGGGCAAGCCGTCAGGCTTGGTGCGAAGCCCCCCGCACACGCCCTTAACCCCATGACCAGGGGGTGGGCGGGTGGGGCGTAGCACCGTTAGCCCGCAGCACGCCGACCCGAGCGCAGCGAGGGACACGCCCAAAAAATTATCAAAATCTATCTCATAAAAACAACGGCTTGATTTTTGCTAATCCCTATAAGATGTCTGTATGCAAAAGCTGAACTACATCCTCTGGATAGGGATAACTTTAATGGGTCTATCTTGCAACTCTCCTAAACAAGATTTTGAAATAGAAGGGTATAAGCCTGTTTATGTCTCGTACGAAGAGATTAACCAACCTATATCTGTACAAACTTCAAATGGTTTGAAAAATCCAGGCAAAATATACTATTACCAAAACTACATATTAGTCAGCGACGATGGTAAAGGAGTTCATATCATAGATAATACTAACCCTGCTAATCCTATCCTCAAAACATTCATTAAAATCCCTATGAACAAAGACATGGCTATCAAAAACAAGTACTTATATGTAGATAGCTACACTGATTTGGTAGTAATTGATATCAGCGACATGAACGACATTAAAGAAATAAAGCGGGTTAAAAATGCTTTTCCCAACGCAGCATCTGATAACATAACTCCGCCCAGAGGTTCAGAAGTAGGATATATTTATTATGAGTGTCCTGATAGTAAAAAAGGAGTAGTAGTAAGTTGGCAAAAAACAAAATTAAAAAATCCTAAATGTAGAATATAATATGAAAGGTATGCGTTTGAAAGAGATATTGAGAATAACCACAGCAGTTTTCACTTTGCTGTTTATGGCTTGTAAAGATAAGTCTGACGCATTACTCAACAATCCATCTAATACAGGCAAAGGTGGTTCTATGGCGAGGTTTGTAATAGCTAATAACACTTTATACACAGTGGACAAAACTACCATTAAAGCTTATGATATCACCGATGCTACTAACCCTACTCTTGTCAAATCCATTACCTTAAACCCTAATCCTGAGCTTGAAACTATTTTTTACTATCAAAATAAACTTTTTATAGGTAGCCGTATAGCCATGTACATTTATGACGTGAGCAATCCTTTGAATCCTGTTCATTTATCTACTTATGGTCATGTTCTCTCCTGCGACCCTGTGGTTGTACAAGGGGACACGGCATACGTAACCTTACGTGCAGGAAACAACTGTGGAAGGTTTCTAAGCTCATTAGAAGTGATAGACATAAGTAATCCCTCTAATCCTAAACTGATAAAAAGTGTCCCTATGCAATCGCCTTATGGGTTAGGCGTGCGGGGTAGTATTTTATTTGTATGCGAAGGTGAGAATGGCTTTAAAGTTTTTGATATAACAAATCCTTCTAATCCTGTGTTAGTTAAAACCATTACAGGAATGTTTGGGTATGATGTCATTCCTTTACCTAATTTATTGCTTTTAACAGGAAGTACAGGTTTGTATCAATATACCTACACTAATCCCAATGATATACAATGGATAAGTACTATTCCCGTGCAGCCCTAATTTTATGGATTAGTCTCTTGATGTCAATTTCTAGCTTGATAGGTCAATCAAGGCGAGAGTCTATTCTTAAACCTGATTTCCTGTCTATGATGAACTACACGCCCACTTTTCAAGCCAGGGTCGAACATCGTATTGCTGCTAAAAGCAGCGTTCAATTTACGCCAGGTATTTGTTATGGTGTGCTGTACAGAATTTTTGACGCCGATACCTACGAAGAATACACGCTCAGAAACTTAATAGGCTTTAATACCCGATTAGAGTATAGATATTACCCTTCGGATAGTAGTGCGTGTTCATTAAAAGGTTTATATGTAGCTCCTGAACTTCTTTACAGGTCTGTTTGGTATCAAGAAGGGAAGTATTTTCTCGTACATGGTCCTAATTTCACTTATCAAAGATTGTTAGAGTACACAGTGAATAGGAGAGTATATGCTTACCATGTAAAAATAGGTTATCAAGAACGTTTGAGTCCAGGCATGTACATAGATTTTTTTGCAGGGTTAGGTCGCAGGATAATTTCGATTAAAAACAACCGAAAAGTTCCTGATGGAGCTACTCATATATCTGACGCTGGAGGAATTGACCTAGAGTTCTATCAGTGGGATGATTATGGCACTAAAACACGTGTTTCATTTACTGCAAGTGTGATACTAGGATTTCTATTTTAACCCAATGTGGGTTACATCTGTAAATTTGCTTTACCTTGTTTAATGTTCATTATCAAACACTTACAAGGTTAAAATCTTTTACTTTGTTTGTAATGTTGTTATTTTATCTTGTTTTGTATTCATTTTCAAGCATGTACAAGGTTAAACCTTGAATAGATCCACTTCTCACACTTCTTTAACCCTGAATACCCAAGTTTTACCTTATTTCAAATTGATTTTCAAATATTTACAAAGTTAAATTTTGTTTTTACCTTGTTTAACGTTTATTTTCAAGTACTTACAAAATAAACATTTGAATAAATAGACTCTGCCGACCTGCCAAGGTTCTTGCGTGAGGGATACGGAGCATGCCGTTAGGCAGTGCGAAGCGCAGCATAGCACCGCAGCGAACGCGTAGTGCGGAGTAGCCCGACCCGAGCGCAGCGAAGGGACACGCCCAAAACAAAAATCAATCCATAGAATATGCACTAAACTGATGTAGTTAGTCAGTAGTGTGTTCTTTAATTAAGTTTAACCTTATTTTTTTCTAAATCAAATAAGTCGTTTAGGACGTCTATTAGCGTTTCTGCTTGCCCTCGCTGACAAGAAGCTTTGAGCTGTAAAACAGGTAACTTAATTATCTTTTGTATGATAGACTTGCTAAGTGCATCCATGCGTTCCACTTCTTTCTCGGATACATTTTTAGTATATCTTTTAAGCTCTTCCTGGCGGATCTGCTCTAGAGCATCCTTCATTTTTTGTATAACAGGTGAGAACTCTAATTTTTTTGTCCATTCATAGAATTCTTGTACCATTTCTTCAATAATCTTTTTTACTGCGGGGATAGCCTTTTTACGATTTTCCTGTGCTTGCTTGATTTCATCTTGCAGGTCATCAATGTTATATAGTGAAAGCAGGGGAATTTTTTCAATTTCCTGCGAAGCCCCTCTGGGTACCGCAATGTCAATCACAAAATATAATTTGTAAGGCGCGTTTTCAAAGTGTTGAGTCTGTAAAAGAGGTTTCTCTCCGCTAGCGGCTATAATAATCACATCAAATTCTTTTACCTTGTTGAATAGGTCCTCAAAAGGTAGTACATTAAATCCGTGCGTATTGCTTAGTTCTTCGGCTTTTTCTAAAGTCCTGTTACAAATAGTAATGTTCTTAATGCAAGAGTCTTTGAGGTTAATAGCCACTTCTCTTCCTATTTCTCCTGCACCTATCACTAACGCCTTGGGGTCTATTATCTGTGTAGCCAGCGAGTCTGCGAGCTGCGATGCTGCATAACTCACAGATGCAGTGCCTTCTCTGAAAGCAGTTTCTTGGTGAATTCGTTTATTAGCATGAAAAACTGTATGAAGCAGTCTATGCAATAAAGGTCCTGTGCTTTGACATTCTACGGCAATTTTGTAGGCTTCTTTAACTTGATTAGCAATTTGAATATCGCCCAAAACTGCGGAGTGTAAGCCTGCTGCTACTTCAAATAAGTGTTGTACGGCTTGGTGTGGGTCAGGTACAATATCAAAGTAGGGCATATACTGCTCAATATCTTCTATGCCCTTGATATGCCCTAAAAATGAGATAAATGAAGCAGATAAATCTTTCTCGGAATGATAATAAATCTCAGTCCTATTGCAGGTGGAAAACACTAAGCAATCCTGCAAATTTAGATAATCTTTTTGTAGCTGATATAACTTCCTACACTCATTCTCGTTCAAATAGATAAGCTCCCTAATTTGCACAGGCGCTTTTTGATGAGATAAAGACAAATACTTAAACTCCTCGAACATGCAAACAACAAGGCAAAAATACAACTTGTACTCATCAATAACAAATTTGATAGTAAGGCTGTTTCAGATGTATGTACAAAGTCTGCATTGGATAGGTTGAATTTTATTTTTTTGGGCGTGTCCCTCGCTGCGCTCGGGTCGGCGTGCTGCGGGCTGCGCTATCGCTTCGGTGCTTCGCTGCGCTCCGCACTGCTGACGCACCCTCCGCATGCCTCACGCAAGCTGCATTTTGATGTTTTACCTTGTTTTTGTGCATACTCTTGCTTTACCTTGTTTAACGTTGATTATCAATTACTTAAAAGGTTAAAATTTTTACCTTGTTTGAAATGCACGCATTTTACCTTGTTTTGTATTCATTTTCAAACACTTACAAGATTAAATCTTGAATACATGGACTTTACACAACACTTTAACCTTGAATATACAAATTTTACTTTGTTTTCAATTGATTTTCATGTATTTACAAGGTAAAAATATATTTTTACCTTGTTCGCTGTTCATTTTCAGATACTTGCAAGATAAAGATTTAAGTAAATAGACTCTGCCAACCCACAAAGGTTTTTGCGTGAGGCATGCGGAGGGCGTGCGTTAGCACGGTGCGAAGCCCCTCGCCCACACTCTTACCCAGGGGGTGGGCGGGTGGGGCGCAGCACCGTTAGCCCGTAGCACGCCGACCTTGTGGGCATGAGCGCAGCAAAACGCCCACAAGGACACGCCCAAAACTAAATAAAACTAAATAAAATTACATCAACTACTCATCAAAAAATTTTCTTATAAGAGGTAATAAAAAATGTATGTCTATTTTTTCAATAGGATGTAAGGTATTAGGTAAAACACAAAAACTAGACTTGGCAATGTTCCGACAAATAGATATACTTTCCTCAATACTCACCATAGTGTCTTTATCTCCTACTCCCATCTGAACAGGAATATCAATAGATTTAACCGTTTGAACCGTTACTAACGGACTTTGACCTAATTTAAGCATCATTTCCGCAGTTTTGAATAGTACATTTTCCCAACCAATCCCTTCATGACGTTTTTGCAATTCATCGGCAAACTTAGGTACTTTCTGGCGTATTATTGCAGGGTTAAGCATTTTTACCTCTTTTTGCGCTGTTTCAGCATTCCAATCGAGCTTTGTGGCAAAAGTAAAAAGTTTATCTATTATACCGTGATAGTGCTGCGCAATGTATAATCCTACATACCCGCCCATACTGTAACCAAATACGTTTACAGGTTGAGTAATCTCTGCTTTGATGTACTGTATTACTTGGGTGGCAAATCTTTGTATAGAAAACTCGGAATTAGTGTTATTCTGACCATGTCCCTCAAAGTCTAAGATGTAACAGTTGTAGTATGGATTGAGCACAGGTATCCAAGGTTCAAATTGAGTTTTTGAGCCTATGGCGCCATGTAATAGAAGTAAATTAGGTTTTATTTTGGCATTCATTGTAAAGATTTAAGATTGTGAGCATCCCAAAGTTTTTGAATAGTGGCTTTTTGTTCTGTATTTAAGTCTTTACTTGCGTATGCTTTGGCGAGATAGCTTTTGGCTAATTTCTTATCTGCTCCTTTATACTTCTCATCTAAAAGGATAATTCCTATTTCCATTTGAGAGAGGGCATGATTTTGGTCAGCTGCTTTTTGATAGTAGTAAGCTGCTTTTTCTATATTTTTATTTGTACCCTCACCATTTTGACAGCATTTTGCAACATAATAAGCAGCGTTTACTTCATTTTTATCTGCCAGATCTTGTAATAACCTAAATCCTTTGCTTTTGTTTGCGTTGCCTGCTTTACCTTGTACGTATAGAATTCCTAATCGTAATTGTGCGGGTTCGTATTTTTGAGCTATGGCTTTTTGATAGTATTGAACGGACTTTTCTATGCTCATTTTTGTTCCCTTACCTTCTTCGTATAATACACCGCATACAAATTGTGCTTGTGCATCGCCTAATTGAGCTAATTTTTCGTACCAAAACAAAGATTTTTCATAATTTTGATTTACTCCTTTACCTAAGTAGTAGCTTTCTGCTAGTGTTTTTTGTGCGTCGGCATGATTTTGTTCTGCGGCATTTTGGAGAAGTAGAATAGCTTTGGCAGTATCTCTGTTAGTACCAATTCCGTTGAGGAGCATAAAGCCGAGGGCGTTCATAGCTTTGACGTTACCTTTTTCTACTGCTTTTTGGTAGTATTTGACCGCAGAGGCATCGTTTTTAGCTACTCCCTTACCTGTACTGTATAAGTATCCTAAGTTGTACTGAGCTTCGGCATCACCTTGTTCGGATGCCTTGTGCAACCACTGGGCAGCTTGCTGAAATTGTACCTTTTCGATAAGGCATAACGCTAAGGCTACTTGTGCGTCTACATCTCCCTGTTCGGCTAGTTTTTCATATTTCTCATTGCAGTCTTTGACCGTTTGCCCAAGCATCTGACCGCAGATGCAGCATAAGCACCACAAACCTAAGCGAACTTTCATACCTCAACGAGAATACGCAAAACAAAAGTACAGTTTTTTGTACAAAAAGAAAACTATCTTGGTTTATTTATTCTAATCTCAATTTCTGTATTCTTGTGGTATCATTGATAAATTTTTGATGAATGAAATTTTTTTGGGCGTGTCCCTTCGCTGCGCTCGGGTCGGCGTGCTGCGGGCTGCGCTTCGCTTCGGTGCTGCGCTAACGCTCCGCACTGCTCACGCACCCTCCGCATGCCTCACGCAGCAGCCTTTCTATGTTTTACCTCGTTTTTAGACATAGCTTCGCTTTACCTTGTTTGACTTTGATTATCAAATACTTACTAAGGTTAAAATTTTTTACCTTGTTTGAATTGCATTCGTTTTATCTTGTTTTGTATTCATTTTCAAGCATGTACAAAGTCAAACCTTGAATACATGGACTTTACACGACGCTTTAACCTTGAATACGCAGATTTTACTTTATTTTCAGTTCATTTTCAATGACTTACAAGATAAAAGTATGTTTTAATCTTGTTTACTGTTCATTATCAAGAACTTACAAGGTTAATCCTTAAATAAGTGGACTTAGTCTCATAGCAGCGTGCGTGAGGCATGCGAAGGGCAAGCCGTCAGGCTTGGTGCGAAGCCCCTCGCCCATTCTTTTACCCTTGCCCAGGGGGTGGGCGGGTGGGACGCAGCACCGTTAGCCCGTAGCACGCCGACCTTGTGGGCATGAGTGCAGCGAAACGCCCACAAGGACACGCCCAAAAATTAAAATTTAACCCTTTGAATATCAATCATTTTGTATAAGATGTTTCTCACAAAATAAAACCAAGATCCAAGCGCAAAATCAATAACATTTTTGAGTGTTTGAAAATTTTGTTAATTTTGCGTATTGAATTCATTAGGCAAACCTGTAATCGGGCTTTGTCTAATCTTTTTATACTATTTTAATGGAATAGGGAGAAAAAGATATGTCAATTACACATGTAACCAAAGACGGACTTGAAAAATTAAAAGCACAATTGCAGTATCTTACAACCGTTAAAAGAAAAGAAATTGCACAGCAAATTGCAGAGGCACGTTCACAAGGCGATCTGAGCGAAAACGCTGAATACGATGCTGCAAAAGAAGCTCAAAATTTATTGGAATTAGAAATATCTAAATTAGAAGAACTTATTTCTAACGCCCGCGTAATAGATGAGAGTAACATAGATACCTCTAAGGTACATCTCCTCTGCACCGTAAAAGTACGTAACATGGATACCCGCAAGGAATTTAAATATACTATTGTCCCCGAAACAGAAGCAAATCTCAAAGAAGGTAAAATATCTGTTGAGTCGCCGATTGGTAAAGGTTTAATTGGTAAGCAAGTAAATGAGGTAGTTACTATTACAGTACCTGCAGGCAAAATTAGACTCAAAATTTTGGAAATTAGCTTTGGGTGAAAGGTTTTACTCCAAAAATGCTACTATGCTAAATAATTCCTATTTTTGCAGATATGGCGGAGCGTAGTAGCATTTTTGATATGATAGGTCCTATTATGATAGGACCATCTAGTTCACACACAGCAGGAGTAGTACGTATAGGTTTAGCGGCAAGGTATATATTCGGCGTTCAACCTGATACGGCTAATATTACTTTTTACAATTCTTTTGCAACCACCTACGAAGGACACGGTAGCGACAGGGCAATTATTGCAGGTCTGCTAGGTTTTGCCACAGATGACGAACGTATAAAAAATGCTTTTGACTACGCCCAAGAGTCTAATTTAATCTACCATTTTAAAGGCGTAGCAAACGCAGGCATCTATCACCCTAACACAATTAAACTAAACCTAGAAAAACAAGGTAAAACGCTGGAAGTAATTGGAGTCTCTCGCGGAGGAGGATTGATTGCCATTCGAGAAATTGACGGATTTAGTTGTAATTTAAGCGGTCAGTATCCTACACTTATCATAGAAGCAGCTGATGTGAAGGGTAGCATTGCTTTTATCGCATCTATTATTGCAAATGACGGGGTTAACATTGGTACTATGTCTGTGAATAGAACTGCTAAAAATGGTATCGCTAAGCTTTTTATTGAAATGGACAGCGAAATTAGACCTATTGCTTTAGAATATATGAAACATCTTAGCTGGATACATGAGGTAAAAATCATTCCGATTGTGACGTAGTAGGATTTTCTATCCACCGCCGTTGCTGTAAAACAACAGGCACATCCAAAAATATCTGTGTAGTTTGTTGAAAGCTGTCTGTGAGGTCAGAAACATAAAAAGTATGTACAGGGGTCTGCTGTGGGTCAGCAAGCATATTTCTTTGTGTTAGTAGTTTTTGTGCTTCCTTAGCCACAGAATCTGCTGAGTCAATAACATTAACCTTGTTCTCAAAATATCTGACGATGCTTTCCTTAATAAGGGGATAATGAGTACAACCTAATATAAGTGTATCAATAGTTTCAAAAGTGGTTTCAGAGAGATATGCTTGTATTATTTCATTAGAAATACGAGAGTTTGCCCATCCTTCTTCAATCATAGGAACTAATAGAGGGGTAGCTTTGGTAGTTACGTATGCTTCGGGATGTTGTTCTCGTATCTTAATAGGATAAATTCGACTTTGAATGGTAGTTTTTGTACCAATCACCCCTATGCGGTAGTTTAATGTATGCTGTAGTGCTGTCTGCACTGCGGGGTCAATTACGTTAAGTACAGGGGTGCCGCCTGCAATTTTTTCTACTATCTCCAAAGCTACTGCAGATGCTGTATTACAAGCCACAATAATTAACTTGACTTTTTGTTGAGCTAAAAAGTAAGTAATATTGGCTGCATATTTCTGTATCAGTTCAGGAGATTTATCACCATAAGGTAGATGAGCGGTATCTCCAAAGTAAATAATTGACTCATTAGGTAGATATTTTTGTATAGATTTGACAATGGTCAGTCCGCCAATACCTGAGTCAAAAATGCCGATAGGTGTATTACTCACGCTACAAAGGTACAGCTAAACTTTGAACTAACGTACGTTTTTACATACAAAGTCCTAATGCTGTTTTGATTATATTAAGTCTATTTTTCTTTACATAAAAAGTTATTTTAGAAGGTTAAGTTTTAATTTTTGGGGCGTGTCCTTGTGGGCGTTACGCTGCGCTCATGCCCACAAGGTCGGCGTGCTACGGGCTACGCTGACGCTTCGGTGCTGCGCTTCGCTCCGCACCGTGCTAACGCACGCCCTTCGCATGCCTCACGCAAGAGATCTCTGAAACAACCATTTCTCTGTGTATTATGCAAAGTTTTAGCTTGTAAGTACTTGTACTTCAAGATTAAACAAGGTAAAGACATCATTGCACAGGTAATTTGCGTGAGGGGCATGGAGCATGCCGTTAGGCAGTACG
>JANWVE010000003.1 GCA_025057675.1 Bacteroidia bacterium
GCCGTTAGGCAGTGCGAAGCGCAGCGTAGCACCGAGCGTGAGCGTAGTGCGCAGTAGCCCGACCCGAAGCGCAGCGAGGGACACGCCCAAGAAAATAACTAATCAAACTATCTATTAGCTATGACCTAATTACCTTTCAATATCCAAATATCTGTTCAGGAGTAAGCACTTTTAACTCACCATACTGTTTGAGATCATCCAACTGAATGCGGCTTTTATCTCCAATGATTAGATAAACCTTTGGAACTTTGTAATACTGTCGGTTAAATTCAGTTATGAACTCACTTTTGGCATTTTTAACATATTCATAAGTTTTGATGCGAGTATCCTCTTCTATGCCGTATCTTTGCAAGGATTGATATGTATCTAATACTTTTTCGTTAATAACTCTTTCTGAAATAATAGTGTTAATTAGCGTATTTTTGGCTACATTAAACAAGGTTTCTGACACAGGGGGGTTGTCCAAGAGTTCATTCATGGTTTTGATAGCGTCATGAGTTTTATCGGCTTGAGTTCCAATATAAGATTGAATAAAATACGGTTGTGCTTTACGAGGAGGACTGCTAAAACGAGAATACGTAGAATACGCTAACGCCCTTGATTCTCTAATTTCTTGAAAAACAATACTACTCATTCCTCCGCCAAAATACTCATTAAACAGAGTTGCTTTTCGGCTAACCTCTGGGTCAAACTCTACCGATTTTTGTAGAATGAGTATCTCCGCTTGTACCATATTATCATATTGATAAAAATAAACTACATTCTTGTCATAATTTTGGTATATAGGCTCTTTAGATGGAGGTAGTTCCTTGAATTTAGCGGGAATCTTGTGGTATTGTGTCAGGATATTTTTTACTTCATTTATTGATTTAGGTCCGTAATAAATAAACTTATGCGGATATTGAAACAGAGACGCAAATAGGTCTGTATATAGTTTGCAGGGAGTATTTTGCAGTTCTTGGGCAGAAATAAGATACAGCAAATCAGGTGAAGTATTACCAAACTTAGCATAATGTGCCATCTTTAAATACAAAATCTCAAACTTATCTGCTTTGGCTTCTTGGCGCAGTTTTAGCACATCAGATACAATCTCTCGCTTAATTTTTTCATCGGGCTGAAAAGAATGAACTATCTCCTCAAAAAATGATATAAAGTTGGTGAAATAGCTATCTAAACCTAAGCATTGAATAATTACCTCTTCGTCACTTACATCAATATCTATGTCGCAAGCATACTCTAAAAAGCGCCTTTTTATCTCTTTTTGTTTATATTTTTTTGTGTCAAGGTGTTCAAAAAAATCAGGTAATAGAGCTAAATACTTGTTATGTTTTTTTCCTATTTGAATTACAAATTTACATTTGAATAGATCATTTGTAGTATTTTTTTTGTACCATATTGGCATCTCTTGGTATTTTTCTTTAATAACCTCCTTTTGGTAATCCACAAAAACAGGTTCTAGAGGTGGTGTAGTAATGCTAGCAAACTCCTTAAAAAACGCTGATTGGGTATTTCGGTTCGTTTCTACTTTGTTTATAGGGGGTTTAGGAACTTTGGCAGCAGGCTTTGGTGTACCCTGTTCTTTGTAGATTACCACATAATTTTGATTAAAATTGTTTTTTGCGTACTCTGTGATTTGCTTTTTGGTTACTGATGCAAGTTCTTTGTCAAAATTAACAATTTCTTCATAAGGTACGCCTTCTGTAAAAGCAGGCAGAATGCTAAATACACGACTAGGATTATTTTCATATTCTAAAATCTTGTACTTCTTATAATCATTGATGATTTGCGGAATTATCTTTTCATCAAACTTACCTTTTTTAATCAGTTCTAATTGTTCTAAAAGCAGCTTTTTTACTGTTTTTAGGTCCTGCTCTTCTTTAGCTTTGCCGTACAAAGCGAAAACAGAGTAGTCTTTCATATTGTCGTGATAAGCATATCCTGATAGTATTTTTTGTGGAAGAAGTAGATTAGTAGTAATTAAACCCACTTTTTGATTAGAAAGTAGCAAAGCTATGGCTTGACTAATTAATCTATCCTGTTTTGAAGAAGGAGTTCGAAAACCTATGAATATGTATGGAGGTTCTTTGCCTGTGATAGTTTTTTCAATAGGCTGAGGGATAGGTTTTTCTTGCGGTGGGTTGAAAGGTGGTACAGGTTTAGCTGTAAATTTTCCGAAGTATTTATTTATTAGTTCAATAGTAGTGTCGTATTCCAAATCACCAGCTAAGAGAATAGCCATGTTATTGGGTACATAGTAGTTGTTATAGTATTCTGTAATTTTTTTAAGTGAAGGATTTTTGAGATGTTCTATTGTACCTATGGTAGTCTGTGTGCCGTAAGGGTGGGTAGGAAAGAGGGTAGCGAAAAATGTTTCGTAAGCTAAGTTATCATCTCTATCTAAAGATATATTTTTCTCCTCATACACGGCTTCTAATTCTGTATGAAATAAACGCATGACAGGATTTCTAAAACGCTCACTTTCTAATTTAAGCCACTTTTCTATTTGATTACTCGGAATGTCGTTAATATATACTGTTTGCTCAAATGAAGTGAAGGCGTTTGTACCTCTTCCTCCAATTTGAGAGATCATTTTGTCGTATTCGTTGGCAATAGCATATTGAGCCGCTATTCCTGATACACTATCAATCTGACGGTATATTTTTGTCCTTTGGGTTTCTTCTTTGGTTTGGTTGTATAATTCGTACAAGGCATATATTTGGTCAAGGTAAATTTTTTCTTGGCTAAAATCTCTTGTACCGAACTTGTCTGTGCCTTTGAATAGCATGTGTTCTAAATAATGAGCTAATCCAGTGGCATCAGAAGGGTCGTTTTTGCTGCCTGCTTTTACGGCAATAGCCGTGTAAATCCTAGGTTCTTTTGGATTTTTACTCAAATAAACAGTTAAACCATTTTCTAGGGTGTATATGCGTGTCTGTAGGGGATCGTTGGGATAGCTTATGTATTTGTAGTTTGACTGTGAAAATGCTTCAAGAACAATCAAAATTTGAATTATGACTACCTGAATTTTTTTACTCATACAAGCAAATATACAATCTTAAAAAATATCGTATGGTCAAAACTTGATGTAAGCAGACATGCAAGTATATTTAAGTGATAAAATTTTGATTTTCTTCTTTTCTGGGCGTGTCCCTTGCTGCGCTCGGGTCGGGC
The DNA here is from genome assembly GCA_025057675.1 of Bacteroidia bacterium. Lineage (GTDB taxonomy): Bacteria > Bacteroidota > Bacteroidia > JANWVE01 > JANWVE01 > JANWVE01. The sequence goes on from JANWVE010000003.1 coordinate 3,172, forward strand.
TACTGCGCACTGCGCTTCGCTTCGGTGCTACGCTGCGCTTCGCACTGCCTAACGGCATGCTGCGTATCCCTCACGCAAGCAGCCTTTGGATGTTTTGCTTGGTTTTTAGACGTAATTTTGCTTTTCCTTGTTTAATGCTCATTATCAGACACATACAAAGTTAAAATTTTTTATTTTGTTTTAATTATGTTTGTTTTACCTTGTTTAGTATTCATTTCAATAACCTACGAGGTTAAATCCCTGAATATAGAGACTTTACACGACTCTTTAACCCGATGTACTGAAGTTTTACTTTGTTTTATATTCATTTTGAATGATTTACAAGGTTAAAATGTATTTTTATCTTGTTTAGCGTTCATTATCAGGTACTTACAAGATTACTTTTTGTATAAGTAGAGTTAGTTTACTGCCTGCTTGCGTGAGGCATGCGAAGGGTGGCGTTAGCCCAGTGCGGAGCTTAGCGTAGCACCGAAGCGATAGCGCAGCCCGTAGCACGCCGACCTTGTGGGCATACGCGCAGCGTAACGCCCACAAGGACACGCCCAAAAAAATAACAACTAAAAAATTCCATCTGCAATATAATATCTGCTATTCTAAATACCTCAAAAGTATCATACCATGATGACGAAAGTGAGATAATTATTCAATAATTAGCTTGCGTAAGCAACCTGTGTTAATTTCATGAATAATGTAAAGCCCAGGAGATAAGTTGTGCAGCGCCACACGATTCGTGCCTTGTACTGCGTATAATTCTTGTACTACCTTTCCTTCACTATTTAATATGAGATAATTTTGGAGATGTTCAGAATAATTACGTAGATAAATATGGTCTTTTGCAGGATTAGGATAAACCTCAAATTCTTGTGTAATAGGGGGAACTTGAACAGTTTTTACATTTGAGTAGTAGCTATTTCCATCATTATCCGTTGCACGAACACGATAATGTATCACTGTATTATACGAGATAGATTTATCTATGTAAGAATAGTCATCTGTAACAGCAATAGAAGTAATAGGTTGCCATTGAGTATTATCCCATTTCTCTACTTGGTACATTTTAACGTTAGGTATAGTGCTAACCCATGTAAGATTGATGTTCTTCTCTTCGGAAATGTAACTTGCTTCCAAAGAGATTGCCTGAATAGGTAAGGGAGTTAATCCTATTTTAGTTACAAATACATCATTATTACCTGCTAAATTAACTTGATAAGCACCAGAGGTTACATCATAATTAGTAGAGTTAGTGCGTCCAGTTATGTAGGCGTTAAAATTTGCGTCCACAAATGTGTCAAAACCTGTGTCATTATTACTTCCGCCTAAATATGTAGAGTACTGTAAATGAACGCCATCGGGGCTAAGCATGCTGATAAATACATCGTTGTTTCCTCCGTTAGTAGTTTGGTAAGCGTTCCAGGTAACGTCATAGTTGGTGGATGCGGTCCAGCCTGTGGCGTAAGCGGCGCCGTTGTCATCCACAAATATACTGATGGCTTCTTCATCGTTAGTTCCCCCTATGTATGTAGAGTATATTAAACCGCTTAATGTTAAATTCATTTTTGTAACAAACACGTCTTTATTGCCGCCATGAGTAGATTGATATACACCAGGGGTTATGTCAAAGTTGCTAGATTCTGTGAATCCTGTAATGTATATACCTGTATTTTTTAAGGTCAGGTCATTAGCTTCATCCCATCCACTACCTCCTAAATAGGTGGACTGTAGTAAAGTTGTACCTGTGGCATTTAAGCGAGATACAAATATATCGCCTGTACCTCCTCCATGTGTGCTTTGAAAAGCACCAGTAGTAACATCATAATTAGTAGAGTAGGTATAACCTGTAATATATGCTGTACCTGATGCATCCACCGTGATATCTTCACCTTCTTCCCAATTACTTCCTCCGATATAAGTAGAGTACAATAAAGCACTACCTGATGCATTGAGCTTGGTAACCACAACATCTCGCCCACCTGCGTTTATACTTTGATAAGCACCTGAAGTAACGTCGTAGTTAGTGGAACTAGTCCAACCCGTAAAATATACTTCTCCTGCAGTATTAACAAAAATACCATTGGCTCTCTCATCAGCAGTACCTCCAACCAAAGTAGAGTAAATAAGTGCAGTTCCTGTGGCATTTAACTTAGTAACAAATACATCTGACACACCTGATAAAGTGGTTTGATAAGCGCCTGTGGTAACATCATAATTGCTTGAAAGTGTTCTACCTGCAATGTATATATTACCTGTTCCATCTACAAATATCCCATCACTGAAATCATCATTACTACCCCCTACAAAAGTAGAAAAAATGATGGAGCTTCCTGTATTATTAAGTTTAGTAATAAACACATCAAAGCCGCCTGCGTTAGTGATTTGGAATACCCCAGGGGTAATATCATAATTGATAGACTCAGAGTTTCCTGTAACATAAACGCATTCTGCGGCATCTACAAAAATGTCGTTACAATGGTCATTGCTTGTTCCACCGATGTAAGTAGAATATATGATAGGGTCAATAATTAGCGTTTGATTATGGTTATACTCGCCTAAACTGATACACCAGGAGTTGTTGTATTCAACAAATTTACTACGTACAACCTTGTCCGCTTGATAGGTTTTGAGTTCAGCCATTTGAACTTCTCCGAATATAGTAGTGAATATGAGCTGATTCTCACCTTTTAGGTATGTTTTATCTTGTCCGCGAAGTTTGAAACGTATTTGATTAGGGTCAGCGTGGGGATGTACAATAAAATCGTACCGTAAGCAACCTTTTTCAAAATAATATAGTATGTCTATACCTGGATAAACATTTTTAACTATTACTTCCTTATAAAGACTGACATGCGTAGCATATTTTTTTTCATCATTCCCTATAAAATAGTTATAGTATGTTTCTTGTACTTTCGTACCTTGTCTATCAGGGTTGCTGTTGGCATTTTCTAACTCAAAAAGAACTCTATGACCGATGATATGACTTTGTAAGTTCTCGTGCTTCATAGAGCGTATGCTCTTAGAAAAAGAGCTCTGTTCTACTTTATAGAAGGTGTAATTAACACCGTATTTAGTTATCCATGCATCTAGTCCGCCCATACGGCAGAGGTATAATACATCACTATGCCACTGACCCTTGTTTTCTATGAAAAATAGATTGTCCGTGTTGTTAGCTACGGACTGGTGCCTGACAGTAATGCAGAAAAGAACAATTAGCAGTTGATATAGTAAGGCTTTTTTCATAAGTATTTGGAATTGCAGGGCACAAATTTACAAAACATACAGTTACATGTAGTGCCTTAAAAATAAAAAAATTTTGAAATGAGTTTTAATTAAAACAGACGGTGATTTTATTAGACGGAACGTTTGAAACTATACATTTTTATATATAAAATATAGATTATTAGTAAATTTTTTATTTCCACATATCCTTTTTGGAGATAGTTTATTTACTTCAGAGTAGTGCAACTTTAATATATGAGTAATGATACTTTTGGGTGTGCCCTTGTGAGCGTTTCGCTGGCGCTCTGCTCACAAGGAAGCGCCCAAAAAAGTAAAACAAACGGTTAAGTTTAGTTATGTCTCACCTTGTTGTATTTTAAGTAGGGCTTGTTTTGCGGCCAGCTGCTCCGCTTTCTTTTTTACATTATCTATCCCTATGGCAGTTAGACTGCCTAATGTAACTTGTACTACATATAACATCTGATTACCATTTTGTCGCTTTTCTATGACTTCAAAAAAAGGTAATATCATTTTATGTTCTTGTGCGTATTCAATCAGCTTGCTTTTGAAGTTTGTATCAGTAACCGATAATTTCTCTATATCTATCCAATAGGTCAGCAAACGATGTACTACAAATTTTTTAGTAGTTTCATATCCTGCATCAAGGTACAATGCCCCAATAAAAGCTTCAAAACAATTACCATATAAGTTTCTTGCGTTAGGTACTTTGTCTTTGCGGTAATTTATAAATGCATCAAAATTAAGTTTAAGTGCTAATGCGTCAAGAGCATCTCTATTAACGATTTTTGAACGTAATTCTGTGAGAAAACCCTCTGTTTTTAAGGGATACTTGTGATATAAAACTTCTGCAATAATAGAAGATAATACAGCATCTCCTAGGAATTCTAATCTTTCATTAGAATTTGCTGCTACTTGTTCTTTAGAATTTGCTTTAATAGCAGATACATGAGTGAAAGCAAGTTTGAATAAGTCAAGGTTTTGAGGTGTATGACCTGTTAACCTATATACAAAATTAAAAAGGTCAGATTTTTTTACAAAGTATTTGAGATAAAGCCGTTGTAAAAGGCGTATCATTCAAATTTTTTAACAATAATAGAGGTGTTATGCCCTCCAAATCCGAAGGTATTACTTAGTGCTGCTCTTATAATTCTGGGCTTGGCAACATTGAAAGTATAGTCCAAGTCAGGGCATTCCTCGTCTTTATTTTTGTGATTAATAGTAGGAGGTACTACGCTCTGTTGTATAGCTAATATGCAAGCAATAAGTTCTACAGCGCCTGCGGCGCCTAATAAATGTCCTGTCATAGATTTAGTAGAACTAATGCTAATTTTTTTTGCCTGCTCTCCAAAAACTTCTACGATAGCTTTAGCTTCTGCTATATCCCCAAGTGGAGTAGAAGTACCGTGCGTATTGATATAGTCAATGTCTTCTATGGACATACCTGCATCTTCCAATGCATTGCGCATTACAAGTTTGACTCCTTTGCCTTCAGGGTCTGGTGCCGTCATGTGATAGGCGTCAGCAGACATACCGCAACCTGCTACTTCCGCATGTATTTTTGCACCTCTATTGAGAGCATGTTCAAGTTCCTCCAAAACTAAAATGCCTGCTCCTTCTCCTAATACAAAGCCATCTCTCTCTTTGTCATAAGGTCGGCTAGCAGTTAAATAGTCTTCGTTCCGTTCAGAAAGGGCTTTCATAGCATTGAATCCTCCTATGCCCGTAGGAGTTACTGCGGCTTCAGAACCTCCCGTAACCATAACATCCGCTTTACCTAAACGAATAAGGTTGAAAGCATCTATGATATTGTTACTTGATGTAGCACAAGCAGAAACAGCAGAATAGTTAGGACCTCTAAAACCGTATCGCATAGAGATATGTCCAGGCGCAAGGTCTATAATCATTTTGGGGATAAAGAAAGGATTGAAACGAGGTGTGCCATCTCCTTTTAGAAAACCTTGAACCTCTTGAAAAAAAGTGTGAATTCCCCCAATACCTGAACCTACAATCACCCCCACTCGGTCTAAGTTGACCTTTTCAAGATTAAGTTCTGAATCCTTTATAGCCTGGTCAGCGGCTGCAATAGCATAGTGGCAGAAGCTATCCATTCGTTGAGCTTCTTTTCGATCTAAATATTGTAACGGGTCGAAGTGTTTGAGTTCGCAAGCAAACTGTGTTTTAAACTTGCTGGCATCAAACTTAGTAATGGGATTTGCACCGCTTTTACCGGACTTAAGCCCCTCCCAGTAAGCAGGTATGTCTAAACCTATGGGAGTAAGTGCTCCCATACCCGTAACTACGACCCGTTTCAATTCCATGATGTTCTGAACTTAAAGTACGATTGTTGTGTTATTTTTCATTTTGCAGACGCTTGCTCTAAATAGCTTACTGCTTGACCCACAGTGCTGATCTTCTCTGCTGCATCGTCAGGAATACTGATATTAAATTCCTTCTCAAACTCCATGATGAGTTCTACGATGTCTAAAGAGTCTGCTCCCAAGTCGTTAGTGAAGCTTGCTTCTGGGGTTACTTCACTTGCATCTACGCCAAGTTTTTCTACGATGATGTTTTTTACTCTTTGTGCTACGTTTGACTCTGCCATAGTTGAGAATAAATACAAATTTAGTTTGGTTCGCAAAAGTACAAATGAGTTTGGAATTTGCAAATATGACCTTACTTTTTTTTGAAAATTCCGCATGTTCTCACCTTCTTTTTGTATATTAGTTCCATGGAAGTAGACTGGAAATCTATATGTGAATTTAGTTATGAAGTAGAAGCACAACCTTTAATAGACCTGCTCAAATCTCACAGCATTCCATTTGAAGTCAAACAAGTAGATACAACATTTAACCCTAGTTTTTTAACTAATCCCTTGCTAGAAAAAATTGTAATTCTTGTACCGCATGAGTATTATCAATCTGCCAGCTTGTTATGGGAAAAAGCAGTATCTGATGGAGAATGGTACGATGTATATCCTTATTACATTGATGACTTTACAGATGAAGAGTTAGAACAAATTCTCAAAAATCCTCAGGAATGGAGCAGCTTTGACCTCAATTATGCAGAGAAACTATGGCAAAAAAGACAACTCGGAAAACAAAAAACCTAATTCAAGGGTGAGTAATTCATTTTAGAATACATCTCCCTGAATAATAGCTCATGATTAGATTGTATTTTCGCTTCCAATAGTTCTAAAAAATAGATACCATCGGTTTTATCTCTCTCAGAGAAGCAACTATTTCGGGTTATACTTTGCATCATAAAGTCTAATAACATAACGAGTTTTTCTCTCTCTAAATACTCATAAATCCTTTTCTCTTCTCTAAAACGGCGAATTTTATTGGACAAACCCTCAAAATTGTAACAATATATTTGCTCCATGAATTTTTGTACTTTGTCAGCATTAACTTGGCTAAAAGAATTGTAAAACTCTTCAACTAAATGGGGATATAAACGAATTAAAACAACATCTATCACTATTTCTACGCTAATATGCACTAAAAAAAATTTTCTTTTTACCTTCTCGAAAAAACTGTGTTTTTTTATCTCCTCGTTTGCCCAGTCGCAGGTGCTGAGAAAATAATCACTGTTATGAAAAACTTTGTCAGACAAAAAGTGTTTTTGCAGTCCTATTTTGAAGTGATGTTTTTCTATCTCGTCGTGCATTTCAGGTTTAGGGGCATAAAGATTCATCTGGGCGTGCCACAGGTCGGGGATACTTAAACCTACTATAAGATAAGCATTTTCTTTATGCTCATACTCTAAATAAAAATGAGATATAAAATTCACAAAGTAGAAAAATATGAAATTGTTGCTTTGAGTAATACACACAAAAATTGTGCTTTATTAAAGAGCGCACAAGTGATTGGTGCTGAGTAATTAAAAACGTGCTATTCTGATGGGTTTATTTAGGAAATTTTTTGGGCGTGTCCCTTCGCTGCGCTCGGGTCGGGCTACTACGCACTACGCTGACGCTTCGGTGCTACGCTGCGCTTCGCACTGCCTAACGGCATGCTCCGTATCCCTCACGCAAGCTGCGTTTGGATGTTTTACCTTATTTTCATACGCATGTTTGCTTTATCTTGTTTAAGGTTGATTATCAAATACTTACAAGGTTAAATTTTTTTACTTTGTTTTAATTATGCTCATTTTACCTTGTTTTATATTCATTTTCAGGCATGTATAAGGTTAAATCTTGAATGTATGGACTTGTTCTAACACTTTAACCTTGAATACACAAATTTTACTTTGTTTTACCCTCTTTTTCAAGTGTTTACAGGGTTAAAAATATATTTTTATTTTGTTTAGTTTTAATTTTCAGGTACTTATAAGATTAAGTTTTATATAAGTAGGATTCAGCTACTTGCTGCTTGCGTGAGGCATGCGGAGGGCGTGCGTTAGCACGGTGCGGAGCGAAGTGAAGCACCGAAGCAAAGCGTAGCCCGCAGCACGCCGACCCGAGCATCAGCGAGGGACACGCCCAAAAAGCCTAAAAAGTACATATCCTTACTAAAAATTCCTAATTACTTAATTTTGTAAAAAAAAATCGGCTTAATATATTTGCTTTGCGTATATTGCAGTAGTTTTATTGCAACTATGAAAAGACAATTTTCAATACTGAACCTTGTTATTTCTCTTGTATTATATCTAAGCACATGTAGTTTTGCGCAGCAAAAAGGTTTGTTGTGGGAAATATCAGGTAACGGGCTAACTCAAAAATCTTACTTGTTCGGTACGATGCATGTTACCGATGAACGCGTGTTCAACTTTCCTAACGGTTTCAAAAGTGCATTTGATGCCTGTCAAGCTTTTGCAATGGAACTTAACTTGGACTCCGCACAAAACCCTACACAAGCACTGGCACTGATGCAGTACATGATGATGAAAGATGGTCGTACTCTAAAAGATTTAGTTTCTAAAAAAGATTATCAAAAAGTTGAAAGTTTTTTTAATAAACATTCGCCTAACGTGCCTTTTGCTATGATGTCTATGATGAAACCTATTTTTTTGATGAGTATAGTAGAGCAGGCTAAACCTAAACCCTTAGGTGCGCGCGATCAACCTTTGGATAAATATCTTGCAAGTTTAGCTAAGGACGCACAAAAACCCATAATCGGATTGGAAACCCTTCAAGAACAAATGCAGGCACTCGACGTTATTTCCGTAGAGGAGCAGGCTAAGCAATTAGTTAAAGCTATTAAAGGGGCAGAGAAAATGAAAAAAAATGACAAAACTATGGATGAACTGATGAAGTATTATCTTGCAGGAGATTTAACTAAATTATATCAACTTTCACAGAAAAAAGACGTCAAACCTGAAGCGCAGCAAGCGCTCATCATCAAGAGAAATCTTAATATGGTAGATAGAATTGATGCCAGGATAAAAAGCACCTCCGTATTTATAGCTGTAGGCGCTTTGCATCTTCCAGGGGAGCAGGGGATTCTTCGGTTATTAGAGAGGAAGGGGTATACGCTTAAAAGCATCCCTTAGATTTGATTACAAAAGCACCAAGTGTTGGAGTGTGTGGAGTATGTAATACTAGAAAGAGGCTATATTGTAGCGAGGGCAGGACTCGAACCTGCGACCTCTGGGTTATGAGCCCAGCGAGCTGCCAACTGCTCCACCTCGCAATGTCAAAAATGGAGTGCAAAATTACACTATTTTATGATGCTTGTCAAGTGTTTGTTTTTATTTTTCGCATAACCACCAAAAATAACGAGAAATTATTACAGTTTTTGATGTATCTAATTTTGAAGTGTTAGTAATTATATGTCTGTTATGTTTGAAAAGAGATAGTTTTGAGTGTGCTAAGTAAGAGGAGTATTTTTTATACTTTTTGGGCGTGTCCCTCGCTGCGCTCGGGTCGGCGTGCTGCGGGCTACGCTGACGCTTCGGTGCTTCGCTGCGCTCTGCACCGTGCTGACGCACGCCCTCCGCATGCCTCACGCAAGCTGCATTTTAATGTTTTACTTTATTTTTAGATGTACCTTTACCTTGTTTAATCTTGATTATCAAGTATTTACTTTACAAGGTTAAAGTTTTTTACCTTGTTTGAATTCGGATTTATTTTCTCTTGTTTCGTGTTCGTTTTCAAGTATTTGCAAGGTTAAACCTTGAACAAATACACTTATTACTACACTTTAACTCTGAACTATTATCCTCTACTTTATTTTGAATTGACTTTCAATAATTTACAAGGTAAAAATATATTTTAACCTTGTTTAATGTTCATTTTCAGGTACTTACAAGATAAAGGTTGAATAAATGGAGTTAATTTACTTGCTGTGTGCGTGAGGCATGCGGAGGGCAAGCCGTCAGGCTTGGTGCGAAGCCCCTCGCCCACGCTTTCACTCTTGCCCAGGGGGTGGGCGGGTGGAGCGCAGCACCGTCAGCCCGTAGCACGCCGACCTTGTGGGCATGAGCGCATGCGAAACGCCCACAAGGGCACGCCCAAAAAATTAAAATTTAACAGAGAAAATTAGTAATACGGATAGCATCCGCTATGTCTTGCTAAATCTTGCCCTTTGGCAGAGATGACCCAGTCTATAAATTCCTTAACTATTCCTTTGGGGTTTTCACGAAGAATGAAGTAAATGTCTCGTGTAAGGGGGTATAAACTGCTCCGAACATTAGCCGCAGTGGGAAGGGTGGCAGGCTCATTATCATCCTTTTTAACTTTAAGTTGTTTAAGGTTATCTCCTTTTTCTATTAGTCCGAATCCTATGCTGTTAGGATATTTAGCGACCTTGTAAGGCATCTCCTCTGAGGAAACAAAAACAGTTGTACTATCACAAAAATCTGTACCCATGATTAGCTTTTTGAAGTGTAGATAAGTATCATTAAAGTTTTCTAAGCTAAACTTTTGTATTATCTCGTCTTTACCACCAAGTTCTTTCCAATTTTTGATCTCACCCGTGTAAATTTTACGAAGCTGTGCAAAACTTATCTCCTCAATAGGATTATCTTTATGTACTACAATAGATATGTATGTGTGTGCAATAGGAATAGTATAACCTGCCTTCTCCCCATAACGCATTTTCATTTCGCGAATTTCACTAGCATTCATTTCCCGAGTAGATACGCAGATGTCTGAAACACCATTAAGCAGATGTCTAATTCCCATCAAAGAACCTGTAACTTTACTATCAATAATACAGTTTTTTCTGTAATCCATGAATTTATGCACCATTTCCTGAATAATGGGGGACATTACATCCGTACCTTTAATGACAATTTCTTGCTGCTCATTCTCAACGTCAGCACTACTTTCCTGATGTTCCATTTCATAATTCTCTATTTGAACGAGGTTTTTATCTTTTTGTGTATTGAGTTCAAAATAATAAATATCTTTTTCACCGAATCCACCTTCACGGTCTGAGGTAAAATAACCTGTTTTATCATCTTTATTAAGTACAAAATAAATGTCATTACCCACAGAGTTGAGCGGATAGCCAAGATTAACTGGGACCGAGAATTTCATAGTTACAGTATCTAGTATGGATTTGAATATATCATACCCCCCCATAGAGTTATGCCCTCGGGAACTGAAATAAATGGTTATGCCATCGTGGGCAATAACGGGCGCATCTTCGTCAAAAATGGTGTTTAGTATTTCACAATTGACGGGTTTAGTCCATTTTCCTTTTTTATCTTTTACTGTGTAGTACAGGTCTAGACCGCCTTTTGAACCTGCTCTGTTACTACTAAACATCATTATTCTACCATTAGGAGAGATACAAACACTTGGTTCTCGGCTGGTAAGTCCGTCAATTTCAGGTATAGGGCGGACATTTGTCCAATGATGTGCATTTTCCAGATCTGCTTGATACAAATCTGCACCATGTCCAATGTTGTACAAGAATATTGTCTTTCCATCAGGGGATAAGCTAATAACTGACTCATGCCATCGACTGTTCAAGTATCTATCTTCACCTAGCTTGATAGGTGTGCTCCAATGAATGCTGTCTATTTTAATAGAGACATAAATATCTTCCATGTAGCTCTCTTCGGTGTCAAAGTTCATTTCTCGGCAGGAAGTGAAATACATTCTATCTCCTGAAGGGGTGAGGATGGGTACATAATCTGCTAACGGGCTATTCAGTTCTGCTACATTGATAATTTTGTGGTGGGAGATATTTTCTTCTCGTATTGCTTCTAAAGCGTGTTTACAGGCAATAATTTCTTGTTCAGTAAGTTTATATTCATATCCTCCTTTGGGAAGTTTTTCTTTATATTTCTCAAAATACCTCAATGCTGTATTGAAGTCATGCATGTACTGATAGATTTTTCCTACGTAGAATTTTAATCTAGGGTCTATTTTAGGATCTATCTCTTCAGCGCGAAGTAGGTAATACAAAGCATTGGATTTGGTATTACTGTTACTATTCATAATTGCCCAGCCGTATTTAAAGTTAGCCAAGGCACTATTAGGGTTCATTTTTAAGACATTTTCATATTCTTTTACTTGGGATTGAACTAAGTAATCTCCATGTTCAATATAGTCTGCATAATACTGCCAGTCTAATTTTTTAGCCTGTCGGTATGGATCCATCCTACCCCTAGATTTAGAATTAAATTTAGGGGTTTCTGTTGTGTTTTGGGCATACAAAATGGGGGTAGCCAGACCAGTCATCCAAAAAATGAAACCTAAGTATGATACTATGTATTGAAGACGCATAGACTTCAATCTATCTAAAAGTATGGCAAATTTAAAACTTTTTGTATAACATAATTGCTAAAAATTGTATATTTTTTTAGTAGTTTTTTTTAATAAAAAAATACGTAAACTATATCATTAGTTTTTCTGTTATGTAGTCTGCAAGGAGTTTGCCTTCCAGGGTTAGGTAGATAGTTTTTTGACTTATAATCAGTAATTTATGAGTTAAGAATTGTTCTATTTGTCTACTTTTTATTTCAAAAAAATCAATTCCTGTTTTTTGGTTAATCTCATCTAGGTTCGCTCCCCATTGAGTTCTTAGTCCGAGCATGAGTTTTTCATTAGCTTGTTGTGATAAAGATAAACTTTCTTTTTGCTCTATACTTAACTGATTTTTTAGCAACTGACTAATGTAAAAGTTGATATTTCTCACGTTCCAACTTCGTGTATTTCCATCAAAACTATGTGCAGAGGGGCCAATTCCTAAATAGGGTAAATATTTCCAATAGTTTGTATTGTGTCTTGAATAGCGATTAGGAAGTGCGAAGTTAGAAATTTCATAATGTTCAAAACCTGTATTACACAGCATTTCTACAAGCATCTTGAATTGTGTCGCTGATTTTTCCTCATCTACGGGAGCAGTTATACCCTTTTGTACTTTCTGATACAAGACAGTTTTAGGTTCAATTGTCAAATTATAGGCAGATAAATGGGGTACTTGTAAATCAATAGCCTTTTTTATATGCTTTCGCCATTGAGAGAGACTTAAAAGCGGACTGCCATATATCAAATCTATACTGATGTTTTCAACCCCTGTATCTTGACTTAACTTTACACTGTACTCACCTTTTTGTGCGTTATGTGTACGATGCATAAATTTTAGTTCCTCATCGTCAAAGGACTGTATACCTATGGATAAACGATTGATCCCTATCTGCATTAACCCTTTCAGATACTCTCGGTTAATATCTTCGGGATTGGCTTCTAAGGTAATTTCTGCTATAGAGGTAACCTTGAATGTAGAATTAACCACATCAAGAATACGGTCTATCTCTAGTAGGTTCAATTTACTTGGTGTGCCTCCACCAAAATAAATGCTCTCAATCGTTTGAGGAATTTCATCTTTACGGATTATAATTTCATTCTGTACTGCTTTTACATACTCTGCTTTATGCTTTAGATTAGTAACAAAGTAAAAATCACAGTATGAACAAGCTTGCTGGCAAAAAGGAACATGAATGTATAACATGAATTAAATTTCTTTTAGTACTCAAAAATATAAGAATATATTCTATAAATTTGCGCTTTGATTATATTTAGCCGTGCAAACCTACGAAGAGTTCTTAAAACAAAATGTTGACTTCCCACAAGAGGGTTTTGAAGTCATTGATAATGAACTACATTTTGAAGGTATTGACTTGATGAACCTTATTTATGAGTATGGTACTCCTTTGCGATTTACTTATCTGCCTAGTATATCTCGTAAAATTCGCAAAGCAAGGCTTTTATTTCAACAAGCTTTTCTAAATAATGACTATCGTGGTACGTATACTTACTGTTATTGCACTAAAAGTTCCCATTTCTCTTATATTTTAGAGGAAGTACTTAAAAACAATACGGAGATAGAAACTTCTTCAGCTTTTGATATACCTATTGTTCGTGCTTTATATCGAAAGGGCAAGATCTCTAAGGATAACATGATTATTTGTAATGGATTCAAGGACGAGACCTATACACGATACATAAGCGAGTTAATTAACGATGGCTTTCATAATACTATTCCTATATTAGATAATTTAGAGGAGCTTAGATATTATGAAAAGAACATCAAAAAGAACTTCAAGGTAGGTATGCGAATTGCTACGGAGGAACGCCCTGATTTCCAATTTTATACCTCTCGGCTGGGAATTCGTGCAGAGCGTATTATAGACTTTTACTGGGATAGAATTAAAGACAATCCGAAGTTGGAATTTAAAGTACTTCATTTTTTCATAAATTCAGGTATTAAAGACGCACCCTATTATTGGGAGCAGCTAGAAAAATGTGTTTATTTGTATTGTGAGCTTAAAAAAGAATGTGAAACACTGCAATACCTAGACATAGGTGGAGGATTTCCTTTCAAAAACACTTTGTCATTTGATTATGATTATGAATATATCGTTAACCAAATTGTGTATTATATTAAAACTATTTGCGAGTCCGAAGGTGTTCGAGAACCCGATATCATTACTGAGTTTGGTGCTTTTACTGTGGCAGAAAGTTCTGGTGTTTTGTTTGAAGTATTAGGTAAAAAACAACAAAATGACCGAGAAAATTGGTTCATGATTGATGGCAGCATGATAACTACTTTGCCAGATATATGGGCAACTAATCAACGCTTTATTCTTTTACCCATCAATAATTGGGACGCTCCTTATCAGAGGGTAAATATAGGCGGAATGACTTGTGATGGTGAAGATTACTATAATGCCGAGGTGCATTTACAAGAGATATACATGCCCAAAACTAAAAAAGTACAGTATATAGGCTTTTTTCACACGGGGGCATATCAACAAACGCTGGGAGGAGTGGGTGGAGTACATCACTGCTTAATTCCTACCCCAAAACAAATTATCATCGATAAGGACGAGAAAGGCGAACTTATTGTTAAGCTATTTAGTCCTGAACAAAAACAAGAGGATGTTTTAAGAATACTTGGCTACGAGTACAAAGAAAATGGTGAGAAAACCATAAAAAAGCCTACTATAAAGAAAAGCCTTTCATCTGCTGATAAAGAGCAAGCGTAATAGATACGATATAATAATAAAAATGAAGTATATTTTTTGGGCACGTCCTTGTGGGTGCTACGCGCGTATACCACAAAGTCGGTGTGCTACGGGCTGACGGTCCTGCACCCCCTACATGCCTCACGCAAAAACAGTCTGTCCTGACCAAGATGATCAGGACAATCACAAATACGATACTTTATTCGGTTGAGTGTTTCTTAACTAATACCTCACACAAGAAACGCTGCTGGTAAATTAAGTTCATGTATTTAAGGTTTAACTTTGTAAATGTTTGAAAATGAATACAAAAGAAGAAAAAATCAGCATACTTCAAACAAGGTAAAGTATCCAAAGGTGGCTTGCGTGAGGGATACGGAGCATGCCGTTAGGCAGTGCGAAGCACAAGCGTAGCACCGAAGCGAACGCGTAGTGCGGAGTAGCCCGACCCGAGCGCAGCGAGGGACACGCCCAAACAAAAAGTCTTATTTCTTGTTCTATTTTTTATTTCCGTAGTTGATAAATCCGCTCAATAATATCCACTACCTTCAACCCTTCTAAAGCGTTTGTTGTAGGTTGTGCTATACCCTGTATGGTTTTAACCACATTATCTATCACAAAATTGTGATTAGCGGCACTACCTTTATATGTACCATAATCATTCGGAGGATTTGAAGGAGGTAGGTCAGGTAGAGTATATTCCTTAACATGGCAGTATTCTACCCTTTCCATGTACTGCCCGCCTACTTTTACACTACCCCGCTCGCCAATAATAGTAATACTACTTTCCATATTTTTATCCCAAACCGCAGTAGAGTAATTGATACAACCCATACCTCCATTGACAAAATCAAACTGAATTATACCTGAGTCATCATATAACTCTGTATTATGCTTGTGCGTAAAGTTATTAAAATGTGCTTGTATATGGGTAATATCGCCAAAAAGCCAATACATAATATCAATAAAATGGCTAAATTGTGTGTATAGAACGCCACCATCTAAGTCCTTTGAACCTTTCCAGGAGCCTTTTTTATAGTAGCGGTCATCTCTATTCCAATAACAATTAACTTGAACCATATAAATTTTGCCTAATAAACCTTGCTGTACAATTGATTTTAACCATACAGAGGGCGGACTATATCTATTTTGCATCACACAAAAGACTTGTCTATGAACTTGAAGGGCTTTATAGATCACATTTTCACAGGATTGTCGGGTTATTGCCATAGGTTTCTCACAAACAACATGTTTTTTATGTTCTAACGCTAGTAATGAATGTTCTGCATGAAGTCCATTAGGGGTACAAACGCATACTACATCAATTTCCAGGTCTGCATTGAACATATCTTCGGCACTTTCGAAGAAAGGAACATTATATTTTGCTTGTATATCTTTTTTTAGGTCGGTATTGATATCTGCACAGGCGATTAATTTAGCTTCAGGGTGTGTTGTGATGCTTTCTGCATGGCGGTTACCGATATAGCCACAGCCGATTATTGCAAAATGGACTTTATTTTTCATAGCAAGTATTAGCAAAAGTATTAAAAATTATTCGTGTTTCAAGGGATTATGTGGTATGGTTTTTTTACTTTATTTTTGGGCGTGTCCCTCGCTTGCGCTTCGGGTCGGCGTGCTGCGGGCTGCGCTATCGCTTCGGTGCTGCGCTTCGCTCCGCACTGCTGACGCACCCTCCGCATGCCTCACGCATAGATAATGCAGGTATGTTAAATCGGTTTACATCAAAATTTAACTTTGTAAATATCTGAAAATCAATGTAAAGTTAGGTAAAGTATCACAATACATAATTAAATTGCATGAGGAGTACTGGAAATGCCGTTGAGTAACGCAAATTATGAAGTATTGAGCCGCAGTCAAGTGCAGAAATGCTTGTTTATAGACAAAACATTACAAATTTGTGTCATCAGGTAGAATTTCTATATTAGATACAAGTACTTTTTTTTCTATCATTTTAGCGGTTTTAGTAGCGGCTAAGCCTCCGAGAGCGGTTTCTTTGTATTTACTTTCCATACTTGCGCCCACCTCGCCCATTGCCTCAATTACTTCATCTACGGGAATGACCGTTTTCAACCCTGCTAGTGCCATTTGTGCAGAACTGAATGCAATAGCCGCTGCAGACGCATTCCGAACTACACAAGGAACTTCTACTAAGCCTGCTACAGGGTCGCATATTAAGCCTAGCATACATTGAATTGTGATAGCTACAGCGTCAAAAATTTGCGATAAGTCTCCGCCCAAACAGTACACCACAGCACCCGAAGCCATAGCTGCTGCTGTGCCTGTTTCGGCTTGGCACCCTCCTACTGCACCTGCAATACTGGCTTTACGTTCTATTATCAATCCGATGCCTGCGCTGATGAGCATAGCTTCATAAATTTTTTCATCAGGGATTTTATGTAAATTTTGCAATGTGGTTAGTACGCCTGGCATTATACCTGACGCACCCGCGGTAGGCGCAGCTACAATCCTACCCATGCAAGAATTTACTTCTTTGGCAGCTAAAGCATTGTATATCAATTGTTGAAAGTTATCTCCTAATACAGATACTTTTGCATTTTTTACCTTTTTGGCTCCGTTGTCAATCATACCTGAACGAGAACGCATGTCTTGGTTTAATCCTGTTTGTACGGCTTCCCGCATAACTTGAAAAGCTTTTGCTAATCCATTCCATATCTCTTGTTCTGTGCGGTTTTTTTGTTTCATTTCATACTCTAACACTGCTATATAGGGTAGAATATTTTTGTCTTGGCAGTATTTTGCCCACTCTTCGAAGCTGTCAAATAAAATATCCATACTTCAAAAATAACAAAAATTTTGAACATTATTACTGTTTGTTGATTTGATAAAAGTTTTTTGGGCGTGTCCTTGTGGGCGTTTCGCTGCGCGTATGCCCACAAGGTCGGCGTGCTACGGGCTAACGGTGCTACGCCCCACCCCCTGGGCAAGGGATTAAGGGCGTGTGCGGGGGCTTCGCACCGTGCTGCGCACGCCCTCCGCATGCCTCACGCAAGGAACGCTGCTTGTAACTTAACTCCATTTATTCAACTTTAATCCTATAACTGACTGATAATCAAAATAAAACAAGGTTAAAATAT
The DNA here is from genome assembly GCA_025057675.1 of Bacteroidia bacterium. Taxonomy (GTDB): domain Bacteria; phylum Bacteroidota; class Bacteroidia; order JANWVE01; family JANWVE01; genus JANWVE01. Next base: position 20,940 of record JANWVE010000003.1, read on the forward strand.
ATTTTAACCTTGTAAATACTTCAAAATCAAAGCAAAACAGAGTAAAACTTGTGTACTCGGGGTTAGAATGCTATTAAAAGTCCATGTATTCAAGGTTTAACCTTGTACATACTTGAAAATCAATACAAAACAAGATAAAATAACTGCAATTCAAACAAAGTAAAATTTTTTAACCTTGGTAAGTAGTTGATAATGAAAATAAAACAAGGTAAAGCAAAGATAGGTATAAAAATCAGGTAAAATATCAAAATACACCTTGCGTGAGGGATACGGAGCATGCCGTTAGGCAGTGCGAAGCGATAGCGTAGCACCGAAGCGTCAGCGTAGTGCGCAGTAGCCCGACCCTTGCGCAGCAAGGGACACGCCCAAAAAATAAACTAAATTACCTAATTTAACCTCATTTACAAACACACCTTTCATATCTACCTTGCCATTCTCAAAAATCTCATTATTTTCGCGTAATGAAAGTAAGTACCTTTACTCATTTGATTATATTCATAAGCTTTGCAACCATTACCTATGCACAAACCTATAAGGGTAAAGAGGCTAACACAATTATTAAAAATACATCTTTAGTTCACTATTCGCGATTGCGTACCCCTGCCTATATTCGCATACAAGATGGTTATCAAATCTCACAAAATAACGCTATCTCTTGGTTAAAAAAAGCCTTACATGCTTCAAATAACGACGATTTTAGCCTTATCCAAACCACACAAGATGAACTTGGCTATATTCATCACAGGTATCAGCAATATCACAATGGCTTTCCCGTAGAAACAGGTATTTACATACTGCACTTCAAAGATGGTTATTTACACAGCGCTAATGGCATTTTTTACGACAGTTTATCCAGCTTACCTTTGATACAATTAAACGAAAGCACCGCATTACAAAAAGCGCTTTCATATTTTAATGCAAAGGTATATATGTGGCAAATCCCTCAAATGGAACAGCATTTTAAGCTTGAACAAAAAAACCCTTCCGCTACCTACTTTCCCAAAGGAACGCTTGTGTACGCACCCAAAAATTATGAATTTAATCCCACAAATTTTTATTTGAGCTATAAGTTTGATATTTACAGCTATCAACCTTTATCTCGCAAAAGGGTCTATGTTGATGCCCAAACAGGAGAAATTATTTTAACTCAGGATTTAATTCATACTTTGGACTCAACCGGAGTTGCTCATACAAGATACAGTGGAGTTCAAAGTATAAAAACTACGTTTGTTAGTACAAATTTATTTCATCTCAAAGAAACGAGTCGCAGTGGAGTAGAAACTTACAATATGCTCAATGGCACTGATTATAGCGCATCCGTAGATTTTGAAGATACAGATAACATTTGGAACAATGTAAATCCACAACAAGATGAGGTAGCCACAGATGCACACTGGGGCGCTGAAATGAGCTATGACTATTTCAAAAATGTTCATAATCGTTCAAGTTACGACGGTTCTGACGCACCTTTGCTAAGCTATGTACACTATTCCACTAACTATCTTAATGCTTTCTGGGATGGATGGAGAATGACCTACGGAGATGGCAGTGGTGCTTACGGTCCTCTAACTTCTATAGACATAGTTGCCCATGAACTCACGCATGGGGTTACAGGATATACAGCAGGGTTAATTTATTATGCTGAGTCAGGTGCTTTGAACGAGTCTTTTAGTGATATATTCGCTAAATGTGTAGAAAAAGCTTATAGACCCTCAAAATTTAGTTGGATAGTTGGAAAGGACATTCACGCTTATGGAGTGGGTATCAGAAGTATGAGTAACCCTAACGCATACGGTAACCCAGATACATATCACGGCAATTATTGGTATTTTGGTACAGCAGATAACGCAGGAGTGCATACAAACAGCGGAGTTCAAAATTATTGGTTCTACTTACTTTGCGAAGGCGGAAGCGGTACTAATGACATAGGTAACTCCTTTAATGTGTCTGCTATTGGCTTTAATAAAGCTGAAAAAATTGCCTACCGTAGTTTGAGTGTGTATCTTACCCCTTCATCTGTATACGCTGATGCACGTTTTTATTCACTTATTGCCACAGGTGATTTGTATGGTTATTGTAGTCCTGAATATGCAAGTGTATCTAATGCTTGGTACGCAGTAGGAATAGGAAACGCTTATCAACCAGGTGTAGAAGCCGATTTTGAAGCTTACCCTCAGACATTCTGCTATGTACCTGTGAGCATATCATTTAAAGATAAAAGTAATAACGCTTTTATGTATAATTGGAACTTCGGAAACGGTACAAGTAGTACAGTAGATAATCCTATTGCCGTTTACACGCAGCCAGGCAGCTATGACGTCCAACTTGTTGTAAGCGGTGGATGTGGTAAAGATACCACGCTCAAACCTAATTATATTCAAATTAACACATTAACAAGTCCTACTGCAAATAATGCAAGTATTTGCAAAGGAACAAGTACCACACTGAGTGCATCACCCTTAAATGGTGGACAAATCTGCTGGTATAATACATTAACAAGTACCACACCTTTATTTACGGGTAATAATTTTACTACGCCTGCTCTTACTTCTACCACTACTTATTATCTTGCAGAGGAGGTAAAAAATCCTTTACTGACCATAGGAGCAGCAGACACAAGTTTTGCATTAGTTGCCAACACGGTTTCACCAAATTACTACCTCATTTTTGATGTATTCAAAGACATGATTATAGATAGCGTAACGGTCTATTCTACTCAGGCAGGAGATAGAACTATTCAAGTGCAAGATAAAAATGGGGATGTAGTAGCTGCCAAAACAGTTAATATAGGGGTAGGAAAGCATCAAATTTATCTTGGATTTGCCCTTAAACAAGGTACAGATTATAAGATAGGTTTATCTACCAGTAGTCTCGGCAGGTTATTACGAAACTATAATGGTATTCCCTTTCCTTATACTGTTTTAGGGTTAGCCAGCATTAAAAAATCTTCGGTTGCAAATAATTACTTCTTTTTCTATAATTGGAAAATAAGGGAAAGAAATTGTACCAGTCTGCGTGTACCTGTGTTAGTGCAAGTATCCATTAAGCCTTCACTTCCGATTATTACAGTTTCAGGTAGCACTTTGATAGCAAATGCAAGTCCAGCTACGGAATATCAATGGTTCTTGAATGGTAATCCAATACATGGCGCAACAAATAGCACTTATACGCCCACTGTTACAGGAATATATACTGTAATAGCCTACAATCAAGGTTGTGCTTCTAATATGTCTAATGGATATTCTTATACTGCTTCATACATATCATCACCTGTGGATTTACTACCTCAGTTGCAGATCTATCCTAACCCTGCCAATGAGTATGTTATCATTCAAACTTTGAATGATAATACAGTTAAACAAGGTCAAATAACTGATGTACAGGGCAAAATAATATCAGAATTTAGAGTTGGTCAAGCACTTACGAGGTTAAACATAGTAGATTTACCCAAGGGTATGTATTGGATTAGAGTAGCAGGTTACAGGATTGAGAAATTATTGATTTATTAGGCTGATATAAATAATTTTTATGGTATTTTCGGCGTGTCCCTTCGCTGCGCTTCGGGTCGGCGTGCTGCGGGCTGCGCTATCGCTTCGGTGCTTTGCACTGCTGACGCACCCTCCGCATGCCTCACGCACGCAGCTATCCGACTAAGTCCACTTATTCAAATGTAACCTTGTAAGTAATTGAAAATGAATACTAAACAAGGTAAAAATATATTTTAACCTTGTAAATCATTGAAAATCAATTCATAATAAGGTAAAGTTTAGATATTCAGGGTTAAACGGGGTGTAATAAGTCCATGTATTCAAGATTTAACCTTGTATATGCTTGAAAATGAACGCAAAACAAGATAAAACAAATATAGTTCAAAAAAGTAAAAAAGCTTAACCTTGTAAGTATTTGATAATCAACATAAAACAAGGTAAACCAAAGGTATGCGTACAAATGAGATAAAACATCAAAATACTACGTGCGTGAGGCATGCGGAGGGCAAGCCGTCAGGCTTGGTGCAAAGCCCCTCGCCCACACTTATACCCTTGCCCAGGGGGTGCAGCACCGTTAGCCCGTAGCACGCCGACCCGAAGCGCAGCGAGGGACACGCCCAAAAAAAGATAAACACAAAAACTCATTCCCATAAAAAAACAATCATTATTTTTTATTTTTTACTATTTTTGAACTATGGAAGAAAATCTACCAGAAATCCAGACACTCATCAAGGAATACCCCTATTATGCTTTGTTATACTTCAAACAAGCAAAGATATTAGCAAACTCAAAAAATACTCTTTACAAAGACGCACTCAAATTAGCAAGCATTTATGCACCTAATCGTAGAAAACTCCAAGAATTCATAGAAAACCCCACCGACTACCGAAGACAAATTGTGTCACATTCCGAATGGCTATCCGAAGATCGAGAGTCTCAAAATCAAACAGAAACCTTACCATCCAATCACTATAAAGAACTTATAGAGGAGATATTAAACCCTTATCCGACTGATGTTACCCCAATATCTACCCCTGAAACGCCTATTGTAAAGCAAGTTCAAGAAATACAACAGATACTATCTCAATCTAACGAGGAAGATACGTATAATCCTACTATTGAATACATACAAAAACTCAAACAATCTATTCAACAAAATCAAGAGAAAGCGCGTTTGGCTTTATTTCAAAATCAAAGTGCCAAAAAAAAACAGGATACAGCCTTGCAAGATAATACTCAAGACACATCCAATATACAACAAAATAACATAGACACAGTAGATCCTATCTACGAACCCATTGAGAAAAATAACTTATCCGATAATTTGATATCTCAAAATAGCTCTGAAAACGTAACAGCTTTGCTCAATACAGAAACTGAACAAGAACCCGTTAGTTTGAGTGTACCTAAAATGAAAGAATGGTTTGAGCAAGAACTAAAAGCAGTCCGAGAGGCACAAGCTGTCAAACAAAATGAAACAGAAACCCAAAATGAACAAGAAAAAAATATAGTAACATCAGAGACTCAAAACATGAATACTCTGGAGGCAGGTCTTTCCTATCCAATTTACAAGTCCATACAAGAAGAAAAAGAAGAAAAAACTGTTAATCAATATCTTTCCTGGTTAGAGGAAATGATTTTGAAACACAACTCCGAGAAAAGTCAGAAAACTCAGCTTATACAAGATAAAAAAACATTACAAAATCAGATTATAGATAGGTTTTTGGAGAGTCAACCGAAAATTAGTAAACCTGACCCGTTAGATATTAGCATTACAGAGAACAAAACCGAGCATCAAACTGTAGAGTATGAGGATATTGCTTCTGAAACCTTGGCTAAGATATTTGTTATACAAAAGCAGTATAGCCGTGCCATTCGCATTTATCAGGCGTTGATTAGCAAAAATCCTTCTCAAAAAGAGCATTACGAAGCAGTTATCAAAGATATTGAGGCAAAAATGAGTTAGCTACTTGCCTGTTCCAAAAGTAACTTTTGAATACTGTGGTCTATAATAAGTGAGCTGGGAGGAAGTATGCTTAAAAATACTCGCCTTACTTTACCTTGTTTGTCAATTAGATATTTTTGGTAGTTCCAAAAAACAGGAAAGCTGAACTTTCCATTTTTATCTTTTCGGGTTAAGTATTCATACAGCGGATGTTTGTTTTTACCTTTTATGCTGACTTTGCTGAAAATGGGAAAGCTTACTCCATAATTCACTTGACAAGTACGTACAGTTTCTTCATCATTTTCAGGGTTTTGCCCGCCAAAGTCATCACTGGGGATACCTATCACAACGAAACCTTTATCTTTATACTTCTGATATACTTTTTCTAACTTTCTTAACTGTGGCGTGAAACCACAGCGCGTAGCGATATTAACTATCATCAGTACCTTGCCTTGATAAGTGCCTAAAGATATCTCTTCGCCTTTATTATTTTTCAAGCAAATAGGGTAAATACTCTCTGTCATACGCTAATAACATAACAAGTATTCGCAAGTTTTGTTCAATTTAGATATATTAAACCTGATTTTTTCTTTACAAAAAGAGTAGTTTAATTTTTTGTGTGTACCTTATGGGCAGACGCAAGGAAGGACGCGTGAGAAAAACAATTATATTAAGTCTATTTTTGTCTTTACGCAAAAGTCTCATCTTCAAAGATTAAGTTTTAATTTTTTGGGCGTGTCCTTGTGGGCGTTTCGCTGCGCTTATGCCCACAAGGTCGGCGTGCTACGGGCTGACGGTGCTACGCTGCGCTTCGCACCAAGCCTGACGGCTTGCCCTCCGCATGCCTCACGCAAGAACCTTGGCAGGTCGACAGAAGCTATTTATTCAAAGTTTTACCTTGTAAGTACTTGTAAGTATCTGATAACGTAGTTTGAGCTTCCTAGCTCAAATAAGTAAAGAATAAAAAAATTACAAAGATAAAACTTCAGTATTTAGGATTAAAGGGAGTGTGTAGTCCATGTATTCAAGGTTTAACCTTGTAAATAATTGAAAATCAATATAAAACGGGATAAAATGAAAGCAATTCAAACAAGGTAAAAAATTTTAACCTTGTAAATGTTTGATAATCAACATCAAACAAGGTAAAGCAAAGATACGTCTAAAAACAAGGTAAAACATCCAAAAGCTGCTGCGTGAGGCATGCGAAGGGCGTGCGTCAGCACGGTGCGAAGCCCCCCGCACAACCCCCAGCCCCCTGTCCAGGGGGTGGGCGGGTGGGGCGCAGCACCGAAGCGATAGCGCAGCCCGCAGCACGCCGACCCGAAGCGCAGCGAGGGGCACGCCCAGAAATAAACATAAATCGTAAAATAAGCCGTTGGACTTGATATATCTAATCTTTGTAATACATAAATTTGTGCTATCATGTACGTTTATCAGCAAATTCAGGAAGCTATACGCATAAAAAAAATCCTTTTAGAGCAAAGTGAATACATAGAAAAAGTCGCCCAAGTGCTTATAGATGCCTTCAAAATAGGTAAAAAACTACTTATTTTTGGCAATGGAGGTTCTGCGGCAGACGCCCAACATTGGGCAGCTGAATTTTCAGGTTCGTTTTACAACCGAAGAAGACCCCCTTTACCAGCCATAGCACTTACCACAAATTCCTCTGAAATCACAGCTATCGGCAATGATTTTGGTTTTGAATATATTTTTGAAAAACCTCTCTCCGCACTCGCCCAAAAAGGCGATATCGTGATGGGTATATCTACTTCGGGTAATTCTAAAAATGTACTTTTAGCGCTCGAAACCGCTATTCAAAAAGAATGCACTGTCATCGGTTTTACAGGAAAAACAGGGGGCAAAATGAAAAACTTATGTCATTATTGCTTTTGTATTGACTCCACAGATGTAGCCCGCATTCAAGAAGCACACGAGCTAATTGCTCATTTACTTTGCGCCCGCGTAGAACAAGAATTATTTGAGAATAAAAGCTATACTCTTTGAGCTATCAAAATACATCGCTTACCTTCAGAATTACCTTGATAATCCCCCCAACAGGAAATTACAGAAGCACCCGCTCGGCAAAAAAATGAATATAAATCCCGTTGAAAGTATAATTTTACCCGTTCTTGAAAAAAATATGCTCTACCCTTGTCCTCAAAAGCAATTTCCTTCAAAACGGTATTATCAACAATACTTCTAGTAATGTAAAAAGTCAGCCCCTTTTTAACTATTCTCTCCTGACTGATAAGATTTTTAACTACATAATCTGCGTTAAAATAATCTAAAATAATGAGATTCTTACTCTGATGAACTAAATTTTTAATTACTTCAAAGTTCTCCTCATCGTGTTCAAAGTAGCCAAACGAAGTAAAAAGATTGCTCACTACATCAAACTGTTTATTCAAGGGCTTACGGATATCTTGCACAAAAAACTCCACATTAGAAAAATGTTTAGACTGTTGTTTAGCTTGTGCGATGTTATGTTCAGATAAATCTATCCCTGTAACCTGGAATCCTTTTTGGGCTAAGTACAAAGCATGCCTGCCTGTGCCGCAAGCTGTATCTAACCATGAACAAGCAGGTAAAATGTATTTTTGAGATAGTAAAAAATTTACTAAAACATCTATGAATTGAGCTGCTTCTTGAGTATCTCTATGTTCGTATAAAAGGTGATAATAAGGGCTATCAAACCAGGTTTTGTACCACATGTTAATTGTTTAGCAGTTGATGTATGGCTTTATTGACCTGTTCAAAAGGAAAGGTATTAAGTACCTTTTGCATTTCACTTTGTATAACCTCATTTTTCAAATTACCGATGCTACCCTCGTGGGTATGCTTGACTTCTCGGGGAGCAACAAAAGTACCGTTTTGTATTTGTTCTGCTACTATGCGATAAGCATCTCTGAATGAAGTACCTTTTAGAACTAACTCATTAGCTACTTCTACGCTAAATAAGTGTTCGTAGCGTTTATCTTCTAAAATTCCTTCTTTAACAATAATTTGACTGATGGCATAATTTGTAATGTTCAAGCAAGCATTGAGCTCTGTAAAAGCGGGGATAAAGTTTTCTTTTATGAGTTGTAAGTCTCTGTGATAGCCTGAAGCTAGATTAGTTGTAATCAAAGTAATTTCATTAGGCAGCGCCATAATTTTATTTGCTTTTGCGCGTACTAATTCAAACACGTCAGGATTTTTTTTATGGGGCATAATACTTGACCCTGTGGTAAGCTCATCAGGAAATGAGATAAAACCAAAATTTTGGGATATATACAAACATACATCTTGGGCAAGCTTACCTAAAGTAGCCGCAATATTGGACATAGCTTGTGCTACAATTCTTTCAGTTTTACCTCTACCCATTTGTGCGTACACTACGTTAACATTGAGCTGTTCAAATCCTAATAGTTGGGTAGTCATAGTTCTGTTTAGAGGAAAGGATGAACCATAGCCCGCAGCTGAACCTAATGGATTTTTATTTGCTACACGATAGGCAGCTTGTAAAGTAATCAGGTCATCTATTAAGCTTTCTGCGTAGGCGCCAAACCATAGTCCAAAAGAGGAGGGCATCGCAATTTGATAGTGTGTATAGCCTGGAATGAGTACATTTTTGTAAGTTTCACTCAATTGGATTAAAGTATCAAACAGGTTTTTAACTAAATATACTGTGTTTTCAATTTCTTTGCGAATAAACAGCTTGAGGTCTAAAAGAACTTGGTCATTACGAGAACGCCCACTGTGGATTTTCTTTCCTACTTCGCCCAGCTTACGCGTAAGATGCAATTCTACTTGGGAATGGACATCTTCCACGCCTTCCTCAATAACAAAGTTACCTTGTTCAATTTGATGATATAAGTCAATGAGTGCTTTTTTGAGGGTGGATAGCTCCTCTGCGGCCAGCAAACCGATACTTTGTAGCATGGTGATATGCGCAATAGAACCTATCACATCGTGGGGAGCAAGAAAGATGTCCATTTCTCGGTCTTTGCCAATGGTAAATTTTTCAATCTCCTTGCTGACCTCAAAACCCTTTTGCCACAATTTCATGCAAGCAAAAATACAACTTATTTTGAAGACTGATTGGTAACCACAAACTTTTGACAAGTAAAAAGCAAGATATGAAATATATAATTTTTTTGGGCGTGTCCCTTCGCTGCGCTTCGGGTCGGCGTGCTACGGGCTGCGCTATCGCTTCGGTGCTTCGCTGCGCTCCGCACTGCTGACGCACCCTCCGCATGCCTCACGCAGCAAGCTTGGGATGTTTTATCTTGTTTTTATACCTACCTTTGCTTTACCTTGTTTAATGTTAATTATCAAATATTTACAAGATTAAAATTTTTTACCTTATTTCAAGTGGGGTTATTTTACCTTGTTTTACATTCATTTTCAAGCATATACAAGCTTAAACCTTGAATGCATGGACTTTTTGCAACTCTTTAACCCTGATTAAATAAAATTTACCTTTTTTTCATTCATTTTCAGATGTTTACAAGATTAAAATGTATTTTTACCTTGTTTAACATTCATTTTGAGATACTTACAGGATTAAAGTTTTGAGTATATGGATTGAGTCTGCTTGCTGCATGCGTGAGGCATGCGTAGGGCAAGCCGTTAGGCTTGGTGCGAAGCCCCTCGCCCACACTCAAACTCTTGTCCAGGGGGTGGGCGGGTGGGGCGCAGCACCGTCAGCCCGCAGCACGCCGACCTTGTGGGCATGAGCGCCAGCGAAACGCCCACAAGGACACGCCCAAAAACTAATAAAATTAACTGCTTTATTTTTTTCAAAAATACATCCAATAAAAATGACCCTTGAAAAATATACAATCAGATATTTGAATATTTGTTACCTTTGTAACATGAGTGCAGATATTTATCATATTCTTTCAAAAATTCATTGGATAAGCGTACTGATTTTTTTGCTTCTATACATCTACAAACTAGTTCTACTTATTATCAACAAATTGGGAGATTTAGATAGATTTAGCAAGAAATTCAGAATTCCCGAGTCTATCATAAGTGTTATTTTTTTGCTAACAGGCGGGCTACTCTTGATAAACACAGGCAACACATCTAACTTCTTATGGGTAAAAATTGGATTGGTTTTTATATCCATTCCTTTGGGAATTATTGGTTTCAAAAAACATAATAAGGTTCTAGGAGTTTTATGCATTTTATTGATAGTAGCCAGCTATGGAATGGCAGAGATTAACAAAAACATCACCAAAAAAGAGCTCAAAATAGTCTTACAAAGCATTCCTGCACCTAAGGTAGAACCTACAAGCACAAAAGATACCTTACAAAATGAACAAATCAAGAAGGAAATTACAGAATACGGAAAACAGCTCTACACAGCGGCTTGCATAAACTGCCATGGTGAAAACGGTGATTTAGGTAAGTCTGGGGCAAAAAATCTCAAAATGAGCAGTTTAAGCGAAACAGAAAAGAAACGCATCATTACAAAAGGAAAAGGTGTTATGCCTGGATACAGCAGCCTATCAGAAGCACAAGTGCAAGCTATTATCGAATATATCGCTACTTTGAAAAAATAATCTGAATACCCTGAAAAAATGAGGTTACTTTCAGTTATTTAATATAACTTTGTACCAAAACCATAAATTTATGAGAAAACTACTATTAATATTGCTATGCGGAACACTCATCTTGTCCGTAGCATGTAACAAAAAAACTAAAACAGGAAAAGGGGATAAAGAAAAGAATGATATTGAGAATGGAGAAAAAAATACTTCAAAAGAAGACAAAGAAAAATCTAGCACCATAGCAATATGTGTATATGATAAAATGTCTATTCTTACCAAACCTTCACGAAAAGAAGGTAAATGGATAACTTCCTTATCTTTGGGCGAGAAAGTTACTTATCTCGGGGATGAACAAAAAGATGAAACTGGTAAATACTCTTTTGTGAAAGTACGTACCTTAGGCAACCAAGAGGGATACGCTGATGCCAGGGTTATCATTCCTAATGCAGAGGTAGCTTGCATAACCGATCATACCCCTATTTATAGCCGCCCTGAGCTCACCACAGTAACACAAAATTCTTTCGAACCTTTTGACATTATAGCTATTGTAAGCACACAAGGAGATTGGACAGAGATTGTGGGTAAACGTAGAAAAGGTACATGGATTGATAAAGGATGGATAAAATCAAAGAGCATTTCTAAAGATGAAAAAGATATTGCTACGGCAGTGTATTGTGTACGCGCTTTGAGTCAAAATACAACGGAAAAGACGCTCGCCGAACTTAAAAAAATTCAAAACAACAATGATTTGAAAGGTTCTATATTTGACGAAGACATTGCGGAGATAATAAACAAACTATCTGGTAATGATAGTGAAAATTACCGAAAATCAATTAGTATTGAAGAGGTAGAGTTACAGTAAAAGTTATTTTTTGGGCGTGTCCCTCGCTGCGCTCGGGTCGGCGTGCTGCGGGCTGCGCTATCGCTTCGGTGCTGCGCTGCGCTTCGCACTGCTCACGCACCCTCCGCATGCCTCACGCAGTAGCCTTGGGATGTTTTACCTGATTTGCATACATACCTTTGCTTTACCTTGTTTGATATTCATTATCAAGTACTTACAAGATTAAAATTTTTTACTTGGTTTGAACCACTGTTGTTTTATCTTGTTTTGTACTCATTTTCAAGCACGTACAAGGTTAAACCTTGAATAGATAGACTTTACACAATCCTTTAACCCTGATTAAATAAGCTTTACCTTGTTTTTCACTCATTTTCAAATATTTACAAGGTTAAGGTGTATTTTTACCTTGTTTAACATTCATTTTCAGGTACTTACAAGGTCAAAATTTGAATAGATGGGATTAGTTTCTTAGCCGCTTGCGTGAGGCATGCGGAGGGCGTGCGGTAGCACGGTGCGAAGCCCCTCGCCCACACTGAAACCCTTGACCAGGGGGTGGGCGGGTGGGGCGTAGCACCGTTAGCCCGTAGCACGCCGTCCTTGTGGGCATACGCGCAGCGTAACGCCCACAAGGACACGCCCAAAAAAACATTAAAAAATACCTTTCATTATCTGTTCATTTTGTTGTAAAAAATAACCAACCTTATACCTCGCAGTAACAAAAACATAAAAAAATAAATTTTCAAGTGCTTTTGAACTCTCTTTGTCTAACTGCTTCATATAATACTATACCTGTGGCTACACTCACATTCAATGAAGATAACTTGCCATACATGTAAATTTTAACCTGCATATCAGATAGTTTTAATAATGCATCTTGTATGCCTCTACCCTCTGAACCCATAACTATCCCTGTTGGGAGGGTAAAGTCAGTGTCATACAAGTTTGTAGTACCTTTTTCGGTACAAGCTACTATTTGCAAACCGCACTCCTTTAAGTAATTCAGAGTACTTTTCAAACTTTTTTCTTTACAGACAGGTAAATGCATAAGCGCACCCGCAGAGGTTTTTATGGCAACACTGTTAATTTTTGCACTGTTTTGAGTAGGAATAACTAATCCGTCTGCACCTGCACAGTATGTCGCTCGGGCAATAGCACCAAAATTATGTACATCGGTTACACCGTCTAAAATTACAATCAAAGGGTTTTTGCCTTGTTCAAAAGTTTGTGTGATAAGACTTTCTAAGTTTGCATACCGTATCTCTGACAGGTACGCCACAATCCCCTGATGATTCTGACCTCGGGCTTCTTTTTCAATTTTTACCTCGGGTACGCGTTGTATCCATACTTCATGTGCTTTAGCCAGTACGAGTATCTTGTCTAATAGTTCATTTCTAGCCGCTTTTTGACTAAGTAAAATTTTATCTAATGTTTTTCCTGCTTTAAAGGCTTCAATAATAGCATGATAGCCAAAAATAATTTGGTTTTTTTCGGTCATCCTGCAAGTATAAGCAATACACTTGATAGTTCTTAAACAAGTATTTTTTATGCATTGGGGATTAGCATCTTAAACTACGCTTCTACCTCTCTTCACACGCTACTAACACATTCTCACAAAAAAACACTACTAACATACTAAATAAACCTATTTATGCAAGCTTTAATCTTGTAAATATTTGAAAATGAACATTAAACGAAGTAAAAACAAGTTTTAATTTTTGTAACTCATTGATAATCAAAATTAAACAAGGTAAAGTACATACATGTGGAGTTAAATTGCGTGAGGGATACGGAGCATGCCGTTAGGCAGTGCGGAGCGCAGCGAAGCACCGAAGCGAACGCGTAGTGCGCAGTAGCCCGACCCGAAGCGCAGCGAAGGGACACGCCCAAAAATAAACCTTAGCAGTAAAAAAATTACTATTTGACTAGATTAACCACTTGTGTAATTTTTTCATTTCTTTGCAGTATGAAAGTTAAACTCATAATCCTACTATGCACCTTTTATTTGTTGAGCTGCCATTCTAACAATAAGACATCAGAAAACACAAATCTGACGCATCAGGATAATACTGCCGCCAAACCTACCCCACAACAACTAAGCACAGACCTCTCTAAACTTAAAAAAGTAAAAATCACTACCTCTTTGGGAGAAATCATAATCGCTTTGTACGATGATACTCCCATACACAGAGATAATTTTATCAAATTGGCTAAGGAAAAAACTATCAACGGGAGCATATTCCATCGAGTTATAGATGGTTTTATGATACAAGGGGGCGACCCCACTACCAAAGACCCTAATTCTAAAATACCCCCAGGACAAGGTGGACCTGGTTACAATCTTAAAGCAGAAATTAAAAGAAATCATCTTCATAAAAGAGGCGCCGTAGCCGCAGCCCGCCTACCTGATATGATGAACCCTGAACGTGAGTCTAGCGGCTCACAATTCTACATCGTCCAGGCAGGACCTGTAAAACCCGAAGAACTAACCATGATAGAAAATTACTTCGGTATCAAATACACCGATGAAGAGAAAAAAATGTACTACACCCTCGGCGGCAGACCTGACCTAGATATGCAATATACTGTGTTCGGAGAAGTTATTTCTGGTATGGAAGTAGTAGATAAAATCGCCAAAGTACCTAAAAACACCCAAGATAAACCACTTAAAGATATTAAGATGGAGCTTCAAATGGTAGAATAGTTTGCGTGAGGCATGCGAAGGGTGCGTAAGCAGTGCGCAGCACCGAAGCGAAGCGCAGCCCGCAGCACGCCGACCTTGCTGGCATGAGCAAAGCGAAACGCCAGCAAGGACACGCCCAAAATAAAAAAGAAAAACTTGTATAGAACTATATGAATAGAAATCGCTCTGTGTATACTGTCATTATTGTAGCCGCTTTAGGCTACTTTGTGGATATTTATGATATTATTGTATTTAGTATAGTACGTTTGCCCAGCTTACAAGCCATAGGCATCACTGACCCAAAAGATTTAGAAAGAGTTGGTCTGTTTTTACTCAATATGCAAATGGGTGGTATGCTAATAGGAGGTATCCTGTGGGGAATTCTCGGCGATAAAAAAGGGCGTCTATCTGTACTTTTTGGGTCTATCATGATGTACTCTATTGCTAATATCCTTAATGGCATAATAACCGACCTGCCCATCTATCACTTAGAAGCATACGCAGTAATGCGGTTTGTATCCGGAGTAGGATTAGCAGGAGAACTAGGCGCTGGAATTACCTTAGTAGCAGAAATGATGAGTAAAGAAAAAAGAGGCTACGGCACAATGATAGTGGTTTCTATGGGCGCAATGGGCGCCGTAGCCGCAGGATTAGTATATCAATACTTTCAAGACTGGAAATTGAGTTATTTTGTAGGCGGAGTACTGGGATTAGTACTGCTACTTTTACGTATAGGAGTAACTGAGTCAAGTATGTTCAAACAAGCCAAAGAAGCAGAAAATATAAGTAGAGGAAATTTTTTAATGCTATTTAACCACAAAAAAAGATTTCTAACATACTTTAAATGTATTTTGAACGGCTTACCTGTTTGGTATGTAGTAGGCATCCTGACTACTTTATCCTCTGAGTTTGCACGCACATTTGGAATTATTCCGATTACAGCTAAGGTAGATCAAGCCCGTGTAGTTATGTATACTTACATAGGCTTAACTATTGGTGATGTGTTAAGTGGCACTTTAAGTCAAATACTAAAATCTCGCAAAAAAGTAGTAATTATTTTTATTTTGTTTTCCTTGTTAAGTTCTGTCGTTTTTCTTACTGTACCTATGAATATCACTACTTTTTACTGGTTTTATTTAATTTTAGGGATAGGGACTGGCTACTGGGTAGTTTTTGTTACCATAGCATCAGAACAGTTTGGGACAAATTTGCGCGCTACAGTAACTACCACTACTCCAAACTTTGTACGAGGTTCAGTTATTGTACTGACTACCTTGTTTCAACTCTTAAAACCTTTAGGTACTATTACATCAGCGATAATTACGGCATTTTTCAGTGCGGGCTTAGCACTATGGGCTTTGTATGGCTTACAAGAAACATTTGGGAAAGACCTTAATTACAACGAGGTAGATGCAAAAAATTGAATTTTGGGCGTGTCCCTCGCTGCGCTCGGGTCGGCGTGCTACGGGCTACGCTATCGCTTCGGTGCTTCGCTACGCTACGCACTGCTCACGCACCCTCCGCATGCCTCACGCAGTCTAAACCTCGCACTTCTTTAAACTCACCCGCTTGCATGTACTTAATTCTATCAACCCATTATCTCTATTTTTTTGTATCCTTGTACAATGGCTTACATAGCTAATCCTATATTTGACGCTGTATTCAAATACATGATGGAAGATCAAGCCGTAACTAAATGCTTTATCGGCATCATCAACAAAAAAATAAAAGCGCTCAAACTCAAACCCCAAGAAAAAACTTATCACAAAACAGACGCAGATGTAACCTACATGCTCACTCAAAGGTTAGATTTTATCGCAGAGATTATAGATGAACACAAAAAGAAAACCAAAGTGTTGATAGAAATTCAAAAATCTAACCGAAGTTATCACGCAGACGTACTCCGATTTAGGGGCTATCTTGCTCAACAATACCAATCTGATGATTTACCTATCATTACCATATACATATTAGGTTTCGATCTCAAAGATTTGCCCTACCCTGCGGTGCATGCCCATCTTGTTTGCAAAGACCTTTTTTATGAAAAGAATATAGAAAACCCCTCTGAATTTTTAGATAAATTAACACATCAGACGTATGTGATACAAGTGCCGAGGTTAAAACCTGTATTGCGGAATAGGTTGAGTGAGTTGTTAGATTTATTCAATCAGGAGTATCGTTTGAGTGATGTCAAGCCAGGTAATCGTACGTTGAATGTGCCATATATTCCGAAGGATAAAGATATTAGTTTAATCATGAAGCGGTTAGAGAAGGCGAATGCAGATGAGGCATTAAGAGAGAAGTTAAATGATGAGGAGTTTGCGGATATGGCTTATGAGGAGATGTTTGGTAAGTTAGATAGAAAGGTATTGCGTTTAGAGAAGAGACTTAAAAAGTAGGAGAGAGAATTAGAACAAGAGAAACAACGCGCAGAACAAGAAAAAGTACTTACCGTTCAGAATCTGTTACAGAAAGGTTTTTCTGTTGAGGAGGTAATGGAAATTGCAGGTGTCGATAAAAAGTTTCTCAAAAAACATAATTTGTTGATTTGAGCAGGATTAGTGCAGGGTTTATTTGCGTGAGGCATGCGGAGGGTGCGTCAGCAGTGCGGAGCGTAGCGAAGCACCGAAGCGATAGCGTAGCCCGCAGCACGCCGACCCGAGCGCAGCGAAGGGACACGCCCAAAAAATAAAATTTATCAAAAAGATTTTCTGTTGAGCTGTGAGACAATTATAACTGATGACCATATTCTTTGAGCCACGTCTCTGCCTTTTGATAGTAAGGACAAAGCTGCTGTATCAAAGCCCAAAAATCTTTTGAGTGATTGAGATGTACAGTATGCGCTAATTCATGTAAAATAATGTAATCTATTACCCAAATAGGCATCTTAACCAAGCGCCAGTTAAGAGAGATGTTTTTTACTGACGAACAGCTCCCCCACCGAGTTTTTTGATTTCTTATAGTAACTTTATTATAAGAAAAATGATGTTTTTTTGCCCAGTAAGCTAATCGTTCTTTGAGGAATAGGTGAGCAAATTTTTGATACCATTGTAGTAGAATTTTCTTTTGTGTAAGCAGATTAGCAGTGTAAATCATCTTTTTATTGTGGTTGAGTTGTGTTTTACCTATCATTTCAGGGACATAGACAAACCTATAAGCACTGCCAAAGAGTAAAATTTCGTTGTTTTTTAATGGAATTTGTTTGTAATTAAGAGTTTTGAAGTAAGATATCTGTTCTTGTATCCATTTTTGCTTTTTTTGCACAAAGCGTTCCACTTCTTGCTTGGAGCAGGAGAACGGACATATCACTTTTACTTTAAGAGTATAATCTACTTTGAGGGTAATACGTTTAACTTTTTTGTAAATAACTTCACATTCAATAGCCATACTTTTCCCCCCTACTGCGGAATGGACAAAGACTTTAACATGTTAATAAAGTCTATTACGACTTCTTTGACAATTGGCAAGATAGATAAAGTATAATGATATATCTTGGGTGCTGCATTGACTAAAATCATGTAAGTAATAGATTGCTGTGTAAAGGCAGGACCAACAACTTTAGCTTGATGCAGGATGTAGCATAATACAGATAATATGCTGGCATATAAAAAAGCAGTCAGGAGTCCTCCTGCTAATCGGTTAATTTTACTCATCATCACAGTTTTAAGTACCTTTTGTGCAAATTTATTGACTAGAGCAATGGCTAATACAATAAAAATGATTGTTAGAACCAAAGAAAATAATGGAATGAAGTGTGGTTGTACTAAGGTTTTTATACTTTTACCAATCCATGTAGCTATTTTGAGACCTATTACTACGAACACAATGACTCCTATAACGACCAGCACTTGCTTAACAATTCCCTTTTGATAACCTTTCCAAGCCCCTAAACCAATAATTAAACAAACAACAATATCAAATATGAGTGCCATTTGAGTTATGAATTAGAGGTCTTAATCTACGTTGTCATGTAAATGTGAATTATTTTCTTTGAGAGTGATTTTTTTCTCACCTGTTTGGGGGTCCACTTTCTCTTGTAAAATAGTTTTAGAACCTGATATAATAATTTCTTGCTGATGGCTGAAATCTTTTCCCATGCGCTTGTATGCAGGTATATCTTCTAATTCTTTGAGTATTTTTTGGTCTTTGTAATCTACGCTTTTATTATTACTAGTACTTTTCAAGCGATTTTCAAATTCTCTTTGCAATTTTTCTTTCTCTGCTTCAAAATTGTCTTCGGGAGTTTCGTTACCATATAAATCAAAAACTTTTTTCTTACTCATGCTTTGAGTTTCCTGGTCTGCAATTCCTTCTGTTTTTTGTTGTATAATAGTTACATGACTTTTAGTGGGTTTTTCTATTTCTGATGTCTGTTTATTAATAGTGATTTCTTTGTTTTTTTCTTCTGTTAGTATATCTTTAACCATAAAAGTTTCTTTGAAAGAATTTTCATTTTTTATTAGGTTTTTACTCTCTTCTGTGTTTTTATTAGCGATATTAAGTGAATTTATTTGTATTTTACTGCTTTTGTAATCATTATTAAAACCTGTGGCAATGACAGTGACAGAGAGTTTATCGCCCATGTTATTATCGTAAGCCATTCCTGTAAATAAGTCTGCTGTGCCGCCTGCTCTCTCTTGTATATATTGATTGATGTAAGTAAACTCATCTAACATTAGGCTTTCTTCGCTACCTGTAATATTAACTAATATGCTTCTTGCTCCTCTGATATCCACGTTGTCAAGTAGTGGGCTAGACATAGCTGCTTCTACGGCTTCTTTGGCGCGGTTATTTCCTTCTGCGGTAGCTGTTCCCATGATGGCTGTTCCTCCGTTTGTCATTACATTTTTAACATCTTTGAAGTCAACATTTATCATTCCAGGTCGAGTAATGATTTCAGCTATACCTCGTGTAGCATTAAACAGTACATCATCGGCGTAAGCAAAAGCTTTTTTGACACTAATTCCGCTGTTGCCAAGAATTTGATGAATTTTGTCATTGTTGATTATGAGAAGAGTATCTGTGTATTCTCTTAGTTTTTCTAATCCGATTTTAGCTTTTTCTTTTCTCGGCATTCCTTCAAACGAGAAGGGGGTGGTTACTATACCCACAACTAAGATATCCATTTCTTTGGCAATACGTGCGATAACAGGCGCTGCACCTGTTCCCGTACCTCCGCCCATACCTGCTGTAATAAACAGCATTTGTGTATGTCCTGATTTCAAGTATTCTCGGATTTCCTCTTCACTTTCTTTGGCGGCTTTTTGTCCTACCTCAGGGTCTCCGCCAGCGCCTAATCCTTGTACCAGTTTCTGTCCAAGATGTATTTTGTAAGGGATGGGACTCATTGCCAAAGCCTGTCGGTCAGTGTTACATATCAGCATGTCTACTCCTGCTATACCCTTATGGTACATATTGTTCAGAGTATTGCTTCCGCCGCCGCCTACTCCAATTACTTTTATAAGACTTTGTGGCGTTTTGTCTTTTTCAGGAAGGTCAAAATTAAGTTCCATATTTTAATACGTTATCACTTTAAATTACAACAAAAAGTTTTGAAAGCAAAGTTAGTCAATATGAAGACAAAAACCTAATAAAAAATAGCATTTATTGAAAAAAATATGTGAATTTGTTTGAATAAATCAATAGGTTATTTACAAAATCTTATGGAACAAAAAAAATATGTTATATTTGTACAGTAAAAACTATAATTTAAATAGCCAAGTTAAATTATTGCTAAAAGTGAATATCAATTATGAGTGGAATATTTGTCAGTTTTTATTTCTTGTGAGTAATTGTGAGTAATATAGTTTTTCTGGGCGTGTCCTTGTGGGCGTTACGCTGCGCGTATGCCCACAAGGTCGGCGTGCTACGGGCTAACGGTGCTACGGGG
>JANWVE010000040.1 GCA_025057675.1 Bacteroidia bacterium
ACGCTCGGTGCTACGCTGCGCTGCGCACTGCCTGACGGCATGCTCCGTATCCCTCACGCAAACTGTATTTTCATGTTCTACCTCATTTTTAGACATACATTAGCTTTACCTTGTTTAATATGGGTTATCAACTGCTTACAAGGTTAAAATTTTTTACCTTATTTCAAGTGGTGTTATTTTACCTTATTTTACATTCATTTTCAAGCATATACAAGCTTAAACCTTGAATGCATGGACTTTTTACGGTACTTTAACCCTGATTTCCAAAATTTTACTTTATTTTGAATTCATTTTCAATAATTTACAAGGTAAAAATATATTTTGACCTTGTTTAGTGTTCATTTTGAAGTACTTACAGGGTAGAACTTTGAATAAATAGCACCTGCCGACCTGCCAAGGTTCTTGCGTGAGGCATGCGAAGGGTGCGTTAAGCAGTGCGTAGCGTTAGCGAAGCACCGAAGCGAAGCGCAGCCCGTAGCACGCCGACCTTGCCCACACGAGCATAGCAAGACGTGGGCAAGGACACGCCCAAAAAACATTTAATAACTAATTCATACTCATTTTTTGTAAAAAGAAAATAGACTTAATATAATCTTTATGCGCATCCTTCTCACCGCACTCGAATTGGGGTACTTCACATGTAGCCCACAGCACACCCCTTGATGACTGTATGAAAGTTAGCGAAACGCAATCAAGAACACGCCTAAAATATCAAAATTCAACTGCTTCTAAGATCTTATTTTCATATATCTCAAAGTAATTCCCATGCATAGAAAATTTAAGCCGCTAACACAAAAAATTCCAAATACAGTAAAAAAGAATATCAACTCAGTACAGCATAATAAATAATTTCTTTATGGAAACGTTATAATAGAATTCTTACCTTTGTAATGAGAGCCGAATATGAGTGAAAAAAAGAAAGGTGCAGGATTAAATGCATTAGTTCCTGACCCGTTGGAAAATGCGGGTAAAATCCTACCTCATGCCACGGATCTAGAGCAGGCGGTTCTTGGTGCATTGATGTTAGAAAAAGATGCCTTACTCAAAGTAAGCGATATTCTACGCCCCGCAGTATTTTACGATGATAGGCACGGTAAAATTTATGAAGCTATTTTGAACTTAGCAGAGCGTTCTGAACCTATTGATATCCTGACTGTTACAGAAGAGTTACGAAGACTAAACTACCTGCACACCGCAGGAGGGGCATATTATATCACAGAGCTTACTTCCAGGGTTGCTTCGGCAGCGAATATAGAATTTCATGCTCGTATTATTGCACAAAAATACATTGCCCGAGAAATGATACGTGCCTCAGGAGAAATTATTAAAGATGCTTATGAGGACCAAAAAGATGTATTTGAGCAACTAGATAGAGCAGAGCAGATGTTCTTTGAACTTTCTGAATTAAATTTCAAAAAAAATTATGCACCTGTAAGTAGTTTAGTTATTGAAGTATTAGAACAGATTGAGGAACTACGTAATCGCCCTGATGCATACTTGGGAATAGGATCGGGCTTTATAGCCTTAGACCGAATGACACAAGGTTTTCACAAGTCTGAATTAACCATTGTGGCTGCGCGCCCCTCTATGGGTAAGACCGCTTTTATACTCAGTATAGCCCGAAATATGGCTATACTTTTCAAAAAGCCCGTCGTGATATTTAGTTTAGAAATGCCTGCACAAGCGCTTACCCAGCGCCTTATTGCTGCCGAAGTCGAAATTGATGCCCAAAAATTACGTACAGGTAAATTAGACCCTTATGAGTTAGATTTACTCCATAAAAAAACAACTATTTTATCTAATGCCCCTATCATAATTGATGATACTGCCGCTCTTTCTATTGACGAACTTAGAAGCAAATGCCGAAGATTAAAAGTTGAACGTAACATTGAATGCGCAATTATTGATTACTTACAGCTTATGCATGTCAGTAATGACAGCAAAAGTATGAACAGAGAGCAGGAAATTGCTAAAATCTCTCGTTCCTTAAAAGCCCTTGCCAAAGATTTAGATATTCCAATTATTGCTATTTCGCAGCTCTCTCGGGGAGTAGAAAGCCGCCCTGATAAACGCCCACAATTAAGTGATTTACGTGAGTCAGGCAGTATTGAGCAAGACGCCGATGTGGTAATGTTCCTCTACCGCCCTGAATACTACGGATTAGACACAGACCCTGAAACAGGATTATCTAACAAAAACGTAGCCGAAGTGATTATTGGGAAACAGCGAAACGGACCCGTAGGAAAAGTACGCTTAAAATTCTTAAATCAATTTGTCAAATTTACTGATGAGGACGAAGATTTACTCAACGCTCCTTTAACAGATACTATACAACCCTCTACCTCATTTGAACCTCCGCCTAACACCGATTCTAATAATATAATCATCATCCCCTCAAAAATTAATCAAAAAAATAATACAAAAACCAACCCTAATACATCTCCCCCTATTGATGAAGTTCCTTTTTAACCAATATCAGACAATACTTTTCTGGGCGTGTCCCTCGCTGATGCTCGGGTCGGCGTGCTACGGGCTGCGCTATCGCTTCGGTGCTACGCTGCGCTACGCACTGCTGACGCACCCTTCGCATGCCTCACGCAAAAACCTTTGCAGGTTGGCAGAATCTATTTATTCAAAGCTTTACTTTGTAAGTGCCTGAAAATCAAAATCAAACAAAGTAAAAATACATTTTAACTCTGTAACTCATTGAAAATGAAATCAAAATAAGGTAAAACATACCTATTCAGGATTAAAATGTTATCAAAAGTTCATATATTCACGGCTTAACCTTGCAAATAACTGAAAATGAATAGAAAACAAGATAAAACCAACATAGTTCAAACAAAGTAAAAAATTTTAACCTTGTAAGTGTTTGACAATCAAAATTAAACAAAGTAAAGCAAAGATATGCATAAGAATAAGGTAAAACATCCAAAGGCAGCTTGCGTGAGGGATACGGAGCATGCCGTAAGGCAGTGCGAAGCGAAGCGCAGCACCGAAGCGAACGCGTAGTGCGGAGTAGCCCGACCCGAAGCGCAGCGAGGGACACGCCCAACAAAATAACAAAGAAAAATTTGTTTCTTTTCCAATAATTACCGTAAATTGCATGCAAAATATGGAAAGTCTGACCTTAGACATTTTACAAAGTCTACCCCTGTTACTACTTTTAGTAATGGCACTTTTTTTAATGATTGCCGAAGCCATTGACCGCAAAAGTATCGTAGTTCCTTATATCGGAATAGCTTCTCTGCTAATATCCGCTATTTTAGAGTTCCCATTTGATGACAAAACAGGTGATATTTACAGAAGCGTGTCTATCTACAATGGAATGCTTAAAGTCAGAGGTATTGCATCGTTATTTCATGTAGTTTTATGTATTGCGGGTGCTTTTACTTTATCTTTTGCCGTTCCATACCTGCGAAAACTTAAACAATATAAAGACGACATTACAGGAGAGATAACAGTCTTAACCTTATTCGCTGTAATTGGTATGATATTATTAGCAAATGCTAATGACCTCATTATCACCTTCATTGGATTAGAAACAATGTCCGTATGTTTGTATATTATGGCAGGAGCAATCAAAACGCGTAAAGAGAATAATGAAGCAGGCATTAAATACTTTTTATTAGGTGCTTTTGCATCAGCTTTTCTTTTGTACGGCATTGCCCTGATATACGGTGCATCTGGCAGTACAAATTACAGCAAAATGAACATGGCTTTATTACATTACTCACCTCTATTTTACGCTGGAATAGGTTTAATTTTGATTGGCTTTTTGTTCAAAGTATCTGCTTTCCCCTTTCATTTTTGGACCCCTGACGTGTATCAAGGGTCACCTACTCCCTTAGTGGGCTTTATGTCTACCGCATCTAAGAGTGCATCTTTCTGGGGTATGATGCTTTTTATCGTAGCTATGAGCGCCGTTCCTAAAATAAACTTAATGCTCCAAGCAGTATCTATACTTACAATGATATGGGGCAATTTTATGGCTATCCGCCAAATGAACTTGAAACGAGTATTAGCTTATTCTAGTATAGCCCATGCGGGATATGTACTTTTAGCTATTGCTTCGTACTCAAATATTGGTTTTCAAGCAGTCGTATTTTATATGATTGCTTACACTATCATGAACATAGCTACTTTTGGGATAATTTCTTTGATTGAGGGCGAAAACCTGAGTACTAACTCTAAAGATCTACAAGGACTATATTACCAAAAGCCTGCGTATGCTATTTTACTATCTGTATGTATATTAGCACTATCGGGGATTCCGCCATTTGTAGGCTTTATAGGAAAGTATCAAGTATTTGCTGCGGCTATTAAATCTAAGCTTATCGTTCCTGCTGTGGTAGGTATAATTACCTCCGTGGTGGCTGCGTTTTATTATTTGAGCATCATCCGTCGCATTTGTTTTATTAAACCTGATAAAAATACTCACGTACCTTTTGAGTCTGATGCTTTAAGCTACACTGCATTAGGTCTGCTCATTGCAGGAATGGTTATTTTTGGGGTCTATCCCAGCCCAATACTCAATTTAGTCAATAAATTATACTTGTATTCTGTTCAATTTATAGGGTAAGATGAGTAAATACCTCGTTTTTGCCAGCCCGCAATATGCGTATTTACAGAATAACCTAATTCATTTTCTTGAAAAAGCAGAGCAGGGAGTTATAGAGAAAAAAATCTTCCCCGATGGTGAGATATATCACCGTATTGTATCGGATATACAAGATAAAGACGTTATTTTTATTGCGGATACTAGCACAGACGCCCATACTATTAGCGTGTATGATATAGCTTGTGCTATGGTTAAGTATGGTGCAAACAGTTTAATTTTGGTCATTCCTTATTTTGGGTACAGCACAATGGAACGTGCTGTTAAAGCAGGTGAAGTTGTAAAAGCAAAAACTCGTGCGAGGTTATTTTCAAATATTCCCAAAGCCCCCAGAGGTAACCATATTTTTTTGATTGACTTGCATTCTGAAGGTATTCCACATTATTTTGAGGGTGATATGGTTTGTACGCACTTATATGCAAAACCATTGATAATACAAGCGGCTCAAAACTTAGGTGGCGAGGACTTTGTTTTAGCCTCTACTGATGCAGGTAGAGCAAAATGGGTAGAGTCTTTAGCCGCAGAAATGCAAGTACAAAGCGCTTTTGTGTATAAAACAAGGTTAAGCGGTGATGAAACTAAAATTACAGGAGTAAATGCACCTGTTCAAGGTAAAACGGTCGTCATTTATGATGATATGATACGTACAGGTGGGTCGCTTATGAGTGCTGCCGCAGCGTATTTAGAGCATGGCGCAGATAAAATTTTTGCAATAGCCACGCATTTAGTTCTTCCCGAGGGTAGTTTAGAAAGAATTAAAAGCTGTGGATTTATTCAGCAAATAGCAGGTACAAACACTCATCCTAATAGCCAAAAATATTCAGATAGTTTTCTCAAAGTGTACGACATAAGCCCTTTGATAGCTGATGCAATACATAAAAAAATAAGAATTGCGTAGTTTCGCATCATGAAAAAATGGGCTAAGCGCTTGACCAAAGGGTTGATATTACTGTCATGTGTAGCTTTTATTTTGTTGTGTATAGACTATTTTCGTATAGGAAAGCCTATCAATGAATACAATGGTGTGCCTATTTACTACAATGGTTTAGTATTTCAATCTCCTAAAAAACCTCATAAAAACGACAAAGGAGTATATTACGGAATAAAATGGGAAAGCACGGAGTTTGTACGCAGATATTATTTTGAAAAGTTCAAGTATTATATTCCTGCAAAGTATCATTATGCGATTACTTGGGTAGGATACAATGTAAAAGCAGGTGAGCGAAATCCAATCGGACTTAGGCAGTATTACAATGGTGGATTAGTTAAACCACAAAAAGATGATATCATTGTGTTCAAGAATAAGCGTTATGGGCATGTGGCTATTATAGGTGAAGTATATGATAATGACATGGTTGTATTGTATCAGCAGAATGTTTGGGGTTGGTCTAAGGAAAAATGTAAGCTCAAAAAAGAAAATAATCGGTATTATATAGAGAGTTATCTTACTCCTATTGCGTGGATGCGAAGGTAAAAGCAGCGGTGAATTGTTGCATGATAAGTTTTTTATTCTTAAAAAGTTTTAATTTTGGGCGTGTCCCTCGCTTGCGCTCGGGTCGGGCTACTACGCACTACGCTCACGCTCGGTGCTACGCTGCGCTGCGCACTGCCTTACGGCATGCTCCGTATCCCTCACGCAAGCTGCCTTTGGATGTTTTACCTTGTTTTTAGACATATCTCTGCTTTACCTTGTTTAATAGTCATTATCAATTACTTACAAGGTTAAGATTTTTTACCTTATTTGAACTGCGTTCACTTTATCTTGTTTTAGGTTCATTTTCAAGTATATACAAGGTTAAACCTTGAATGCATGGACTTTTTGCAACCCTTTAACCCTGATTCCCAAAATTTTACTTTATTTTGAATTGATTTTCAATAATTTACAAGGTTAAAGTATATTTTTACCTTGTTTAACATTGATTTTCAGGCACTTACAAAGTTAATGTTTGAATAAGTGGGGTGAGTATGCTTGCTGCATGCGTGAGGCATGCGGAGGGCAAGCCGTTGGGCTTGGTGCGAAGCCCCTTGCCCATGCCCTTTACCCCATAACCAGGGGGTGGGCGGGTGGGGCGTAGCACCGTTAGCCCGTAGCACGCCGACCTTGTGGGCATGAGCGGGGCGAGACGCCCACAAGGACACGCCCAAAAACAAAATATTAAAAGTACTCAAGAAATTCAGAATACTTGTCAGAGTAATTGGAGTAGTTTCTTAGCATTTTTTAGTAAAAAGGGTGTATAAACGAGTTTATTCACCTTCTTTTTTAATGATGGGCTTTCTACGAATAGGTGCTTTAGTAACCGTATTTGAATTTTCAGCGGTAGAGTTTTCTGTATTTGTTTCTACCGTTTGGGATACAGTTTCTTGCACTTGGGGTGTAGCTTTCTTTACAGGAGGTGTAAAAGGCTTTGGCTTGTACATTTTTTGGTTAATTTTATCATAAACAGAGCGAGGGATTTTTACGTCTACTTCGGGGTCTAAAATTTGTGGCTTTACCCAGGATAGGTCGCCTTTTGCCCATGCATATACAAGTCCTAAAAAAAGGACCCCAATAAATAAAAACATCTCTCCCACCACGATAGGCGTCCAATTAGGTACGTTTGCCACTAAATCTTTGTTGCTAAATATTACCGACCAAGGTACTACAAATAATATCTCTACATCAAATATGATAAAAATGAGAGCCACTACATAGAAACGCATATTAAACTGTACCCAAGAACTACCTACGGCTTCCTCACCACACTCGTATGAAGCTAATTTCTCGGGGTTAGGCCGCTTAGGTGCAATTAAACTTGCTGTAAACATACCTGCGGCCACAAATACTATTCCCCCGATAATGAATATCAAAATCTTACCAAATTCAGATACTTGTGAAATTTCCATACTTTACTGATAGTTATTCGTTTCAAAAATAGGTACTTTATTGCAACTTGCCAAAAAAAATGTAGTATTTTTTTCTGTGCTTTTGAAATAGCTTTATTTGAGTAGATTAAGTATTTGAACATCATCAAGAACTTTATGAAAAGTGTGTTTGGGCTGAATTGTTTGTTTGAGCGCTTGAATTTCTTGAAGAGAAAGCATTTTAACATCTGAAATAAGTTGATTGTGTGCGCTGATTTCAGGGTCTTTACCTTGGATAAGAGTTCCGTTTAGTACATGAACTTGAAAAAAAAGTTCTATGGCGTGTAATGGTAAGCTCAAATATTCTGTGACGGCTATTAAGTGTTCTACTTTTACATGTAGTCCTGTTTCTTCTAAGAATTCTCTTTGTATAGCTTGGGTTAAGGTTTCGCCAAATTGTAGACCTCCCCCTGGCGGCGCCCAAAAAAATCCTTCCCCTTGTAAAGCATGATGCTTTACTAAAAGAATTTTTTTATCTTGAATATGAATGCCACATACGCGTACGCGTAGTTGGTTTCCGTATAGTTCAATGGCTTCTTTATGCATACTGTTACAACAATGTAAAGTTTAGATACGTGTCAATAATAAATTTTTTCTCTTTTTTAGTGAATTACGTTAGTTTTGTATCATGGAATACCAGTTTATCACCTATCAAATGGAGGGAAGGATTGTGTATATTACCCTCAATAGACCTGACAAGAGAAACGCGCTTAGTTTTGATGTAGTAACAGAACTACAAAATGCTTTCAACAAAGCAAATAAAGATGAAAACTGCAAAATAATTGTGCTTAAAGCGAATGGTAAAGCATTTTGTGCAGGTGCTGATTTAGAGTTTTTACAGAAGTTGCAGCATTTTACTTTTCAGGATAATCTTGAAGACTCTTCCCATTTAGCAAAGCTATTCAATCAGATTTATCAATTGGATAAAGTAGTAATTGCTCAGGTACAAGGGGCAGCATTAGCAGGAGGATGTGGTTTAGCTACCCTTTGTGATTTTTCTTTTGCCGCTCAAAGCGCGCAGTTTGGATATACGGAAGCAAGAATAGGATTCGTTCCTGCTATTGTTATGGTGTATCTTATTCGTAAAATTGGAGAAGGTAAAGCCCGAGAATTACTACTTAGTGCAGATATTATAAGTGCTAAAAAAGCACAGGAATACGGTTTAATTAACTACGTAGTCCCTGATGAAGATTTAGAAAATGAAGTAAAACAATTTGCCCTTCATTTGTGCGAGCAGAATAGTACACAATCCATGAATTTTACCAAACGTATGATAGCTGACGTACAAGGTATGAGCATGAAAGATGCACTGGAATTCGCTACTAAAATGAACGCAGAGGCTCGTGCAAATGACGATTGTAAAAAAGGTATTCAGGCATTTTTGAAGAAAGAGAAAATAGTATGGTAATATCTCACTCTTGGGGAATTCTGACGTAGAATTTAGCTTATTTTAAGCAGGAACTATTTTCTGGGCGTGACCTTGCCCACGGCTCGCTGTGCTCGTGTGGGCAAGGTCGGCGTGCTACGGGCTGCGCTTCGCTTCGGTGCTACGCCCACCCCCTTGGGCAATAGGGAAAGCGTGGGCGGGGGCTTCGCACCAAGCCTGACGGCTTGCCCTTCGCATGCCTCACGCAAACTGTTAGTAAGCTAATCCCAGTTATTTGAAACGTAACCTTGTAAGTGCTTGAAAATGAACATTAAAGAAGGTAAAAATATATTTTAACATTGTAACTTATTGAAAACCAATTCAAAATAAGGTAAAACTTGCGCATTCAGGATTAAAAGGTTATCAAAAGTCCATGTATTTAAGATTTAACTTTGTATATACTTGAAAATCAATATAAAACGAGGTAAAACGCACACACTTCAAACAAAGTAAAAAACTTTAACTTTGTAAGTACTTGAAAATCAATATCAAACAAGATAAAGCAAAGGTATGCCTACAAATAAAGTAAAGTATCAAAAGGCTGCGTGCGTGAGGCATGCGGAGGGCGTGCGTTAGCACGGTGCGAAGCACCGAAGCGATAGCGCAGCCCGTAGCACGCCGACCCGAGCGCAGCGAGGGACACGCCCAAGAAATAAACTCAATTCATAAAATGATTTTATTAAACCGAATATAATCCAGCAGTAGAGTGTTAATGGATCTAATAGTTGTACAATAACTGACAAACATTATTTACTACTCGGTGGCATCGCAATTTACCTGCAAAAGCAGCAGGCTTGCAAATAGATTTACCTAATAACATTCTAGCACACTCTTGAACCCCCTCTGTGATAGAAGGATGAGGATGAGTAAGCTCGGCTAATTCAGAAATACCTTTACCTAAATGTATAAGGAGAGAAACCGCTTGAATAGTACTAGAAGCATGTTGTCCCATAGCCCGCATGCCTAATATTTTCATCTCCTCATCATCGGTAACAATCATTTTGAAAAATCCTTGTAACCTTCGCATAGCAATAGCACGATTGATTAAACTGTAATCCATACGAGCTACCCTGTAAGGGATTCCCTTTTGTTGTAAAGTTTGTTCATTTACTCCCACAGAAGCCACCTCAGGATTGAGAAACATAATAGCAGATATATTCTCATAAATTAAAGGTTTTGGATTAGCATACATTTTTTCTACGGCATGTCTGCCTTCAATTTCAGCTACATTGACTAATGCAATATCTGCTGTGGTATCTCCTACGGCATAGATGTTAGAGATATTAGTTTGTGTATCTGTATCTTGGATAGCGCCTTTTTCATTAAGTTGGATACCTATTTTTTCTATGCCTAATCCTTCAAAGTTAGGTACTCTACCTACGGAGATAAGTGCCTTTTCTACTCTATGTACCTCTTCTCGCCCATCATCATAAGTAAGGACATACTCAACTTCGTCGTCCACTCTGCGCATAGATTTCAATTTTGCACCTTTATGTACAACTACGCCATTAGCTTCTAAATTAGAAGCCACTACTTCTGCGATATCCTCATCTTCAAAAGGCAGAATACGCGGTGCGCGGTCAATAAGAAAAACTTTGGTCTGCCCGAAGTTGGAAAAAATAGTAGCGAATTCACATCCTATTACTCCAGCCCCCAAGATAACTAAGCTTTTAGGAAAGTGGTCAAATGTATCAATAGCATCACTGGTAACAATCACTTCCTCATCTATTGGGATATCAGGTAATTTGCGAGGTCTGCTTCCTGTAGCAATTACTACGTTTTCTGCAAAAATAACTTCCTCTTCACCCTGCTCTTTACGAATATGTATCATTTTATTTGTAATAAAAGACGCAAACCCTTTTACAAAACGAAGACTACCTGCTTGTGCATTTTTTTGTAGGAATTCTACTTGTTCTATCAGTTGTTGGCGTTTTTCACGTACAGCTTGCTGTACAATCTGTACTATTTCTTGGTAGGCTAAGATTATACCTTGAGTATGAAAGCCCCTGTCTTCTCGCTTAGCGTTGATAATATCTTGTGAAAGTTCCCAAAAGGTTTTTGAGGAGAGCGCTCCGTGATGTAACCCAGCGCCGCCAAGGTGCTTTTTTTCTATGAGAATAACTTTTTTGCCAAAGTCTAACCCACGCATAGCCGCGGCATAGCCTGCTGGACCTCCTCCAATCACACAAATGTCGTACCTTTCCATAGGTCAAAAATAAGTATTAAACCTGACCTGTACAAAAAACTATCTTCAAAACGTGAGGTATATTTTATAGATTTCACTAAGTATCTATCGAATAGAACTTTTTGGGCAGTATCCCTCGCTGCACTCGGGTCGGGTATTCCGCACGCTGACCTTATCCGCATGAATGCAGCGAGATGTAACAAGGTACGGCATAAATTAAAGCTGATTCCTTAACTATTTGACTATTGACTTTTTGTATAATACAAAAATAGATTTAACGTGTAAATGATTTTTCAATAATGGCAATTCAAATTATCTAATAACGCGACTCTTTGGATTGTAGTACGCTGAGTGATAGCATAAAAAACACAACAACTAATTCAGGGGTCTATAAACACTCTGATATGCTCAATCCACACAATTAGATTGACAAAAAATATGGAAGTTCCCACTCTTTTATCATTTTAATCGCTTGAATAACAAATAAATGTATCCAAATCACGTTAAGATTTAAGGTGTGTTTCCACAAATTGCTTAGCATACTCCTTGATTTGATTACGTACTTTTCTAAATTGTGCCATAATCTCCTCCTCTGTACCCTGAGCTTTGGCAGGGTCTTCAAAACTTTGATGAAACTTTTGTGCTTTACTTGGAAAGTAAGGGCATTTTTCGCGTGCGCTATCACATACCGTAATAACAAAATCAAAATCTATGTTTTTATATTCCTCTATATGATTTGATGTGTGGTTAGAAATATCTATTCCGTCCTCTTTCATAACTAAAATTGCCCTTGGATTGACCCCATGCGTTTCTACTCCTGCGCTGTAAATTTCCGCTTTCTCTCCCGCAAAAAATCTAAAATATCCCTCGGCTATCTGACTGCGACAGCTGTTTCCTGTACAAAGAATGAGAATTTTGGTTTTCATTGACTTTAATGTTTTGTGCGGCAATATTAAACGAAATACTTTACCAAAAAATTAACGTTCAGTTTTTACATGCTTAGGTAGTTATTTTTTAGAGTATGAAATACGTGGGTCTACTATGGCATACAGTATGTCTGAAAGTAGCATACCCAGCAGGGTCAAAGTGCCGCTTAACGTAAAAACAGCAATAATTGTAGGGTAATCACGCGCATGAATAGCATTAAAGCTTAACTTGCCCATACCTGGAATAGAAAATATTGTTTCAATAATCACTGAACCGCTTACTAAAGAAGGTAAAATGTTACCCAATAAAGTAATAATAGGTATAATAGAGTTTCTGAAAGCATGTTTCCATATTACTCTACTTTCTGATAAGCCTTTTGCCCGTGCGGTACGAATATAGTCTTGCTGAATATTTTCTAACATTCCGACCCGCATTTGTCTACTGATAAACGCAAACGAAGTATATGTTACACAGAATATAGGTAAAAACAAGTGCCAGATCCAATCGTTTAAGCGTTTAAGTAAAGACCAATCTTTGTTATGCGTAATATCTTGAACTCCGCTTGCAGGAAACCAATGTAAATAATCTCCGCCTGCAAAAAACATGATTGATAAGGTAGCTATCCAGAAAGGGGGTAGAGAATACAAAGTAAAAACGCCTACGGTAGCAATACGGTCAAGTAAAGAATTTCTATGCGTGGCAGAATAAACCCCCAAAGGAATAGAAATAGAGTATGCTATTAAAATAGAGATAAAGCTAATTACAATAGACCAACGCAGGGCTTCGGGAATTTTCTCACGTATTGGTCTTTTATCTTGATATGAGTAACCAAAGTCCCCCTGAACAAAACGAAGTAACCATCGATGATACTGATTATTTAGACCATAAAAATATATTGCAGGAATATAGTTTTTCCATTTTTGCGTGTGAGTTTGTATGTAATTTATTTTATCTTTGAGTGTGTATAGATGAGATAAACAAGGTAAAAAAACAGTGTGCTTTTTGAGCAAGCGTTCTAATGTATCTAGGTGAATAAGAATATATTTATGCTCGTAATTGGATTTGAGTTCAAGTATTTTAATTTGAATTTTAGTGGATAGTTCTTGACTTATTTCGTCGGGAAGGTTAAGGTTATTGAAAGTTTTTTGAAATTGTTTGAGAGCCAAGAAGTAGCTATGGATAGCTGGCCAGTTTCCGTATTCTGCTACCATTTTTTTAAGCATTTTACGCTCATGAGGTTTATGAACACGATAAAGTGTATCAGGCGTAGCGATAGTAGCTATACTAAAATAGAATACGGGCAAGTCTAAACCTAATTCATGGCGTTTTTGCAAGTATTGTTTTTCTCCTATTTCGTAGTTTGTATTTTGGGCATCTACACTGCCTTGCATCATAATTTCTACGGGGTCGCCTGGGGCGTTGAGGCTTATCACAAAAGATACCAACGAAATGATAATGAGAGTAGGTATAAAAAAAGCAATACGTTTGAGTATATATTTCAACATTGACCTTTGTATGTGGTTTAACAGGCAAAACTAACAAAAATTCTTTGCCTGATACAAGTGTTTTTTGGGCGTGTCCTTGTGTGCGTTTCGCTGCGCTCATGCCCACAAGGTCGGCGTGCTGCGGGCTAACGGTGCTTCGCCCCACCCCCTGGGCAAGAGTAAGAGCGTGGACGGGGGGCTTCGCACCGTGCTGACGCACGCCCTCCGCATGCCTCACGCAGCAGCCTTTGGATGTTTTACCTTGTTTTTAGACATATTTTTGCTTTACCTTGTTTGGTACTCATTATCAAGTACTTACAAAGTTAAATTTTTTTACTTTATTTGAATTGCAGCCATTTTATCTTGTCTTGCTTTGATTTTCAAGTATTTACAACGTTAAACCTTCGATGTATGGACTTTACACAACTCTTTAACCTTGATTAAACAAGCTTTATCTTATTTTCTGTTCATTTTCAAATGTTTACAAGGTTAAAATGTATTTTTATCTTGTTTTATCTACATTTTCAGGTACTTACAGGATTACCTTTTGTATAAGTGGGATTTGCTTACTTGCCGCTTGCGTGAGGGATACGGAGCATGCCGTCAGGCAGTGCGAAGCGGTAGCGTAGCACCGAAGCGAACGCGCAGTGCGTAGTAGCCCGACCCGAGCGCAGCGAGGGACACGCCCAAAAATAAAAAATGTAAAATTCATATTTTGTAATACTCTATTTTATGTAATAAACAAAACTGCCGTATTTCTTGAATAATCTCCGCAGTTTGATTTAATGTAGCTTTGTTTTTATACTGTTCTATCTTCTGGATAAGTAAAGAGAGTTTTTGTGAATCCACACTACCGTACCTTCTTTGATAAGCATGTATGACTTCATCATTATGGCTATTCTGTGAAATGCCTAAATGGTTAATTAAATGCTTTCTAAATCTTTGCGTTACCTGATTAAGTACAGCATTATGTGCTTTATTTTTCTCGTATAATTTGGCTACGGCTTCTACAAATTCCATTACTCTGCGGCGAGGCTCTTCATAAATTTTAACAGGTTTGATTAACCTTTTACCCTGCGAACGTACATATAAAATAAATAATAAAGTTAATCCCCATAAAACATATTTAGCTTGGGGTATCATGAAAGGGGACCAGTGAGTTTCTAAATCTAAGAAGTCATTTCCGAACCCGTGAGAGTATTCATCAAATAAAATGGGCTGACGATTACTTTTGTATAAGTTTTTAGCTAAATTTAACCAAAATGAAGCATTACTTTTTCTTGAAATACCTTCATTAGTTAAAGGGTCTGGCATACTGCATAAAAATATTCTACCCTTTCCATAATGCATCATAGCCACTTGGGCATGACGCGTACCTTGCATGCGTAAATAGGGTATAATAGCAAAAGTATCCGAATAAAAGTAATAAAATACGTTTTTATCTGTCCATAGTTCCTCTAACATAGTCCCATCCTCCCGCTTATGCAACACTTCTTTGAAGGAAAGACTATCTACATGACCAAACCAAACCACAGGATTTATTACTTCCATTTTTTCTGGGTTTACGTAATGGTGCGATGTATCTGCATATTCATACTTGTCCTCTTTTTTCTGATAAATCCTGAATTGTTTGAGTAACTCTCTCCATACTTGTTTATTTCTATTAACGATGCAAACTAAATTACTACCTTTGGCTATGATTTTAGTTAGATGAGCATAATCTAACTCATTTAAGCGGTAAGCTTCTGATGGAGGATTAAGCCATAAATTGTAAGTTTGCTGCGTGTCTAAAAACCGAAATGGACTTTGAGAACGTTTTGCAGGAATTTGATTTTTTTTGAGCAATTCAAAAAAAGTAGATAATCCTGTTTCATCGTGATAGTAGGTGGAATAGATAGGGTCCCAGTTAGATACGTATTTATCCTCTTTACGAAAGATATAAGCAAAAATTGCAATTAAATAAACCACGGTAAAGAATATAATTAAATGTAGAGGATTATGCTTTTGTTGCTGCCAAAATGCTTTTAGTTTTCTCATAAGCTAAAACATAAGTTTGATACTGCTCAATGTGTATAGGATACATACCATACCATACTTTATCAAAAACAGTAGTCAGTTCTAATATCTCACTTTGATGATACCCCATAGCATTGAGCTTTCTTTGATACTCCCAATTAGTAAAATGAGGTTGATAAGAAATAATCTTCTGCTCTTCTAATTGTACAATAAAAGCCACATAATAATACCGTATAGCCATACGAAAGTTACCTTGTTTTTCATGTTCTTTTGCTTTTTGGGCTAATTCTGCGCTACTACGAGGGTCATCAGGTTGTAATAAACCTCCATGAGTAGTCTCTTGAACAAATTTTTCGGTATTACGAATGTACTTTTTAGCTTGTAGAATCAAAAAAATAAGTGCGGCCAAGATCAAAGCAAGTAAAAATAGATTCCAAACTTTTCTTATACCCTTGAGATTTTTATCTATCCATTCTGTTATTTGTTCAAAAATAGATTGAAGCCAATTTTTCTTTTTCTTTTCCGTATTATTCGTTTCGAGATTTGAGTTGTTAAGTGAGTCAAAATTATTTTTTATTGTTTCTTCGTTTTGACTTTTATATCCTATCAACGTAAGTTCTTCTCGTATATTTTCTAAGGTAATAATCAGTTTTTTAATTTTATCCGTGATGGGGACAATTTTTTTTTCAGCCTTCCAAAAGTCTTCTATTTGTTCTTCTGTGTTTTCCGTGATTTGGGTAGTAGTTTTTCCGTTTTCGTTTTGTACAATAACATATTCTTGTAAATAGTTTTTTAACCAATCCAGGTATATGCTTTTTGATATTTCTTTGTTATTGTAGGTATATGTCAGGGTAATTTTTGGGGGTAGGTGATTAAGTTCTTGAAATAGGAGGGTGTAGTTTTTAGTTTGCAATGATTGTTTAGCGATAACCTCAACGGTTTGTAGCATCTGACCGTACTCTTGTAACGTAAAGGTTTTTGCTTGCAAGGTAAGTGATAGCGTTATTAGCATGAGCATATAAAGTGAGATACGCATATTTATACAAATATACAACAGAAAATATAACGGATGTAAGTGTAATAGTGTAATAAGGTTAGGGTATGATTTTTATCTGGGCGTGTCCCTTCGCTGCGCTTCGGGTCGGGCTACTGCGCACTACGCTATCGCTTCGGTGCTTCGCTGCGCTTCGCACTGCCT
The DNA here is from genome assembly GCA_025057675.1 of Bacteroidia bacterium. GTDB lineage: Bacteria > Bacteroidota > Bacteroidia > JANWVE01 > JANWVE01 > JANWVE01. Next base: position 16,756 of record JANWVE010000040.1, read on the forward strand.
AACGGCATGCTCCGTATCCCTCACGCAAGCTGCTTTTGGATGTTTTACTTTGTTTTCATGCGCACCTTTGCTTTACCTTGTTTGATGTTCATTATCAGGCACTTACAAGGTTAAAATTTTTTACCTCGTTTGAAGTGATCTTGTTTTACTTTGTTTGATGTTAATTTTCAAATATTTACAAGGTTAAACCATGAATACATGGACTTTTGATAACTTTTTAACCCTCAATACTGAAGTTTTACCTCATTTAGCATTGATTTTGAGATATTTACCAGGGTAGGATATATTTTTACCTTGTTTAGTGTTGATTATCAGTTACTTACAAGGTTAATCTTTCAATAAATAGATTCCGCCGACCTGCAAAGGTCTTTGCGTGAGGCATGCGGAGGGCGTGCGTCAGCACGGTGCGAAGCCCCTCGCCCACTCTAAAACTCTTTAACCAGGGGGTGGGCGGGTGGGACGCAGCACCGTTAGCCCGTAGCACGCCGACCCGAGCGTTAGCGAGGGGCACGCCCAAAAAATAAAAATTACAAATAAAATCTATTATATCATCCAACTATGCCTTTTTACTTTATTTCATAATCTGTTGGCTAACACACAAACTAATTTGTACTTTTTATGTTTGCCGTTCTGTCCATCGCTGGTTTCTACCCAAACAATGTAAATCCCCATGCGACATTTTTCACCATTCTCATCTGTACCATCCCAAACAAAAAAACTGGGTTCTGTGCCTACTAACTCATTTTCTTTAAGTCTTCGCACTAAACGTCCTTGCGCGTCAAAAATGTATATACGCAATGTAGTAGGCTGATTAAAATTGTAGTGTATGGCTAAAAGGTCATCTCGTCCGTCATTATCAGGTGAAAACACCTTAGGAGATAAAGAAATACCCTCATTTTCATTGACTAATACTCGCTGACTATTTTCATAACCTGGAGTGCCAAAACCTGCCGTAGATGCCGCACTGTGCCAATTATCTTTGCTATTCGTTCGTTCTGAAAAACTTAACCTTTCTAAGGCTACACCATACTGACT
>JANWVE010000041.1 GCA_025057675.1 Bacteroidia bacterium
AATACTAAACAAGGTTAAAATGTGTTTTTACATGGCAAATCATTGAAAATCAATACAAAATAAAGTAAAACTTTTATATTCAAGATTATAAGTCCATGTATTCAAGGTTTAATCTTGTAAGTACTTGAAAATCAATAAAAAATACGATAAAATGAAAGCGATTCAAACAAGGTAAAAAATTTTAACTTTGTAAGTAATTGATAATCAACATTAAACAAGGTAAAGCGAACGTATATCTAAAAACCAGGTAAAATGTCAAAATGCAGTTTGCGTGAGGCATGCGGAGGGTGCGTGAGCAGTGCGTAGCGAAGCGTAGCACCGAAGCGAAAGCGCAGCCCGCAGCACGCCGACCCGAAGCGCAGCGAAGGGACACGCCCAAAAATAAAATTATTTTTAGACCTAATATAAATACACTCGCTTAGGAAGGTTTTTATGCCATTTTTTGTATCTTTGCCAATATGAACATGAAAAAATATATTATCATTTTACTTACCGTACTTTTTGCACAAGGTTTTGCACAAAAAGAGGTATCGGAGCGTTCTTTCAAGTTGGATAAAAAAGAACGGAACGGATTTCAGATAGAGTTAGAAATTCCTGAAAAAACAGTAATCAAAGCAGTAGAACGCAAGCTCAAAGCATGGGATATAAAAGCACGCGAGAGCAAAAACGTATACAGTGCGTTAGCAGCTAATATTCCTAAAATATCCTCCAAAACAATTGATTTTTATTTAGTGGTTGAAGATAAAAAAAATACAACCATAGTTACAGTTGCAGCTTCCTTAGGATATGATTTGTTTGTCAATTCCCGCGAACACTCCGCAGAAGCAAGTAATTTGCGCAACTTAGCCAAAGAAATAGCAGAGGAAGCCAAAAAAGTGTACATAGAAGAGCGTTTAGCCGAAGAAACTGAAAAACTCGCCGACATGGAAAGAGAAATGAAAAAACGCAGCGAAAATCAGATAGATATGCAAAAAGAAAATGAAAACTACACCAAAAAAATTGAGGAAAACAAAACTAAAATGCAAGAAAATCAAAAAGCAATGGATGAGCTAAAGAATAAGATAGAAGAGCAAAAGAAAATCATTGATAAAATAAAGCAAATGTAGGTCTTGTTGTTTTATTTTTCCACAATAATAAACTCTACTCGTCTGTTTTTTTGCCTGCCTTCTGCGGTATTATTATCTGCAATAGGTTTTGAACTTCCAAAACCCTTATATTTTACTTGGTTAGATTTAACACCGCGTTTTATGATAGCATCTGCTACACTTTTGGCTCGTTCGTCGGAGAGTTGTAATAAATAGGACTCAGTTGTTCCTGCTACTCCGTTGTCTGTATGACCGTGAATTTCTATTTTAATTTGAGGATTATCTTTCAAAAACTGCGCTACTCTATCAATTTCTGGATAAGAACTGGGCAATAATTTAGCCGAGTTGGGGCTGAAAAATATATTGTTCAAAGAGATAGTTTGTCCGACTTCAATAGGAACGAGGTAAAGATTTTTTTCTATCTCTTTAAATTCGGTTAAATCAACCAAAGATAAATTTTCATCTACTGGTATGTATCCTTTGGCTTCTGCTCTAAAACCATACAATTTTCCCCCACGAAGGGATATCTTATAGCTTCCTGTATTGGGATTACTCCGAGCAATACCAGACTCTTTAATAGTGTCTTTTTCATCTGTGCCAAGAGTTTCATAAAAAATTTGTGCTTCTATGGGTTCTTTGGTTTTGGCGTTGAGAGTTTTACCAAACACTAAGCAAGTAGGTTTAGGTTTAACTGCTTCATTGAGTTTTATTCTGTAAATATCTTTACCCTTGAATGAACCATCTTGCGAAATGACATAATAAGCATAATCTCCTGATGCAGTGAGAGAATATTCAGAGTCATCTTTGGGAGTATTGATGATAGGACCTAAGTTAAGGGGTTCGCTCCATTTAGTCCAGCTGTTGTCTAAGCGGCGAGTCATGTAAATATCTGTGCCACCGTATCCATTTCTACCATCAGAACAGAAGTATAATGTTACATTATCTGCTGCCATAAAAGGAGTACTTTCTCTGCCTGCTGTATTGACGGTTCTTCCGATGTTAATCGGTTCTGTCCATGTACCATCACTTTGTAGTAAGCTGACGAATATATCCGTTTGCCCATAAGAATTTTCGCGTTCAAAAGCCATAAAAATAGCTTTTCCATTAGGTGCGATTCCGTAATCTAATGTACTATTTCCAGTAGCATAGCAATTTGGGATATTTACTTTTTCGGGGGCAGACCACCCATTTTTTTTACGATAGCAAAATGCAGGTGCGGTAGCATTTCTTTGTTTCATGATATCATAATAATGTGTGCCTACCAGAATAGTGTTGTTATCAGGTAGTGCGCCGCAAGGCCAGACAGACTCAATCTTATTGACTATAGTCCCCATGTTTTTAAGAGGTCCCCACTTACCATCAGGTTGTATTTCAGACATCCATATATCACTATGGTCCTCCTCACCATTTATATTTTGAGGATGATTATGTCTATTGATAAACAAAATTTTACCGTCAGCAGACACGATGGGGTCATCCTCTCCGTAGGGTGAGTTGATGTTTTCGTCTAATTTTTCGGGTAAAGATGGAAACTTAATGTTCTCTATTAAGTCAATTTTAGGCTGATAGGTAAGAGTAGGGTTTTCTGTAATTCCGATAGCGTCAATTTGTTGAAAGTCGTATTTTTTGATATTACCTTGTAAGATAATTTTTACAGAGTGAATAGCAGGTACATCTACGGGAACGGTGTATTGAGAGGTCTCGCCTGCTTTTATTGGTTCGGGGAGCGGGTTACGTTCTAAAAGGGTATAAGGTTTTAACTTCTCATCGAACACTTCAATTCTGATAATTCCTCCTGCGTTGTAGTTTTGACAAACGATAATTTGTTTTGCTTTTATGATTTTAGAAAATCTGACCCATACGTATTCCTCTGCTTTGCGGGTATAAGGATACCATGCTGTGGCGGATAAAACTCCGCCTGGTAACATGCTATTGGGTTTACCGATTACTTCGCGTGCAGCATATCTTTTATTCTCATAGTGTTGGCTAGAATAGCCTAATACTTCGTTAGCCCATAGTATATTGTCTTGTTGTGCGCATCCTGCATAACAAATAATGACAAAAAAATATAAAAGGGATACTTTTTTTTCAATTTTCATTTTACAAAAATACACAATCTATTAAGAATAATCTTGTTTAGGCTCAATTGTTTTTATTGTGTTTAGGTTATTTTTGGGCGTGTCCCTCGCTGCGCTCGGGTCGGCGTGCTGCGGGCTGCGCTATCGCTTCGGTGCTACGCCCCCACCCGCCCACCCCCTGGGCAAGAGTAAAAGAGTGGGCGAGGGGCTTCGCACCGTGCTGACGCACGCCCTCCGCATGCCTCACGCAACTGCTATCAGACTAAGTCCATTTATTCAAACTTTAATCTTGTAAGTACCTGATAACGTAGTTTGAGCTTTCTAGCTCAAAGAGACAAAAACATACATACAAAGGTAAAAATTGAATACTCGGGTGTAAAGGGTTATCAAAAGTCCATATATTCAAGATTTAATCTTGTAAATACTTGAAAATCAATTCAAAACAAGATAAAACAAGTGTAATTAAAACAAGGTAAAAAATTTTAACCTTGTAAATAGTTGATAATCAACATCAAACAAGGTAAAACAAAGATAGGTATAAAAACAAGGTAAAACATTTGAAGGCTGTGTGCGTGAGGCATGCGGAGGGTGCGTGAGCAGTGCGGAGCGTTAGCGCAGCACCGAAGCGATAGCGCAGCCCGTAGCACGCCGACCCGAGCGCAGCGAGGGACACGCCCAAAAAAGTAAAATTATTTTTTAGACTTAATACAAAAACTTCATCCCTATTTCTTTCTGCGTATCAATAATTGCATAGTTTTGTGGATCATTATGGCAACATCAGCAAAGTATATTTTTGTAACAGGTGGAGTAACCTCTTCATTAGGCAAAGGAATTATTTCAGCATCGTTAGCAAAGCTATTACAAGCGCGAGGATACCAAGTAACTATACAAAAATTTGACCCTTACTTAAATATAGACCCAGGTACTATGAACCCTTATGAACATGGTGAAGTATACGTTACCGATGATGGCGCAGAAACAGATTTAGACTTAGGACATTATGAACGTTTTTTAAATATACGCACTTCACGGGCAAATAACGTTACCACGGGCAGAATTTATAACAATGTCATCACACGCGAACGCAACGGCGAATACAAAGGTAAAACTGTGCAAATTATACCCCATATCACAGATGAAATTAAGCAGTGCGTAACTAAATTAGGCGAAAGTGGCGAATATCATATTGTAATTACGGAGATTGGTGGCACTGTGGGCGATATTGAAAGCCTACCTTACATTGAAGCCATCCGCCAGATGCGTTATGAAATGGGATCTACCAATGTAATTGTCATTCATCTCACGCTTATACCCTATTTAGCTACTTCAGGAGAACTCAAAACCAAACCTACTCAACACTCTGTAAAAACCCTTTTAGAGTCAGGTGTGCAGCCTGATATTTTAGTTTGCCGAACTGAACACTCACTTACTAAGGAAATCAAATCTAAAATTGCTTTATTCTGTAACCTCGCCCCTGATGCTGTAATGGAAAGTATAGACGCTGAAAGCATCTACGATGTCCCTCTGCTAATGCGCAAAGAAAATTTAGATGTGGTCGTTTTAAGTAAATTAAATTTACCTGCGGCTGGCGAACCTAATCTCAAATCATGGCGTAATTTTCTTAATAAACTCAAAAACCCACAAGATAAAATAACTATCGCACTGTGTGGTAAATATGTGGAACTAAAAGATGCTTATAAATCTATCAATGAAGCATTAGTGCATGCAGGCGCACACCAAGAACTAAAAGTAACCATAAAATGGATACATTCCGAAGATGTGAATGAAACTAATGTAGAACGTATGTTAGCTGATGTTCAAGGGTTATTAGTAGCACCAGGATTCGGTCATAGAGGAATTGAAGGAAAGATTATCAGCATCAAATATGTTAGAGAAAATAAAATACCGTTTTTTGGAATCTGTTTAGGGATGCAGTGTGCAGTTATAGAATTTGGTAGAAATGTGTTAGGACTTCATAACGCTAATAGCTTAGAATTTGACCCTGAAAGTCCTAATCCTGTTATCAGTTTGATGGAGCAGCAAAAAAATGTTACTCAATTAGGTGGCACTATGCGGTTGGGGTCTTATCCTTGCACATTACGAAAAGATACTCTTGCTTTTGAAGCATACAAAAAAGTGAATATCCGAGAGAGGCATCGCCATAGGTATGAATTTAATAATGCTTACTTAAAACAATACGAAGAAGCAGGTTTTATAGCATCAGGTATCAATGAAGAGAATAATTTAGTTGAGATTGTAGAATACAAATATCATCCCTTTTTTATTGGCGCACAATTTCATCCCGAACTCAAAAGTACTGTTGAAAAGCCTCATCCGTTATTTATGGCTTTTGTTCAAGCGGCTTATCAATACAAGCAGCGTACAAAACAGCATAAACAAAATAATGTGGAAATATAAATTCACTTTTGTGTATGTATTAGATATAAAAGAATTCGTTTTTTGGGCGTGTCCCTCGCTGCGCTCGGGTCGGCGTGCTTCGGGCTACGCTGACGCTTCGGTGCTTCGCTGCGCTCCGCACTGCTCACGCACCCTCCGCATGCCTCACGCAGCAGCCTTGGGATGTTTTACCTGGTTTGTATGCATACCTTTGCTTTACCTTGTTTAAGGTTGATTATCAATTACTTACAAGGTTAAGGTTTTTTGCCTTGTTTCAAAGGTCGTCATTTTACCTTGTTTTACATTGATTTTCAGGTATGTACAAGGTTAAACCTTGAATACATGGACTTTAACGCCGCCTTAACTCTGAATACATAAGTTTTACCTTATTTAAAATTGATTTTCAATAAGTTACAATGTTAAAATATATTTTAACCATATTTGATGTTCATTTTCAAATACTTACAAGGTAAAGGTTTGAATAAATAGAGTTGGCATACTTGCGGCGTAGTTGCGTGAGGCATGCGGAGGGCAAGCCGTCAGGCTTGGTGCGAAGCCCTCGCCCACACTTTTACTCTTGCCCAGGGGGTGGGGCGTAGCACCGAAGCGATAGCGCAGCCCGTAGCACGCCGACCTTGTGGGCGTTACGCTGCGCGTATAGCCCACAAGGACACGCCCAAAAAAATACCTTAAAACAATATACACTATCCCTATAATCTAATTCAAACCCACCATTTTTCTTAATGCTTCAATTTCAGACTCGTCAAGAAATCTAAATTTACCTCTTGGAACAGCTTTCTTTGTCAATCCTGCATACATGATCCTGTCTAATTTTTCTATTTGGTAGTCTAAATACTCAAATAATCTACGTATAACCCGATTACGACCTGAATGTATCTGTATGATAACCTGTTTTCTGTAACTGTTGGGAACATACTCAATATCATCTACTTGAACTAAGCCATCATCCAAAGTAATCCCTTTTTTAATGGCTTCCATATCTGCCCTTTGTAAAGGTTCTGTCAGAGTTACCTGGTATATTTTAGGTACTTGATATGATGGGTGCATTAAGCGCTGGGCTAATTCCCCATCATTTGTTAATAGTAAAACGCCTATCGTATTTCTATCTAATCGCCCAACAGGAAATACACGGTCAGGCGTAACACCTTCCACAATATCTAACACAGTGCGTCTGCCTTGCGGGTCTTTAACCGTACATAAACAATCTTTGGGCTTATTCATCAGTATATAGACAAATTTTTTGGGTTCAATTTTCTTACCTTCATATTCTACTATATCCGTTTTTACATTGATTTTTTTACCGAGTTCCTTAACAACCTCACCATTTACTTTGATTTTGCCTGACTTAATCAAAGTATCCGCTTCTCGCCTGGCACATATTCCACAATGCGCTATATAACGATTTAGCCGAACCTCTGTATTAGGTAATTTTTGTAATCTTTTCAAGGTTTGTATTTGTGTTTTAAGATTAGAAACGTTCTCAGGTTGAGCTTTTAACATCTTTTTTGCCAATTTTTTTATGTTTTTAGACTCGCCAAAATTCTGATAAGGGTCTGCTTGGTTTCTCTCTTTTTTATCAAAATGATGTTGGGTATGCTTAACTAATTTTTTAATTTTTTTTGTCTGTTCATTATTTTGAATAGCAGGTGTATTTTTTGGGTCTTTTAGCTTCACAGGTTCGCTTATATTATTGAGCATTTCTTGCTTTATTTTGTCTTTGTCAAACTTTCTATTTTCAGGGTTCGATATATGTTTTTTTATTTTTTTCATACCTTTATGCATTACAAAGGTACATTTTATCTCATTAGAGAGCAAAAAAATCACACTACCTGAGTATTAAGGTAGTGTGCGGGCAAACTCTATACGGATAGAGTAGAATTACTCTTCTACTTTGGCAAGGCTAACAATAGAACGTGCAATTTCGAAGATAAAGAAATCTTCAAGTGCTTCTTCGTCTTCTAGCTTAAAGTATTCAATGAGGGCTTTTTTATCTTCGGCTTTAAGGTTATCGATGAAGATATAGCCTAACTCTTCGATAGTTTTAGCGCCTGTATGTTTAGTAATCACTTCGGCGGATGACTTTCCTATGCCCTCAATAGCTTCGATAGGGGCTTTGAGTAGGTCATTGAATCTTTTATTTTCGTACTCTTTGTCTAATGCGGCAGCGATGTTAATACGCTCGTATTTGGATAACTCACAGATAGCGCGAGCAATACCAACAAAAGGTTTGGATACCAATTGCGCTCGGTTTTCTACGTCAAAGGCTTTGCAAACTAGTTCTAATTTATCGGCGGGTAGGCGGCGTAGTTTGAGGTTAAAGTAACGCATGGTTTCAATGTTACGGATACCTAAAATCTCGTCCAAAACTTTGGCGGCCGCAGGACCTATACCCTCTAATGCAGTTACAGGGGCGCTTAATAACGCATTGAGCGTATAATGCTCATATTTTGCGTCAAGTGCTTTTTTGATGTTCATAATGATTACTGGTATTAGTGCCTCAAAAATAGAAAATAGTTTTTTGAGTTTGCAATTTTATCTTGATTTTTTTTGTGAATGACTTTTATTTTTTGGGCGATTTCCTTGCTTGCGCTTCGCTGCGCTCGTGCAAGCAAGGAGACATCCAAAAAAATAAAGAGGGATAGCATGGTATTTTTTACTGCTATCCTCTTGGGTACTTTGCTTGCTATAAGTAAGATTACTACTTAATTTTGCCCTCTGTGGCCGTGCCTTTATTACTACTATAAATTTCGTAACGCTCTTTATCATAGTTATCCCCCTGTATGATGAACTCTACACGACGGTTCATAGCACGCCCCTCGGGATTATCCTTTCCGTCTTTTTCATTTTCAGCAATAGGCATTCCCTCACCTAAGGTACGGTTAATTAGTCGCTTAGCATCTATACCTTTGGATACCAAGTATTGTATAGCAGACTTAGCCCGATTTTGTCCGAGGATATTATTATATTGTTCTGTACCATTAGCATCCGTGTGCCCTGCAACAATCAAAGTAACATTAGGGAATTTTTTCATAATATCGGCAACCTCATCTAAAGTTTTGATAGCATCTTCTCTCAAATTAAATTTATCATAATCAAAGTAAATGTTACGTAAGGCAATGGTTTGTTTAGTGATAGTGGGGATTTTTTCTATGGGGGTCATGATAAATTCTGCTTTTAGATCTTGTTTTTTATCCTGACCTATCGTAATCTCTCTAAGGGTTGGGTTAGGTGGATTAAAGCCATCTATTCCATTGATTTGAACTACAATCACATCACCAGGAGCTACCTTTTTCTCGTTCAAGAATTTGCTAATATCTATCTTACTAGTTCCACTGACATCTGTGCTAATTACACCTATATCCACCCCCGATTTAGTCTTGACTGTTCCGCCCACTCCACTTATAGGCGTGTTATCCTTGGTATTAGTTACAGAGGTAGCAAGCGTAACTTCGTAAGGCTCAATTGTGTATATGTAATAATAAATATCGGTTTTACCTACGGGCATATTACCATAGCTATCAGGTGTAGTACGGTTAGAGACTAAAAAACCCGTGCGAGGATTTTTGGGGTTGACAATATAGCAAACATCTTCCGCAGGGCTATTGATAGGATAGCCCATATTCTCAGGTCTGCTCCATTGGTCAAGGCTACCCTTTGACTTGTAGATGTCTAACCCACCAAAACCTAGATGTCCTGCTGATGCAAAATACAATATACCTTCATTACTATCATAGCTTGGAAACTGATCATTTTTAATCGTGTTAATAACAGGTCCTGCATTCTTGGGTGTACTCCACTTATCTCCTTGCCAAGTAGAGTAGTAGATATCTAGCTCACCATAGGAACCAGGTCTATCAGAAGCAAAATACAGAGTCTTACCATCTGCGGTCAAGCAAGGCTGAGTGTCATATCCTAATGGGCGCCCCTTTTTGTCAAAATTAGCTACTAATTCTTTGACTAATTCAGGCTTGCCCCATTCGCTGTTAGTATCTTTTCGTGTGCAACGATAGATATGACAGTCGTCAATAGTACCATTTCCCCCGTTACATATGGTAATGTAAAGGGTCTTTCCGTCAGCAGAAATTGCAGTAGTACCATCATTCATTTTAGAGTTTATTGAATAAAATTGTTTAGCACTCACCTCTGTGAAGGTTAAGTCTTTTTTCATAGTAGCCTCGTGAATATCTGAAAAAGGCTCGTCGTTGCCTACATATTTTTTCATAATTTTACCGTTTACCTTAGCTCCGTCTTTGGTACCTACACGGCTAGAGGTAAATACAATCACGGAGGTATCTTCGTAATACATAGGTGCAAAGTCCGAGTTAGGAGAGTTCAAGGTAGGACCTAAGTTCTTTATAATCACTTTTTTTTCTAATTTATCCTTATTTTTCATAGCTTCCATAGCCATTTTATTACCTTCGATTTCCAACCTAGCTCTATCTTCTAGCTGTTGTTTGCTATAAATTACCTTTCCATTATAGCCATAGCTTTCAAAACCTGAATTAAGAAACTCCTCAAAATATTTTGTAGATTTTTCATAGTTCGCTTTTGATTTTTGCATAAGTGCGTAGTAAAAGCGCAATGTTTTCATACCTGCGTCAGGATTGATAGACATTGCTTTTTCGTAAGCAACAATAGCAGAGTCATAATTCATATTGTAGCGATAACAATCTCCGAGTTTTTTCCACACTTCTGCATTATTAGGTTCTTTTTTCAAAAATGCACGATAAATAGGGATAGCAAGTGCGTATGCATGATCTCTGTAATTGAGGGAGTCTGCATCTTGTAGAGACTGTGTGAAACTAACGTTTGTTATAGCAAAAACAAGAAATAGAACCGATACGTATTTCATGGCTTTAGTATTACTTCTATGATAAATGCAAGTTATGCACGTTTTTCAAATCCACAAAATTTTTATATCATTTTTTATGGCTGGTATACAAGTTTGATTTGTTAAAAATTTTTTAGTGAGCGTAGAAAACCTATTCTTGCGTAGGATATGACTTATTAAGAAGTCTATTTTTTAGTATTTTTGGGCGTGTCCTTGTGGGCGTTTCGCTGCGCTCATGCCCACAGGTCGGCGTGCTACGGGCTGCGCTTCGCTTCGGTGCTATGCACTGCTGACGCACCCTCCGCATGCCTCACGCAAGCAGCTATCAAACTAAGTCCACTTATACAAAATGTCATCTTGTAAGTACCTGATAATGCAGTTTGATCTTCCCAACTCAAACAAGTAAAAACATTACTACAAAGGTAAAAATTGTGTATTCAAGCTTAAAATAAAATACTACAAAAAGTCTGTATATTCAAGGTTTAACCTTATACACACCTGAAAATCAACATAAAACAAAGTAAAATGAACGTATCTAAAACAAGGTAAAAATTTTTAACCTTACAAGTATTTGATAATCAATATCGAACAAGGTAAAGTAAAGATATGTCTAAAAACAAAGTAAAACGTCAAAAAGCTGCTGCGTGAGGCATGCGAAGGGCGTGCGTCAGCACGGTGCGTAGCGCAGCGAAGCACCGAAGCGTCAGCGTAGCCCGTAGCACGCCGACCCGAAGCGCAGCGAAGGGACACGCCCAAAAAATATAAAAAAATTACACAGGTAAAGTGTTAAGTAAATCTTGTACAGGAATTTGAGTAGCACAATGAAAATGATGTAAAGGACAATTCCTCCGCCCATGCAAACCGCAAGGTCTGCAAGGTAAATCTTTAACCTGTATGATGTGATAAACATCCGCCAAAGGAGTAAAACCAAATTCAGGAATAGTGCTACAAAAAATAGCCGTAGTAGGTGCATTAACACTACTGGCAAAATGTAAAGGAGCAGAGTCATTAACATAAACCATGCTGGCATATTTCATCAAAGCCGCACTTTCTAAAAAGCTTAGCGCCCCTGCTAAATTGATAATACTAGGATGCGTAGAAGCACTTTTTATCTCTTGCAGATGCGAATAATCACTCGACGAACCTAATAAAAATATCGTGTATTCTCTCGGAACGAGGTTAAAAAACTCTATCCATTTATCTTTATGCCACTGTTTAGTGTACCACACAGAGGTAGGTGCCGCACAAATGTACTTGTTACTGTGGTACTTTTTAAGAATTTGTACCGCTTTTTGAATATGAGCAGAATTAAGCGCAAGTACAGGCCTACGAGAAAAATCTGTACAAAAACTTTTTAATAAACTTAGATTTCTATCTACTTCGTGAGGAAAAGAAACATCACCCTTTTTAGCTATTATGTGAGGAATTCTATGAGTAAAAAACCTCGAAAATGGATTTTTATCGAAGCCAAAAGTTTCTTTGGCACCACTTAAAAGCGTAATTATGCCCGTACTTAAAAACCTGTGTAAGTTAATAATTTTATCGTATTTCTGTTTTCTGAACGTTCGTATAAGCTGTAATAAATTTTTAATTTTACCTTGTTTTTTGTTCCAAATCCAGACTTTATCTATATCATCACGGCTTTGGACAAGCTCTTCGTTACCTTGCCGTACTAAGACATGTATTTCTATATTAGGGTAGTTGAGTTTTAAGGTTTGCACTACGGGGAGCATAAGGACAACGTCGCCAATAAAAGCAGTTTGAATAACTAACACTTTCATTATGTTAGAATTAGAAGATAGTTAATTCAATCAAGTTCAGCTTTTGCCTACTACTAGAACCTGTCCTGGATGTAGTGCATCTCCGTTAAGGTTGTTCCACTGTTTGAGGTCATTAACTGTTACACCATGCTTATGAGCAATGAGCCACAAAGAGTCCCCACTTTGTACGGTATAATAAATAAATCCTTTTTGTGCTTGACCTTGCGAACTTGGTTTTACATTATGATTATTGGGTTTGATAGTTTTAACATTTACTAATTTAGTTTTATCTATAACCTCTCCGCTTTCATCTGGGGTGTATATGCGTAGCTTTCTACCCGCCCATATTTTATCGTTGATAATACCGTTCCATGCACATAAGTCTTGTTTGCTTACCTTGTACTTTTGAGCAATTTCGCTAACTGTTTCACCAGGTTGAACAGTATGAGTGATTTCTTTATTTTTAGGTTCTTTATACACTGTTCTGTCATTCAATTTTTGTTGTAACTGTTGCTGTGGTGAGATAGTAGCTAATGTACCTGCACCAAGATACATTGCTCGGTTTTGATTAACTTTTTTATTTATGCCATGAGGGACGCGCAGTACATAAGGTTCTGATGATTTAGTGACTACTCCGCGTTTAAGTTCGGGATTCATAGCTTTTAACTCTTCGGGGTCAATATCTACGTTTTTAGCAAATTGTGTTAAGTCAAGGTAAGAAGTAATGTGTAATGTATCGCCGAAGTAGCTAAAATCAGTTAGTTTAGGATAAAGATTGTGTTCAGCATAGTAGTTCATGATGTATACTGCGGCAATAAATCCAGGGACATAATTTCGGGTTTCTCCTGGAAGGTACTGGCGAATTATCCAATAATTGAGCGAGCCATTTGCCATTTGGATAGCTCTGTTGACGTTACCTGGTCCGCAGTTATAGGCAGCTAATACTAAATGCCAATCTCCATATACTTCATATAAGGTCTTAAGTAGTACGCAAGCTGCTTCGGTTTCTTTGAAAGGGTCTCTGCGCTCATCTATGTATGAATTGATTTTTAACCCGTGCATTTTTCCTGTACTATGGATAAACTGCCATAGACCTACTGCGCCTGCGCGCGAGGTAGCCGCAGGATTAAAGGCGCTTTCAATAATGGGTAAGTATTTCAGTTCTATAGGCAAACCGTGTCTATCTAATGCTTCTTCAAAAATCGGGAAGTAGACCGATTGCAAACCTAGTAATTTGCCTACTTGTTCACGCCTTTTAGCGTACATTCGAATAAACTTCCCCACGTCTTCATGATATACCAAAGGTATAACGGAGGGGATTAAGCTTAATCTACGTTCGTACTCTTCATCTGTGTAATCTGGGATGAGTTCAGGTGCGAAGTTGTATTTATTTATACGGGAGGTGTCTATTGGATAGGAGCGGGCGTTTTTATAGACCATGTAAGCAAGACTATCCAAACGCTCAATAATTTCACTGTGGATAGGGTCTTTTGAAGTGGTGGTAGCCCCTGAAAGACTTTTATGGGATGACTGGGTGTATGCCCATGTACATACCATCAAGCTTAAAAAAAACGAAGTTAATGTTTTCATAAGTATGCCGATTACATAGGTACAACTCCTCTGTGCTGCAAAAATAGTATTTGCTCCTTGAACTTCCAATAAAACAGTTAGCATAAGAACCGAAATGTGTATAAAAAAGATTTTTTATCTCTTTTGGGCATGTCCCTCGTTGCGCTTCGCTTCGGTGCTACGCCCCCACCCCTGGGCAAGAGTAAAAGCGTGGGCGAGGTGCTGCGCACTGTCAGCCCGTAGCACGCCGACCTTGCCCACACAAGCGCAGCGAGCCATGGGCAAGGACACGCCCAAAAAATCTATCAATCCTCAATAAATAATTACCCAAAAAACACACAAACAAAAAACATAATTGCCGAGTATTTTCTTTTTTGTATTTTTACCGCAAATGATTACAGTAATAGGTGCAGGTTTAGCAGGTTCTTTAATAGCTATCTACTTAGCTAAGAAGGGCTATGAAGTAGTTATTTATGAACGTCGCCCTGATATGCGCATAAACAACTGGGAACGAGGAAAGTCAATAAACCTGGCTATTTCTAAGCGTGGCATACACGCACTTGAACAAGTACATCTCTGGCAGGATATCCTCAAAATTGCTATCCCTATGCGAGGACGCATGATACACGATAAACAAAAAAATACGGCATTCCAACCATATGGTATCTATGAACATGAAGTAATCTACTCCGTTTCTCGGTCAGCACTTAATATTGCTTTAATGAATGCCGCGGAACAACACGGCGTAAAAATCTTCTTTAATCACCGCTGTGTCAACGTTGAAAAATCGGAGTCTAACGTCAAATTGTACTTTTGGAACGAAGTAGAAAGACAAGAGATTAGCTTAGACGCAAATGTAGTTATTGGTGCAGACGGGGCTTTCTCTGCCATCAGGCAAAATACCTTCAAAGTAGAACGTTTTAATTACTCACAAACCTTTTTAGACTGGGGCTATAAAGAATTAACCATTCCTCCAGGACCTAACAGCACTTTTTTGATAGAAAAAAACGCTCTTCATATATGGCCAAGACACGACTACATGCTTATTGCTTTACCTAACGTAGATGGCTCATTTACCTGTACTTTATTTTTACCCTTTGAAGGTCAGGTCAGTTTTGAAAGCATTAGCACAGATGCCGAAATTGAAGCCTTTTTTGAAACTAACTTCCCCGATGCAAAAGCCCTTATGCCTCATTTAGTTGCTGAATATCGTCAAAATCCTGTGTCTACGTTGGTGTATATTCAGTGTGCGCCATGGTATTACAAAGATAAAATTGTTTTAATTGGTGACGCTTGTCATGCCATTGTACCCTTTTACGGGCAAGGCGCTAACGCTTCTTTTGAAGACTGTTTTATCCTACAGTCTATTATAGATAAATACCCTAACCAGTGGGGCAAAATTTTTCAAGAATATTATCATCTACGAAAACCTAATGCCGATGCTATTTGCCAATTAGCCCTTCAAAATTTTGTAGAAATGCAATCCAAAGTAGCTGACAAAAAATTTTTACTCCGCAAGCAAATTGAACAAAAACTCTACGAACATTTTGGGGATAAATTCACCCCACAATACAACTTAGTTACCCACACTACTATCCCTTATGCTGAAGCACTACGTATAGGAAATTTGCAAGATAGCTTTCTACATGAATTAGCCAACCGCATTAACAATGTAAGTGAACTTAATCTTGATGAAATTGAACTCCCTAATCTCAATTAAGAATGATACAAGAAATTTCATCCGAACAAACATATCCACTACGTTCAGAAATTCTCCGATGGGGTAAAGTCCCCCCTGAGCAGTGCGCTAATCCCGAAGATGCTTTACCTGGTAGTTTTCATTTAGGTTATTTTGAAGAAAAAGAACTACTAGGTATTGCGTCTTTTCATATTGAAAGCATGCCCGATATGCCTAATGTAAGTGCTTATCGTTTGCGGGGTATGGCTGTAGCCAAAAATTATCAAAATAAAGGAATAGGTAAAAAACTTGTGCAACATGCTATAGCCCTTTTGAAATCTAAAAATGTAGGCTATTTATGGTGTAATGCCCGTACATCTGCTAAGTATTT
This sequence comes from Bacteroidia bacterium, assembly GCA_025057675.1. GTDB lineage: Bacteria > Bacteroidota > Bacteroidia > JANWVE01 > JANWVE01 > JANWVE01. The sequence goes on from JANWVE010000041.1 coordinate 15,811, forward strand.
CTACGAAAAAATGAACTTTGAAATATTTTCCGAAGAGTTTGAAATTCCAAACATAGGACCCCACTATCGTATGCGAATAAAACTGTAAAGCTAATATGAACAAAAGAGAATTTTTACAAATTATCACCAGCATGGGACTTACTACTGCCTTTTGGCAGGATTTAGCAGCCTTTGATACTAATCAAGAGTATCAAACTCTATCTCGTCTATCCAATGATGAAGAAAAGTTTTGGAAACACATTCGCAGCCTATATGAACTCAAACCAGATTACATTAACCTTGAAAATGGCTGGTATAATATTATTCCCAAGCCCATTCTTAAAGCTTATTTTGAAGAGATACATAAACTAAATCTCGAAGGTACGTATTACATGCGCACGCGCCTATTTGATGATAATATTGAAGTTCGCAAACAACTAGCACAGTTAATAGGCTGCTCTTATGAAGAGTTAATCATTACTCGTAATACCACAGAATCTATTGACACTGTTATTGCAGGAATAGATTGGAAACCTGGCGATGAAGTGATTTTTAACACACAAGAGTATCCTGCAATGATAGACATGTTCAAGGTTCAAGCGCGCAGATATGGAATTGTGAATAAAATCATTTCTATCCCTAATGACCCCAAAAGTGATGAAGAAATAGTAAGCCTTTATGAAAAAGCGATTACACCGAAAACTCGTGTGATATTAGTTAGCCATATTATTAACATTACAGGTCATATTTTACCTGTCAGAAAAATCTGCGATATGGCAAGAAATAGAGGAATTTTTACTATTGTAGATGGTGCGCATGCCGTAGCCCATTTTGATTTCAAGATTTCTGACCTTAATTGTGATGCGTATGCGTCTAGTTTACATAAGTGGTTAAGTGTTCCTTTGGGGGCGGGTATGTTGTATTTACGTAAGGATAGAATAAAAGAAATATGGTGTTTATTTGGTGAAACGGCTTATCCTGATGAGGATATCCGTAAACTTAATCATATAGGTACGCATCCTGCTCATACTGTTTTGACCATACCTGCGAGCATAGAGTTTTATCAAAAAATAGGGGCGAAACGAAAAGAAAATCGCTTACGGTATGTTCAGGAATACTGGACATCCAAAGTAAGGGGAGTACCGAATATTTTTCTTAACACACCTTCTCAAAGTCATAGAGCGTGTGGTATCGCAAATGTAGGTATACAGCATATAAAACCTGCTAACTTAGCCAAAATTTTATTAGAGAAATACAAAATATGGACTGTAGCCATTGACCACCCTGAAGTCCAAGGTGTGCGGATTACCCCTAATATATTTACTACCACAGACGAGTTAGACAAATTAGTAGCTGCGCTTATTGAGTTAAGCAAGAAGTAAATCAAACTGATTAAATAAAGTCTAAAAAATAATTTTACTTTTGGGCGTGTCCCTTCGCTGCGCTCGGGTCGGCGTGCTGCGGGCTGCGCTATCGCTTCGGTGCTTCGCTGCGCTTCGCACTGCTGACGCACCCTCCGCATGCCTCACGCAGCAGCCTTGGGATGTTTTACCTGGTTTGTATGCATACCTTTGCTTTACCTTGTTTAAGGTTGATTATCAATTACTTACAAGGTTAAGTTTTTTTACCTTGTTTGAAGTTTTGTTACTTTACTTTATTTTTTACTCATTTTCAATCACTTACAAGGTTAAACCATGAATACATGGACTTTTGTAACATTTTAACTTGAATACGTAGGTTTTATCTTTGTAGTTATGTATTTACTTATTTGAGCTAGGAAGATCAAACTACGTTATCAGGCACTTACAAGATTAAGGTTTGAATAAGTGGGATGAGTTTACTGGCTGCGTGCGTGAGGCATGCGGAGGGCAAGCCGTCAGGCTTGGTGCGAAGCCCCACGCCCACGCCCTCAACCCCATAACCAGGGGGTGG
>JANWVE010000042.1:0-7506 GCA_025057675.1 Bacteroidia bacterium
CAAGATAAAGCAAGATAAAATGGACGCAATTCAAGTAAAGCAAAAAATTTTAACCTCGTAAGTAATTGATAATCAATATTAAACAAGGTAAAGCAAGGATATGTCTAAAAACGAGGTAAAACATCCAAAGGCTGCTGCGTGAGGCATGCGAAGGGTGCGTTAGCAGTGCGAAGCGCAGCGAAGCACCGAAGCGACAGCGTAGCCCGCAGCACGCCGACCCGAGCGCAGCGAGGGACACGCCCAAAAAATGCTCATCAAATTGCTGACTCTACCCGTAAGCAGATAGATATTTCGTTTTCATAATTGTATATCACTCACCATTCTATTTGTTGTAACAATTCCTTATTCTCAAGCGCCCACCGAACTAAAGCATTATTACCTGTCTCTAATCCTAGTTTTTTGCATATACGCGAACGATAATTCTCTACACTTTTAGGCGTAACAAAAAGAATATCCGCAATTTCTTTACAAGAATAGTTTTGACTAACTAATTTGAGCGTTCTTCGTTCGGTTTGAGTTAGTTCCTCAACCAACGATTTAATTCTTCGTTTTCTTTGGCTGAGCTGTTGATACTCATTCTGGTAGTCATTCAGCTGCTGACTAACATACTTTTGTCCTCTTTTTACTCTCTCCAAGCAAAGGATAATCTCCTCTGCGGTATTATCTTTAATTAAAAAGGCGTCTGCACCTAATTCCATGGCGGTTTGGAACACGGTTATGTCCTTATGCATAGTTAGGAAAATAACCCTCGTGATTAAATTATTTTCTTTTATATATCTGCATACCGAGAAACCGTCTACCTGTGGCATATCTACATCTAACAAGATAATATCAATTTTATTTTGAGATAATAGATCAATGCTTTCTTTGCCATTAGAACACTCATATAACACACATTCTTGTATAGACATTTGCAAAATGTCTACCAAGCCTTTTCTGAAAATGGGGTGGTCATCAGCAACTAGTATAGTTATGGACATAGGCTGCGTATATTGAAAATAAATTGCAATTTAATACCTTTATCGGTATTTTTCAAGTCCATATTGCCTTGAAGCATGCGTACCCTCTCTTGAATGCTGAGCATACCCATACCATTAAGCTGCCCCTTATGACTAATTCCCTTTCCGTTATCTTGATAAATTAAGTACAGCTTATGATTTTTTTGTTCTATTGAAATTTTTACAGCAGTAGCTTCAGCATGCTTAACAGTATTATTAAGACATTCCTGTATAATTCTATATAGGTGCAGTTTAGCCTCTTGTGATAACAATTCCCCTAAATCAGAAGGTACATCAATTTCCAATGTGTAATACAAATCAGTATTTTGTCTTACTCTTTGCAATAAGGTTTCTATAGCCTTTTCAAACTTAACCTTGCGAAGATAAGGAGGATACAAACTTTGAGCTATCCCTCGTACTTGTTCAATGGTATCAGATAATTGTTTTTCTGTGTCTTGTATGAAATCGGGTAGTTCGTTTTTATGTATATACAGTTTATTTTTAATAGCTGAGAGAGTTTGTCCAACTTCATCATGTAGTTCTCGTGCTATCCGGCTGCGCTCTTCTTCAATACTTAATGTGAGCTGTTGTGCATATTTTTCACGCATTTTTCTCTTATGGCGAGAATAGTATAAATAAATTACACCTATACTGCAAATTCCGACAAAAGAGATAAAAAGCAAGGCAATTTGATTTTTGAAGTGTTGTTTTTGCTTTTCTTTTTCTAATTTCTGAATTTCTTTTTCCTTCTTTTCTACTTGGTATTGGGCTTGATATTCTGCTATCAGTTTTTGTTTATTTAAGACTGTAAGACTATCACTGTACTTTTTGTATGCTTTATAGTGTTCTAAGGCTTTAATGTAATTTTTGAGTGCTTCATAAGACAAAGATAAAGTTTGATGAGCTAAAATAATATCCTCGATGTAAATTGTATTTTGGCACAAAGAAAGAGCTTTTTCTGCATATAAAATTGCCTCTTTATATTTACCCATCTCTTGATACACACTAGCATACCCATTATACGGGCGAATGCTGTATATCTTCTCGGGCAGTAAGCTAATCAATGACGCAGAGGAGTCAAAATAAGATAAAGCTTTATTGAACTGTTTTTTATCTTGATAGCAACGAGCTAAATTATGATAAGCAATACCTAACTCACGTACATAATTATACCGTTTTGTTATCTTGGCTAACAAATTAAGATAAGATATAGCCGAGTCTAATTTTTTTTGAGCAATGTAGGTGATGCCCAGATTATTAAGTGTGTGTGTTTGTAGACGCATATTTTTTATTTTTACTGCTTTTTGGTAGCTTTCTTTGAAGTCTTGTTCTGCTTCTGCATAATGGCTACTCTGATATTTGAGTAACCCAATATTGTTAAGTAAATATGCATATTGGTACTCATCGTTTATTTTTTCTGCTAATTTCAGACCTCTTCGGTAGTAGTATAAAGCACTATCTTGTAAGTAATGATGTTCGTATTGAAGCCCCAGGCTATTTAAGGCAGAGATCCAGGCAGTGGTGTCGCCCTTTTTTTGTATTTCTATCACTAACTTATGTAACAGTATATATGCACTATCCCATTTACCTAAGGTTTGCATTACGTACACCCTTCTTACTTTACACAAATTGAGTAAAGTATCTTTGCTATTTCTATTCCCTATTTCAATGACGCGTTGATACAAAGAGTCTGCTTTGGAGTATTGTGCCGTAAAATAGTAATGGTTAGCCACCTGAAATAAAGTAGCTTGTTCTAATCCAACATCTTTATTTTTTTTAGCTACATCTAACAACCACAAAGCAAGATTTTGAGTTTTTTGAGGTTGTGTATAAACGTATTCTTTGAGTGAGTTAAGGCTATCATATATTATTTTTTGGGCTAATCCATAAAAAGACAAAAAAGTAATCACGAGAAAAGTAACTTTATACCGATACATTGAGTTTATTTGTATAATTCGTATCAAAAATATAATTTTGTTTAACATGAAAAAAACGAACTTTGAGGAGGTAAAAAAGGTTTTTACGGCTTACCTAGAGCAGAACGCGCACAGAAAAACTCCTGAAAGATACACAATATTAGAAACCATATATAACTACGATGGGCATTTTGACGCCGAGGAACTCTACATAGAAATGCGCAATCGTAAATTTAGAGTAAGCCGAGCTACGGTTTATAATACCTTAGAGTTATTAGTGGCTTGTAATTTGGTCATAAAGCATCAATTTGGAAATGCCCAAGCTAAATTTGAACGCTCTTACGGATTCAAACAACACGACCACATTATTTGTACAGATTGTAATAAAGTATTCGAATTTTGCGACCCACGCATTCAAGAAACGCAAAACATGGTGGAGGAGATGCTCGGTTTTAAGGTTAGTCATCACTCTCTAAATTTGTATGCACAATGTACAAAAGAAGCCTGCGAACATAAAGTTAAAACGTAATTCCTTAGGTAAATAGTCTAATTTGATGTACTATTTTTTGGGCGTGTCCTTGTGGGCATACGCGCAGCGTAACGCCCACAAGGACACGCCCAAAAAATTTTCTCATATCTTACTCATAAACGCAAAATGCTATACCCACTTCACCCTGAGTATTATATGACTGCTCCTGCCCATTTCATCAGTACAAGTAATTTTTGTAATTGTATTGTGAGGTTTGTAGAATACTTTCTCACCCGCGAGGGCTTTTCTGTAAAATACCCCGTTAATATACCAAAAATGAGTTCGCACCCTACTCTCAGAAGCTGCTTGCAGTACAACCTCCATCGGATTGTTTTTTTCAATTACATACTCATAATTAGGCAATGGGGATATAATTTGAGGTCCCTGAATGGAAAGTAATCTATCACAAGTAGGATTGTGAGGGGGCGGAAGAGAGAAATTAATTTTGTTTTCTTGGTAAAAAATCACTAATTCAGGAGGAAGTATAGGATAAACTTTTTGAATATATTCAGTTTTGGGTAAGCAATGTTTGCAATACTCATATTGTTCATTTGTGCTAGTGTATAGTAGTTGATTTCTATCACATACTGCATTAGGGGAGATGTAAGGAATATATACATCCATCACCTCTTTTTCTTTTGGGCAGTAGGCACTGGGTAATAATCCCGTTTCTGAACATACATAACGTACATCTATGTTTTTAGGTGCTTTGAACCAAAGGTAACTCTGATTTTTATGTAAAATAGTGTAAAATATATCAAACAAAAGAGGAGTAGCTACTTGAGCTGCGGATAGATTAGAAATACCTTTACCCGAAAAATTGCCCAACCAAACACCCACCGTATAAACGGGATTATAACCTATTGCCCATGCATCTTTTTTTCCGTAAGATGTACCTGTTTTCCATGCAATCTTAGGCATATTCTCAAGGTTAGAGAATTGGGTTGGCATATCTGGGCGAGAAAGTTTGCTGAGCATATCTGTTATGATAAAGTTAGCTTCTGGGGTCAGTATAGGTACTTTAGGTAGGTTAAGGGTATCCTCATGAACTAAATAACGTAAAGGTTGCCAAACACCCTGATGAGCAAAAGCAGTGTAAATAGCCGTTAGCTCTTCGAGGTTTGTGCCTATTCCACCCAAGACTGCGGATAATCCTAATTGTTTTTTTCGCTTTTGTGCGTCTTTAATATGTGCATCAGCAAACATTTGTATTATTTTTTCTATTCCTATTTGCCGGGCTAAGCGCACCGTTGGGACATTGAGTGAATTGATTAGTGCGTATCGTGCGCTTACTTCACCTTGAAAAGTGTTGTCAAAATTTTGTGGGCTGTAGCCCCCAAAATCTGTGGGAACATCTAATAATCGAGTTTGTGGAGTGATATATCCTTCTTGAATGGCTAACCCATACACAAGAGGTTTGAGGGTTGAACCTGGTGAGCGTATGGCTTCTATTCCATTGACTAATCCTTGGGTGCGTAGGTCAGTAGGGTCTGCTGATGCACAGTAAGCCACTACTTGGTGCGTTTTATTATCTACAATCAGGGCGGCTCCGTTAGTAACACCTGTGCTCTGATGCTGTGAAACGTGTTTTTTTAACAATTTAGCTGTATTTTTTTGTATATCCGAGCGGATGGTAGTGTAAATACTTTGACGTTCAGGATACTTTTTTTTAAGTACGTAACTCAATTGAGGGGATAAAGTAAGAATACTATGACGAACGCAGGTTGTAGGTTCTTTGGATGCTTCATTTAGTAAAGTACTATCAAAAACCTTGTGTTTTTTATATTTTTCAATCCACTGTGTTTTAGCTTGATGTAATGCTGCAAAGTTTTTATCTATTCGAAGGTAATTGGGTCGGTTAGGTATAAGGCTAAGTAAAATGATTTGGTTTAAGCTTAATTTATCAGGGGGTTTTTGGAAATACAAATAAGCAGCGGCTTTTACACCTTCTACATTTCCGCCGTAGGGGATATAGTTAAGATACATGAGTAAGATTTCATTTTTAGAATAGTTCATTTCCAATTGAATGGCACGCAGCATTTCTTTGAATTTATTCCAATAAGTCCTTTTATGCGGATATAACAAGCGTACCACCTGCATAGTAATTGTAGAAGCACCTGAGGTTCTTTTTTTACGGAGAGTATTCTTAACTGCGGCGCGGAGAATTGCCACGGGGTTAATTCCAAAATGCCAATAAAACCATTTATCTTCTTTGAACAGGATAGCTTTTTTGAGTTCGGGTACAACTTCGTTAGGATAAAGTTCCATTCGCCATTTTTCATCCGTAGAGAGGAAGCCACCTATTAGTTCTTTATCTTGGCTATATATTAAAGTAGCATAAGGTTTTTCGGTTTGAATAGGGAAGATAAAGTTAAGAATGAGAACAATCCAAGATAAAAATCCTGTTACTATGATAATGTTTTTTAATTTTTTTCTTTGCAGGATGTAAGATATTATCATGAATGTATATGCAAAGATAAGGTAAATTTTGACATTTGGAGAATGTTTTTTAGGCGTGTTCCTTCACCTACACTTTCACTCTTGTTCGGGGGTGGCTATGCTCGCGTGGGCAAGGATACGCCCAGAACAATTAAAATTAAATTACGCAAATCTTCGCCCACACTCATGTAAAAAATAGATTGATGGTAAAACGGTCTGATTAGTTGCCTTACAAATACTACCTCTGACACATCAATTACTCTGACAAATTGAAAATATTGGCACAATTATTGACATCCCCGCCTGCTATGAAACTGAAAAAGTGGTTAGGAAAAACCTTGCTAACAAGTAGCTTCATAGTAGCACAAGTACAAGCCGCACAAGGACCTTGTAAAGTGATTTTAGAAAATGTACAACCTCCTATCCCGCATTCTGTTTCTACTCAAGATATCATTTTGTCTGAAACAGCAAAATATGGTATAGACCCCGATTTTGCTTTAAGTCATGCTTATTTGGAGAGTAATTTTAATCATAATGCCGTTTCTGTAGCAGGTTGTGTAGGGTTATTTCAATTTCTACCGTATGTAGCTGAAGCTTATTGCAAAACTCCACAGGAGAGGGCCACATGGAGAAAGAGTTCTCAAGTTCAAGTGGTTTTATATTGCCGCATGATGAGTTATCTACTCAAAAAATACAATGGGGATTATGACTTAGCCCTTTTGGAATATGGAGGAGGTCCCAAAGCAGTTCGTTTGTACGGAAAAAACAAGAATTTACCTTATTTGAAACGCATTCATAAACACGTTTGTATGAAAAAAATTAAAAAGTTTGCTTTGAACTCTACTAAATAAAGTTTATTTGTTGTATAAGTTCATCAGCTTGTCTATTTCTAATAAACCAAAATTCAGTATCAGCTCAGGCATAATATCTAATGTTTTTTGTATGATAGGTATCTCTTCTTCATCAAAAGGTGCTAAAACATAATCTGCTTGTTTTCCTTTTGGGAAGTTATTTCCTATGCCTATGCGTACCCTTGCATATTCTTGTGTATTTAACGCATCTTGTATGTTCTTCAAACCGTTATGTCCGCCATCGCTGCCTTTTTTACGAATACGTATTTTACCAAGAGGTAAAGCAATATCATCGGTGATTATTAAAAGATTAGATAAAGGAATATTCTCTTCTTGTACATAATAATTAACTGCTTTACCGCTCAAATTCATGTATGTAGTCGGTTTAACCAAGATAAATAAGCGTCCTTTGTGCTTAAATTCCGCTGTGTAAGCATATCTGTTCAGGATAAATTTGACCTCTTTTTGCTCTGCTAACTTATCTACTGCCATAAAACCTACATTATGACGGGTATCTTTGTATTCATTGCCAATATTACCCAAGCCAACAATAATGAAAGTATGAGACATCCTTGCAAAACTAACTCATTTTAGATATATTTTTCTGGATTATTTTGTGTATATGGCATTTACAATAATTTTGATGCGTTCAAGTTCATAATAAAGTATAGTTAATGTGCTAATAAAGGAGGGTATTTTTTTGGGCGTGTCCTTGTGGGCGTTACGCTGCGCGTATGCCCACAAGGTCGGCGTGCTGCGGGCTGACGGTGCTA
>JANWVE010000042.1:7516-17653 GCA_025057675.1 Bacteroidia bacterium
TTTTTTGGGCGTGTCCTTGTGGGCGTTACGCTGCGCGTATGCCCACAAGGTCGGCGTGCTGCGGGCTGACGGTGCTACGCCCACCCCCTGGTTATGGGGTTAAGGGTGTAGGCGGGGGCTTAGCACCGTGCTGACGCACGCCCTCCGCATGCCTCACGCAAGCAGCAAGCAGGCTAATCTCACTTATACAAAACCTAATCTTGTAAGTATCTGAAAATGAACACTAAACAAGGATAAAATACATTTTAACATTATAAAGCATTGAAAATCAATATAAAATAAAGTAAAACTTTTATATTCAGGGCTAAAGGGTTATAAGAAGTTCATGTATTCAAGGTTTAATATTGTGCGTGCTTGAAAATCAATGTAATATAAGATAAAAGGAGGGTATTTAAAACAAAGTAAAAAATTTTAACCTTGTAAATACTTGATAATCATTATTAAACAAGATAAAGCAAAGGTACATCTAAAAACAAGGTAAAACATCCCAAAGCTGCTGCGTGAGGCATGCGGAGGGTGCGTCAGCAGTGCGTAGCACCGAAGCGATAGCGCAGCCCGTAGCACGCCGACCCGAGCGCAGCGAGGGACACGCCCAAAAAGCATCCAAATATAAAAATCTTATTTGCCTACTTGAATAAAAATTCTTACCTTTGCACGCTCAATTTGAAGCGTTATATGAAAAAAGATATTCATCCTGATTATCACTTTGTTGTATTTTGGGACATGTCCAGCGACTATAAATTCCTAACTCGTTCCACAGCTACATCAAGAGAAACCATAGTCTGGGAAGATGGAAATACTTATCCCGTCGTAAAAGTAGATATATCCTCTAAATCCCATCCTTTCTACACAGGTAAAAAAGTGATTGTGGATAGCGCAGGACGCGTAGACAAATTCAACAAACGCTATAACAAGAAAAAATAAGACCGAACAACAAAATACAGTAGTGTATAAATAAACAAAAAATAAATAGGAAGGGGCAAAAAATGTCCTTTCCTTATTATTTTTACTTGTATTACAGTTATGCTAATAGATAAACATATTCCTTTTACTCCGTTGGAAAAACTAGGTGAGTTCGGACTAATAGAACGTATCGCAAAAAACTTTCCCGTTAAATATACCAATACCATAAAAGGTATAGGCGACGATGCTGCGGTATTAGTTTGCGATGAGCAGTTTTATTATTTAGTCAGCACAGATATGCTGGTGGAGGGCGTTCATTTTGACCTTTCATACACACCCCTAAAACACTTGGGATGGAAAGCTGTAGTAGTGAATTTATCAGATATTTATGCAATGAATGGTATTCCTACGGCTGTTACTATTTCATTAGGCTTAAATAATCGTTTTAGTGTAGAAGCAGTAGATGAATTATACGCTGGGGTAGAATTTGCTTGCCGTACTTTTGCGATAGACGTAGTAGGTGGGGATACCACTACTACCCGCGGAGGTATGTGTATCGGTATAACTGCATTAGGCAAAGTAGAAAAAAGTCAAATTGTATATAGAAATGGTGCACAAAAAAATGATTTAATCTGCGTAACAGGGGACCTGGGTGCCGCCTATGCAGGTTTTAGAATTTTAGAACGTGAAAAACAGGTTTTTTTAGAGAATCCGAATATACAACCTGATTTAGCGGAATACGATTATGTCGTAGGTAGGCAGCTAAAACCCTCTCCACCCGTAGAACTTATTTCCTGGTTCAGACAAAATGAATTCAAACCTACCGCAATGATAGACATCAGCGATGGATTAGCATCAGAAATTTTGCATATATGCCAACAAAGTAAAGTAGGCGCAAGAATTATGGAAGATAAAATTCCCATTGACATCCAAACCCAAAAAGTAGCAATGGAATTCAAAATAGACACTAATACTTTTGCTTTTAATGGAGGTGAAGACTATGAGATATTGTTCACTGCACCTGTCAGCATGCATGATGCTATCAAAAAAATCCCAAATGTTTCTATTATAGGGTATATTACGGATGCAGCAGAAGGGGTTAATTTATTAAGTAAGCAAGGTTCATTAGTACCCATACAAGCACAAGGTTGGAAACATTTCTAATACTTAATCAGAAAGAATAAGAATCTTTTTATCTTTGGTATGAAAATAGGCTAACTTGCCATTTTTGAGCAATTTAGGTTTTATCATACTTTTATCCACATAAGTTTTGATAAAACTATTCCACTTTTCACGGTCAAAAGCATACCATACGCCTTTATGATAAATCAATTTTACATTACGGGGTTGATTATTGGGGCGGTTGTATATTTTATCCTCAGTGAGAGAAAAAAATATTGCATTAGGTTGTTGTGGACATCGTGTTTTGTCAGATGCAACGATAATTGCCGCTTCAATAGGTAAATTAAGCTCCTCTTTCAACCTTGCACAATACTTATCTATGGGGGTGAGCCACATTACAATATTCTTGTCAAACTCACGAGCAGAAAGATTTTTTATCCACACAATAAAGTCAATATCGGAGGGTTTGGGGTGATCTTTACCACGTGCCACACCTTGTGCAAACGAACCTACAATCCCATAATCTACCACTCTGTTCTCAACTTTTATCTCTTTGGCATACTCTTGAAGAATCAATAGGGCTTTTTTACGCCAGTCTATATTTGTATTTAAGACATCTAAATACAACTGTGCATGAATATCTGACCTAATTACAAAGAACAGTATCCAACAGTAAAGTTGTATCCTCATACATCCCAGTAAAATCAAAATTTATTCATTTCATCTAACAGATATAAAAGTGACAGTGTTGCTTCATATCCTTTATGAACTCGTGCCTTAGCTTGGGTATCGTTAAAAGTGGTTACCATACCATATGTAATAGGTACATGATACTGCATAGACAACTCCATCAGCTTTTGAGCTACGGTATGGTTAATGTACTCGTCATGATTAGTTTCGCCTTTGATGACACAACCTAATGCAACTATACCCGAGATAAATGATTTTTTATGAATAATGTGTTTGACCATAAATGGAACTTCATAAGCACCAGGCACACGAGAGATGATAATTTTTTTATCTTCAACCCCATATTCATAAAAAGCTTTTCTAGCGCCCTCTAATAATCCTTCTGTAATATGACCGTTCCATTCACTACATACAATCCCAAAATAATGTTCGGATAACTTCCCGATAGACAATTCTTTCTTAACAAAATTATGTGTAGCCATAAATGGATATCATGATTTTTTCTTAAAGCCTTCCTTACCTACAATACTATCTATTTTATCCTGCAAAGTATTTAAAGACTCAGGACCTCTCATGCGGTTTTTTATAGATTTTGTTTTTTCTTTGCCATCAGTTTTGTCAATAAATTTGATGCTGGTATATACAGCCACGGCATCAGCAACGCTAGGGTCATCGTACTCATTTTCTAAATTCATGTAATTGGCTTCTTGAAAAGCTTTGAGTAGTTCCTGCACCTTAGATTTTGATATTTTTTTCTCAAACTTTCCGATGTTATCTACATTACGTTTTCCTTCATATTCTACGGTTCCATCTCCGTAGATAGTCATTTTATAGGCAGGGCAAAAACCGCGACAAGGTTCTCTTTCAATGGTAATCACTAATGAGTTTTTCTTTAACTTTCTGACCTCTTGGGCATAGATCTTTGAAATGAGTAAGGTTGTTAGTAAGGTGAAAATAAATATATTTAATTTCATACGGCTAAAATACAAAGTTATACATACTATACAAAAAAAACTTACGTTGAGGATAGAAAAGATTTTACTTTTTTAGGCGTGTCCCTCGCTGCGCTCGGGTCGGCGTGCTGCGGGCTACGCTATCGCTTCGGTGCTGCGCACTGCTCACGCACCCTCCGCATGCCTCACGCAGCAGCATTTTGATACTTTACCTTGTTTGTGTATATATGTTTGCTTTAATTTGTCTATCATTAATTATCAACACTATCAACTGCTTACAAGGTTAAATTTTTTACTTTGTTTTAACTATGTTCACTTTATCTTGTTTTATGTTCATTTTCAAGTATTTGCCAGGTTAAACCTTGAATAGAAGGACTTTTCACGACCATTTTAACCCTGAATACACAAGTTTTACCCTTGTAGTTATGTCTTTACTTGCTTTTAAGAAGATCAAACTACATTACTCAGTTACTTACAACGTTAAAATCTCAATCAGTGGACTTAATTCAATAGCCGCTTGCGTGAGGCATGCGGAGGGCGTGCGTCAGCACGGTGCGAAGCCCTCGCCCACACTTTCACTCTTGTCCAGGGGGTGGGCGGGTGGGGCGTAGCACCGTCAGCCCGCAGCACGCCGACCTTGCTTGCACGAGCGCAGCGAAACGCAAGCAAGGACACGCCCAAAAAATACACTCTACTTTTTATATCCCTGTATAATTAAAGGGAGTAATAGATTTAAGTTCGTTTTTAAGTTCCTCACTGATATCTAAGCTATCAATAAACTGTAATATGTCCTCTTGGGTAATTTTACGATTGACGCGAGTGAGTAATTTTAACTTTTCATAAGGATTAGGATAGTTCTCCCTGCGAAGAATGGTTTGTATAGCCTCTGCTACCACAGCCCAATTGTCATTAAGGTCTTTTTTAATGGCAGGTAAATTTATTTCTATCTTTTTTAAGCCTGAAATAAGAGATTTCATTGCCAAGTACGTATGCGCGATAGGTACACCTAAATTGCGCAGAACCGTAGAGTCCGTTAAATCTCTTTGTAAGCGAGAGATAGGTAATTTATTACTCATAAACTCAAAAATAGCATTAGCATACCCTAAATTACCCTCCGCATTTTCAAAATCTATCGGATTAACCTTATGAGGCATAGCCGAAGATCCTACTTCCTCAGCTTTTATTTTTTGAGAAAAATAGCCGTACGATATGTATTGCCACATATCTCGGGCAAAGTCTATTAAAATATTATTGATTCTACGAAGTGCGTCGCAATATGCGGCTAAATTATCATAATGCTCTATTTGGGTAGTAGTCTGACTGCGATATAACCCTAACCTTTGGTTAATCAATTTGTTAGCAAATCCTATCCAATCAATGTTCGGAAATGCTGCATAGTGGGCATTAAAATTGCCTATTGCTCCCCCAAATTTAGCAGAGAATGGTATATCTTGCAAAAGTTCTTTTTGCTTTTCTAAACGCTCTACAAATACTTTAATTTCTTTACCTAAGCGAGTAGGGCTAGCGGGCTGACCATGAGTTCGAGCAAGCATAGGTACTTTTTTCCATAAATTAGCCAAATCTTTGAGATTACTAATTAACTTGTCAAGTTGGGGTAGATATACCTTCTCGTGCGCAGCCTGCAATAATAAAGGAATAGCTGTGTTATTTATATCCTGTGAAGTAAGTCCAAAATGGACGTACTCTTTGTACTCGCCTAATTCTAAATCCTCAAACTTTTGCTTAATAAAGTATTCTACTGCTTTTACATCGTGATTAGTAGTTTTTTCTATTGCTTTAATCTCTCTTATTTCATTGTAAGTCAGATTATTAGCCCAATTACGTAGGGCGCTTATTGCATTACTAGGAAACTTACTTAATGCAGGAATATCTTCCTCTGTTAAAGCAATAAAATACTCGATTTCTACCTTTACACGATAAACATGTAAAGCATATTCAGAGAAATAAGCAGAGAGTTCTTTTACTTTATCTCTATATCTACCATCAATAGCACTAATAGCGGTTAGTGTTTTTAGTTCCATAGCAAACAGAGTAGAAATATAAATAGTATTGTTTTTGTGGGCAGGGAATTATGATGTAGTCTATTCTAATTAGGATAGACACATCGAACAAATATAATGATGTTTGAAATACCCTTTAATCACTTTTTACAAAATATTTAATTTTTTGCTTTGTATACACTTGTTTAGAACATTTATTCACACTATTACAAACGAAAAACACTTAAAAATATAGAAAATCTTGCATAATTATAGAAAATGCTGTATATTTGCATTATGTTCAAGTTCACAATTTATATGAAAAAAATTCTTATTATTATAACTTTATTAGTTAGTTTTTCGGCTGTACTTTTGCCCATAAATGTAGAAGCTAAGCTTAAAATCAAGAAATATTCATTAAAATCCCAAAAACAGTGCTGGAAGCCGCGTGGTGAGAAAAAAGTGAATTAGAATGGTAGATGTTATCATTCCTACCTACAACAACTATGACGAATTGTCTAAGTGTTTGCATGCATTATGTAATCAAACCGTGCGATATTTTCAAGTTTGGATTGCTGTAGATGGCTCTCGTGATAACACGACGACAGACTTGCCTAATTTAGTCAAAAATTTACCTTTCAGAGCTCACATTTTGGAGCATGAAGATAAAAAGAATCATGGTCGTTCGGCGACTCGAAATTTAGCTCTAACGCACATTGAAGGCGAGTATGTATGGTTTTTAGACTCCGATATGCACCCTACTCCGTATTGTTTGCAGGCGCATTTAAATCTTTTGGAAACACTTGGTAAGAATGCAATATCCGTGGGGGCAATTCAATACACGAATGTTTGTCAGAATATATGGGCGAGGTACGTATCTACCCGCGGACATGCTAAATACACCCATGGGGCTTTTATACCTTGGAACTATTTTATTACAGCTAATTCTCTTTTACCTTCCTGTTTTTTTACTTCTGTCAATGGCTTTGATGAAAAGATTTCTAAATATGGCGGCGAAGACATGGAACTCTCTTACAGGATACACAAAAAGTTTAATCCCTTGTTCTGTAAAAATGATTTAGCCGTGTGTCATACGCAGCAAGACAAAACACTGTCAAAAGCATTGGAAGAGCTAACAGAATATGGCACGTATGGACTACCATACATTTTTAACAAGCATCCTGATATGCCCAAAGTTTATTATATGGACAAAATAACAGGTAAAGCCTCAACAAAGATGCTGTATTATTTTCTAACTCACCCTATTTGGACATTTTTTATTAAGAAAGTGGTTCGGTTTTTACCTTTTAGGATAAGCAAATTTTTAATCAACTATTTAGTAATTAGTGCGATATTTAAAGGATATAAAAACAGGAACAGAAAATAGAATTATTGATTTGCATGCTTTGGTTTCATTTGATTGCAGAGAATAATCAAGGTTAAATTTTGGATTATTTTTTGGGCGTGCCCTTGCCCACGTCTCGCTGCGCTCGTGTGGGCAAGGTCGGCGTGCTGCGGGCTACGCTGACGCTTCGGTGCTTCGCTCCGCTGCGCACCGTGCTGACGCACGCCCTCCGCATGCCTCACGCAAAGACCTTTGTAGGTTGGCAGAATCTATTTATTCAAAGCTTAACCTTGTAAGTAACTGATAATGAACATTAAACAAGGTAAAAATATATTTTAACCTTGTAAATATCTCAAAATCAATACTAAATGAGGTAAAGCTTCGGCATTGAGGGTCGAAGGGTTATCAAAAGTCCATGTATTCAAGGTTTAACCCTATAAAGGCTTGAAAATCAATATAAAATAAAGTAAAACAAGCTCACTTAAAACGAGGTAAAAAGTTTTTACCTTGTAAGTGTTTGATAATCAATATCAAACAAGGTAAAGCAAACGTAGGTATAAAAACAAGGTAAAATATCCAAAAGCTGCTTGCGTGAGGGATACGGAGCATGCCGTTAGGCAGTGCGAAGCGCAGCGTAGCACCGAAGCGAATGCGTAGTGCGCAGTAGCCCGACCCGAGCGCAGCGAGGGACACGCCCAAAAATCATACCTTCAAGTTTATTGCAAATACTGCCATATCTTGTCATTGAGTTGTTCAATGCCTATGCGGGCAATGGAAGAAATAAAAACCACTTCAATACCTTGAGGTAGTGTCTTTTTGCGTTCATCTAACTCCTCTTGATGTAAAATATCTATTTTGGTTACAGCTAATAAGCGTTTTTTAGACAGTAGTTCAGGGTTGTACCTCTCTAATTCACGTACTAATACCTCGTACCCGTGTGCAATGTTTTCATTTTCTACGGATACCATAAAAAGCAAAATAGAATTCCGTTCAATATGGCGTAGAAAACGCAATCCCAGCCCTTTACCCTCCGCAGCACCCTCTATGATGCCAGGTATATCCGCCATGACATAAGAACCTATCTCTCTGTACTTGACAATGCCTAAATTGGGTACTAAAGTGGTAAAAGGATAATCCGCAATTTTAGGTTTAGCCGCAGTCATTACAGAAAGCAAAGTAGATTTACCCGCATTCGGATAACCTACTAAACCGACATCCGCTAAAAGTTTGAGTTCTAAAATGATTTCCATTTCCTTACCCTCCTCGCCGGGCTGTGCAAAACGTGGCGTCTGACGAGTAGAAGTTTTAAAAAAGGCATTTCCCATTCCACCGCGTCCACCTTCTAACAGTAGAATTTTTTGTTTATCTTGGGTTACTTCACAAAGAGTCTCTCCTGTATGGGCGTTTTTAGCCACCGTACCTACGGGTACTTTAAGAATTACATCTTTACCATTTTTACCTGTTTTAAGGGCGCCTTTACCTGGTTCGCCATTTCCTGCAAAAAAGTGCCTTTGATACCTAAAATCTAAAAGTGTCCACATTTGGGCATCTGCTTCAAGATATACATTTCCCCCTTTGCCCCCATTACCACCATCAGGTCCACCTTTGGGTACGTATTTTTCTCTACGCATAGAAATCGCACCAGGTCCGCCTTTGCCCGAGCGACATACTATTTTTACATAATCTACAAAGTTAGACATAACTAAAAATTATTCACTATTAGCCGTTCCGTACAAGTCAAATTCTGTACATTCGGTAATGTTAACGGACACAAAAGAACCTATTTTCAAGGGGATATCAGTTTTAATAAGCACTTCATTATCTACCTCGGGCGAGTCATGCTCTGTGCGACCTACCCAAAATTGTCCTTCCTTTCGGTCAATAAGCACGGGTAAAGTTTGCCCTATTTTTTTGTGGTTGAGTTCAAAGGCAATATCTTGTTGTATTTCCATAATTTCATCTGCTCTGCGGCGTTTTTCTACATCAGGAACAGTATCGCCTAAGGTATAAGCATGCGTGTTCTCTTCATGTGAATATGTAAATATACCTAATCGTTCAAATTGCGTTTCTTCAATAAAGGATTTGAGTTCCTCAAAGTCATTTTCGGTTTCGCCGGGGTGTCCTGCAATTAACGTGGTGCGAATGGCAATATTGGGTACTTTTGCACGTATTTTTTCTATGAGTTCAATGGTTTTGCGTTTAGTAATTCCCCTTCGCATAATTTTGAGCATATTATCGGATATGTGTTGTAAGGGAATATCTATGTATTTGCAAATGTTAGAATGTTCGCGCATGGTGTCTAAAATCTCCTCAGGGAATTGGGCTGGATATGTATAATGCAGCCTTATCCAAGCTAAGCCTTTGATTTGTGCAAGTTGAATAAGTAAATCATTAAGCTTACGGGTATGATACAAGTCTAATCCGTAATAAGTTAAATCCTGTGCAATAAGCATGATTTCTTTTACTCCATTTTCCACAAGAAATTGAGCTTCTTGCAGAATTTTCTCCATAGGTTTAGATACGTGTTTGCCTCGCATCAGTGGAATGGCACAAAAGCTGCAAGGTCTGTCGCACCCTTCGGATATTTTGAGATAAGCATAGTGCTTGGGCGTAGTAAGCATACGTTCGCCAAGCAGCTCTTTTTTGTAATCTGCGTTGAGTGTAGCTAATAAACTTGCAAGCTCTGTTGTACCAAAATAAGCGTCTACTTCGGGAATTTCTTGTTGTAGTTCATTTTTGTAACGTTCAGAAAGACAACCTGTAACATATACCTTTTTAATTTTACCTGCTTGTTTCAAATCTACATAGTGTAGGATAGTGTTAATAGATTCTTGTTTAGCCGCTTCAATAAAGCCGCAAGTATTGATAATAACTATATCATGTTTAAGTCTTTTAGCTTCATGAGATACAGAAAAATCATTTGCGCGCAGTTGAGCCATAAGTACTTCAGAGTCTACAATATTTTTAGCACAACCTAAGGTAACTACATTCACTTGTAAATTTTTTACTTTCATGGGGCAAAGTTACGATTTATTTTGAGTTTTTTCTTTTGGGCGTGTCCTTGTGGGCGTTACGCTGCGCGTATGCCCACAAGGTCGGCGTGCTACGGGCTGACGGTGCTGCG
>JANWVE010000043.1 GCA_025057675.1 Bacteroidia bacterium
CCCGAGGAGTGTGTTTTTTAGCCATATTCCGAGTTTTTTCACCTGCTCATTTTTATCAGGATTTTTAAAGATAAACTCCTCTAATTGCAGTTTTTTGTCATCTACAAGGGTGGTTTCTGGTGCAACGGCTATAACCTGTGGGGCATCAATGCTGGGGATACCCTCTGAAATGCCTGCCAACTGCATATCTTCTATAAAACGGTTGATGATTTTAGGACAGGTAAGCCATGCAAAAACGCCATGCAAGGATTTTACAGGAAAGAGTAACAGGCGGGCATCAGAAACGGCTACACAACCCATAAACTGTGTGTATTCTTTGAAGGCGTTTTTTTGGGTGTCTTTATAGTGTAACACTTCAGCTTCATCATAGCCAAAAATGCGGTTAATGGTAATGAGGTTTTGTTTAGCCTTTTCTTTATCACTTTCAGACAGGACTAATTTGGTTTCAAATGCCTGCCGAACCGCACCTTTAAGCGAAGAGGCTTCAATTTTTGGAAAATCTGTATGCTTTTCTCTTTGAATGGGTAAATCCACAATACCCAACTCTGAACCACTGCCTGCATGCAGGGGTGATTCGCATAATAAAAATAAAGGTCTGCTTTTTTTGAACATATTACTTTGAATTAAAGGTTATACTCTCTGATGTTAAGTTTGTTTTGGATAAATTTCATATACACGTTTTTGTAACGGCTGTTTTCAGTTACTTCATTATGATTGATAAATACCAGAAATACCCTGAAAGTACAGCGGCTAAACTTTGCTTTTACAATATTCTGCAACTGCATGAGTTTCCACTTCTCTCTATTCATAATATCAAACCCGTTTCCTGCTACATCATTCAGGTAAATGTACAATACATATTCTTTTATTTCTTTTTTCAGTCCGTTAATCTGCCTTTCAACCTGTTCTTTAAGTTCGGTAAAACGGTTGCTCTCGTAAATCCTCAGGTAGGATTTTACTTCGCCTATGACAGTTTGTGTATCATTGGACATAACAAGGTCTATTTCATTGGGGCAAAAGTTACTGTCTTTTTTACTGTGTTCAATTTTATGAAGAATTGTATCATTTTTACAGGTATAGCCATTTTCAAGCAGATGTTCAAATATTTTATATTCTACCAGAAGACCGAGTACCTGTTTGGATTCTGCAAGATTTTGGTCAATATATGCTTTGTAGAGTTCGCCGAGTGGAGTGAGGTCGTATCCCTTTTGTGTTCGGCAGATAAGTTTGTATGCTTGAAGGGTTTCAACGATGGGTTTATTTTTATGCTCTTTGAGGAAATTTAAATTTTGCAGATAGGGGTAGTAACTCTCCGCAAAAATGGCATCAAAATCTAAGGGAAGGTTTCCAACTGTTACCAGCTCGTATTCTTTGGTTCTGTTATGGGTATTTTTTGGATTTTCGTTGTAGATATAACACAAAGGTACTTGAACCAGTTGAGCAAAAAGAGTCATGATAGGGATAATGCCCTTGTATCCTCCTGTAATGTTAAGAAAGTCGTCTGGGGTGAGTTTGAGTTCGGAGAGGGTTTGTATGAGGTTGTCAAATCCTTCGTTATAGTATTCCTGTTCATCTACCCGCAGGTTTGGGATAACGTGTTTTGAATTGGTTCTTTCAAAAATGACAGTAATCTCCGGGTGATTTTTCTTAAACCATTCTTTTATCAGTTCGCAGGCTAATGCCCCCACTATGGTATCTGTAGCAATGAGGTACACCTCTATCTGTGTATCAGGGCTTTGTATTTCCTCCGTTATTTTAAGCACAGAGGTAATTTCTGCTGAGGCATGAGGATTATTCTGTATTTTGTCCCAGACCGATTTTCGCAGTCCCTGAGTAATGGAAAGTCCCTCTTTGCCTTCAATAATTTCTTGATTCTTTTCCCAATCTCCGTAAGGCAATCCATCCAAACGGGTGAATGTATTTTTTATTTCATTATCATTAGTAATAAGATTAGTAAATACCGATGTACCCGCAGTAGTTACAATTTTTCTTGTTTTCATATCCCAATAAATGCAATGCCGAATCCTTTTTTTGCAGTGTTATCTGTGGTGCTGTTTTCTTCTTTGGAAGGACTTTTTTCTGAAACTGATTTGAAATGAAATTTTTGTATTACTTCTTCATACGTTCCTTCCAGGATTCTAAAATAATACACAGAACCTTCGGGTACCATTCTGCACATAGGTTTGGGAAACCCTTTTCCGTTTTTGGCTTTCATATTGAATCCGCCAAGCAAGGTCGGTTTGCCAATAGCCGCTGTAACCAGCTTTAAGCGTAAGTCTGTACCAGGAACATTACCTTCCAAAGTGTTTTCATCCAACCAGTGGGGTATCCAGCCTTTTTGAAAGATGCAGGGCGTACTTAAACAAAGCCTGAATATATTTTCTTTCATATCTTCCTTGGGTGGAGATGGAATAAATTTATCAGTCGTTATACCCATGTCTTCTGTGGTGTAAGAGAAGCATTTTTTACTGCCTAAGCGCGTAATCCCTTTTTCAGGCAGTTCCAATCCTTCACAAGTTACAACAATCTGACATTTTTTGTATTTGTCAGTGTTAAATCGGTACATATTCATGGTGTAGAGTTCGCCTTCCTGTGCGGTATACGTGAGTTTCTCTCTACCTATGCCTGTTTTACCTTCTGTAATAACAATATCTGAATAATAGGATGGATTGTCTAAATTCTCTCTGAGGAGTATTTTTTTATAAGTGTTGTCATCTACATAGCCACTTGCAGTTTCAGATTGCTGTGGAGAAAAGAGCATCTCTTCCGTTTGTAGCGAACTGACAAGGGTATTCGGTTTGCGTTCCAGATACATCAGGTTGTTCTTATCTTCATCTTTGAGTTTTACCACATCGCGCGGAACAGGGAGAACAATCTTCCCATCGTAAACTGAAATAAAAATGCCTGTAATTCTAAAATTTTTAAGCATCTCTCTCTGCCTGTTGTTAACTTCGGTATTGTCAGACAGAGAAAAATCATTTTGGGAGGCATAAAAGGCAGAAGCCAATGCTCCGTACAGCACACTCGGCGGAGGTGGGAATACACCCTCTGCCCAAGCATCTTCACCTGCCTGAAAAGAACGGGCATCTCTAAAAAAGAAAGTATCTAATGGCGTTAAACGAATGATTTTCATAAGGTTTTATTTGGTTTTTCGGTTAATAAATTGACAGATATGCAACATTTGAATAAATTTTTCAAAATCATAACCCAAACTGCAGAACAGTAAATATAATTCATCGTATAGATTGTTTACTTTATTTTTATCGTTTTTATTACAGCCAAGCGAACTTCTGCCTAAAAGGCGTTTGAGTTCATACTTGAAAATTTCCAGTATATTACTTTGAATTTCATTGTTTTGGTCTGTCATCAGAGCAAATTCCTGTTCAGTGTTTTTTATCCACGTATCTGAGAAGTCATTTTGCAGTGCTTGAGTTATTTCCTGCATTCGGGTTATGTTACCAGTATCTTTTTCCCATTTAAGAACGGTTTCATGCTGTTCGCCGGAGCGTTTGAGTACCGCAATGCCCAAAGCGTTTCTGTTACCTTCATTTTTGGCTTTGTCTTCCATTTTTTTGGCAGTTTTAATGACCACGCCCAGCGGTGTTTTGTAGTGGGCAATACACACTCCAGCAGAAAAGGTAAAATTTACTGGTCTGTTATCTTCCACAAGTGGATATTGCTTCTGTAATGCCTGGTTTACCTCTGTTTCAAAGGATTTTCTCAAAGTTTTGAGTGCTTCAAAAAGGTGTTCAAGGTTAATAAATCCCACAAAATCATCACCGCCTGCGTATATGGCTTGCCCGTAACCTGCACTTTTTACTATGTCCGTAGCCCTTTTGGCATAGTTTCCCAAAAGTTGAGAAAGATGCTTTTGGTATTCCTGCAAATTACGGGAAGTATCCAAATAAGCACCTGAAAGAATTTTTCCCATTCTGTCCCCGTCAAAAACCAATAAAGCGTAGTATTTGTAGAGCTTAATGTTGTTTTTGCTCAGTGCTTTGGACAGTTCAGCGTACTGCTTTTTGGCTTCATTGAGTTTATCTTGGGGAATTTCTTTTTCAGTGAGGTTTTCTTCATACAAAAACCGTTCGTCCCATTCACCACCAAATAGACTCTTATAAGTATTAAATTCAGGCAGTTCGTTTAATTGTTGTGCCGCATTGAGCGTTGCAATACCTGCCGTAGAAGGAAAAGAAATATCCCTGTAATAAAACCGCTTAACCAGACTGACCGCACTCAGTGCTTCCCCTTTGGCAAAAAGCACATCACTTATGTTTTGTACTTCTACAGCATCTCGGTTGAGGTGCGCAGGAAACTGACGGTTCTCTTTCTTTCTGTAAAACAGAGCATTTTTTTCGCCATCTACGGAGCATTTACGCCCGCGCTCAAAAATCTGCTTAAAGGGACGCACATTTTTTATACCGCCCATATTTTTTTCTATGTTTTGGTATGCCTGCCTGAAATTATCCCCTTCCACAGGTTCAAACAGCCAAAAAATCTCTAACTGATTTTCAATCTGCCCGTCAAATCCCGCGGGTTTCTGGGTTATTTTGGCATTTTCAAGGGCTTTTTCTGCCATTATGCGGAATTTTTCCCGTACTGCGTGTTCTATATCCTGACCCAGTTTTCGCAAATCAGTGTGATTTTCAATGATACCCAGAAAGCGGTTAGGCTTGGCTTTATTTTCTGGATTGGGAAAAATTACCTTACCTGTGTGGGTTTGAAAAACCTTGATAGCTGTATCTACCAGATCGGAAAGCATTCGGCTGCCTGCATAAAAATCTGCTGTTTTTCTTGCCTGTGCAATAAAACTCTGCACAGGACCTATGGTGAATAGAAAAATGTATGTACTGGAACTCATAGTTTTTTACTTTTTATAGTTATTTTTCATTTCCTCCTGAAACTGTTTATTCTGAGTTTTATATTCATCTTTCACTACATCTATGAGTACTGGTAAATACAGGCACTGCCATTGGTATTTGCCGTTTTCTGTTTTCTTTACTGAAAAATAATACCGTTTGGGGTACCGTTCTGCGTCTATTTTAGAAATTTTAGCTTCGGAAATATAATTCTTATCTTTTACATTATTTCTAGTTTTACTGTAGCATACAGCAATTTCATCTAATGCGAGCTTGGGGTCATTTACCTCTCCCGATGCAATTATTTCAATTTCTTTGAATGCCGTGTATGGGACAATGCCTGTTACTTGGTCCTCACTTTGTAAAGGTTGATTTTTTTTGAGATATTCCTTAACTTCTTCCACTTTTAACAGGGGAAAGTCTTTGGAAGTTATCTGCACAGAACCAAACCCATTTCTTGCCTTTGAACCCAGCGTACCAAAGAGGTTAAGCATAGAAAATGCAATCTGTAACTCTTTTTCTATGTTAATTTCCTTTTCTAACTCTGCTTTATTCTCCTTAATCTTTACTGTTACAGGATTTTCAGGGTATTCACAAATTAAATCCCATGAACCTTCCAGATAATTTCTGTTTTTTGTGTTATCTTTAAAGTCATACAATCCATACCCCAGATATTTCATGGTGCTTATGGTTATCTGTTTTCCTATTTTAGAAACATAAATACTAACTCTATTTTTACTTTTCTTATCCAACTTTTCAAAATTTTCTCTTGGAGTGGAGAGAGATGGATTATCTAGTCTAAGTTTCACCCTACTTTGGAGGGCGGGGTCTGTACCGCCGAATATAGCCGTTTCATATTGCTTTAATACACTGTAATCCCATTTGTCATTTTTTTTCTGTACAAGATGGGCATTCATAGCGCGCCACCAGAAGCGTAAAGCCCCCTTAATGGCAGGTACGCGTATTTCAGGGGTATTCATATCTGCACCACCCAGAAACATAGGCGTAACGGTTTCAAAAGAAAAAATTACTTTTTTCATCTTATATTGGTTCATAGCATGTAGGTTATACAAATATATTAAACTGTTCCATAAACGCAATATAATTTCATATATTTTTACTTAAAAAATATGTAAATTACTTGTTTTCAGAGTATAGGAAAAGTTTTTTACCTTGAAAAGCGGAAAGTTATGTCTTATTTTATCAGAATAGAACAATTTATGGGTATAAACTATCATAAATTTGATAAGTTAGATAATCTATTTTGGGCGTGTCCCTTCGCTGCGCTTCGGGTCGGCGTGCTGCGGGCTACGCTATCGCTTCGGTGCTTCGCTTGCGCTACGCACTGCTGACGCACCCTTCGCATGCCTCACGCAAGCTGTTTTTGGATGTTTTACCTTGTTTTTATACATATTCTTGCTTTACCTTGTTGGATATTGATTATCAAATATTTACAAGATTAAAATTTTTTTACTTTGTTTTAATTAGATTGATTTTATCTTCTTTTGCATTGATTTTCAGGTATGTACAAGGTTAAATCTTGAATATATCAACTTTACAGCACCTCTTTAACCCTGATTAAATAAGCTTTACCTTGTTTTTCATTCATTTTCAAATACTTACAATATCAAAATATATTTTTTATCTTGTTTGATGTTCATTTTCAAATACTTACAAGATAAAAGTTTGAATAAATAGATGCTGCATACCTGCTAAGGTTCTTGCGTGAGGCATGCAGAGGGCAAGCCGTCAGGCTTGGTGCGAAGCCCCTCGCCCACGCTCAATCCCTTGCCTAGGGGTGGGGCGAAGCACCGTCAGCCCGCAGCACGCCGACCTTGTGGGCATACGCGCAGCGTAACGCCCACAAGGACACGCCCAAAACAAAAAATGTCATTCGCTAAATATCTTGTTATATCACACAAACAACAAGCTGTATGCGATAAGATATACAAGAACTAACAAAAACTAAAAAGTACTAGTGATAGAAATGGTAAGCCCATTAGCAGCAGGAACGTTTCTACATACTCCGCCTACACAAAGAATACCTGCTCGCTGCCTTCCATAACTCACAGTAATGCGGTTGCCCCCTTTTATATAACCTATCATTACGTTCGGATAATGTAGCCGTTTTTTTACATCTCTATTACCATAATTGTATTGGTCTAACACGGCAAAAAACCAGTTAGGGGAACGCGTATATTCTATTAGTGCAGTTGTCCAGCCGCCTTCATCTTGCTTAGTTTCTAAAATTTGACTTTCAAAACGGAGTGTATTTGAGTCGTTAATTTTATAGCTTACATCTAATATACCCATGTTTGCATAGATAGTTCCAAAACCAGAAAGCCCCTGTACAATATCTTTGTTGTACACAAAGTAGAGATAAGAAATCGTGCCTTTTATTTTTTGGGTAAATTTTCGGGTAATTTCAATATTAAAATCTCTAAAATAGACCGTTTTACCCACTTTGAAAAAATCAGAACGATAGCCATCACCGTTTGGTAAAGCAATGGTATCTAAACTATTTACTCCTGAGTAGTTAATCAAAATTTCTGTACCATAAGGACCGCCTATTTTAGTTCCTTTTTTAATCTTATAAACACATTCTGCTTGAAATGCCATCTCACCGTTAGGTTGTGTAGCGTACGGATAAATGGTTGCGGGAAGTATATAAGTATGCTGCCGAGTTAAAGCAGGTAGATAGTTAATAAGTAAATTATTCCCTGTGGCAGTTCTATCAGAACGAAAACTCATATCATCAATACGTTTAGCGCTTAGCGTGATACCTAAACCTTTTTGGGCATATCCTAAGGATACTAATAATGCTTCACCAGGCTTGTATATGTATCCATTTACGGTTTGTGGGTCATTGACTTTGTACACATATTCTGCATCAAAAGAAAATTTTTTATATGTCATTCGCACTCTACCTGCACCGGCGGCTACATTTTGAGGGAGTTTGTATATAGGATCTTCATCTTTTTGGAATTTACTGACCCAACTTCCACCAAAATTAATTTGAAAAGGCAGGTTAGCCAGTTGTTCGTTCATTTCATTGAGTAATACGTCTATATCTGCCCCTCTTACAATACCAGGACCTTGCGTAAAGAAAAATCGCTGAGTCCCAAAAACCCCTTTAAGTGTAACGCCCTTGTAGGGAGATATGCGTACGCGCATACCATCCATAACATTATCATATCCTAGTCCGCGCTCTTCGTAAGCTCTAAAAATCATTCCACTGCCAAACTGTTCATAATAATTTCCGATAGTAATTTCTAAATTATCGTTCAAATAGTTGACATAGCGATAAGGAATTCCATTTCCATTGTACCGTGGGTCAAAGCCTTGCAAAGCCTTTTGATAGGTTTCGTATCTTAGACCTGCGGCAAAATGTCCTCTGGTGTAGTTGATATTACCAAATCCTTGCGCACGAAGTTTTTCAGGTACATTAGGCGCGCCAATGGCGGAGTCAATGCGGTAGTATTGTGCGTCTATTTGAAAATTCCCATGTATCTCCCCTAATGAAGATTTAATTTGTTGTATCTCGTCTGTTTGAGCTAAAGCATAGCTGTTTAAGACAATAAACCAAGAGATAACCCAACCTATCAACCGTTGCATGCTTGTAAATAAACTTGTAGATAAAGGTACATGCAAAATTACAAGCAATTGTTAGTTATACAAAAAATAGTAGGTTTGTTATTTGAGTTTATTCTAACCCAAAAACCCAAGCAGCTATTTTATTCTCTAATGGTTTATCTCTCTCTGTTTTTTGGGAATATTAAGTCTAAAAATAATTTTACTTTTTTGGGCGTGTCCCTTCGCTGCGCTTCGGGTCGGCGTGCTGCGGGCTGCGCTTTCGCTTCGGTGCTGCGCACTGCTCACGCACCCTCCGCATGCCTCACGCAAGCTGTATTTAGATGTTTTACCTTGTTTTTAGATGTATTCTTACTTTACCTTGTTTGATATTGATTATCAAATGTTTACAAGGTTAAAATTTTTTACCTTGTTTGAAATGTTGTTATTTTGTATTATTTCGTACTCATTTTCAATGATTTACAAAGTTAAACCTTGAATATATCAACTTCTTACAACTCTTTAACTCTAATTAACTCTAAGCATTCAAGTTTTATCTTATTTTCAATTGATTTTCAATGACTTACAAGGTTAAAATATATTTTTATTTTGTTCAGTGTTCATTTTCAGGTACTTACAAGATAAATCTTTGAATAAACAGATTCTGCCAACCTGCAAAGGTTCTTTGCGTGAGGCATGCGGAGGGCAAGCCATCAGGCTTGGTGCGAAGCCCCTCGCCCACACGCTCACTCTTGCCCAGGTGGTGGGCGTAGCACCGTTAGCCCCTAGCACGCCGACCTTGTGGGCATACGCGCAGCGTAACGCCCACAAGGACACGCCCAAAATTTAAGAATCTAACCATAAGATGAATTTTTGTGCAAAGCAAAAATAGGACTAAATAATAACTAATTCATACATCTATCTTTTGTAAAAAACTTAATAATTACCCTTTTACTTTTCACATTTTGAAATAGAATTTGACCATTGTAATGCCAAAAAGCATTTCAAGGTCAGTAACTTTAAGAACAAGCAAAGATAAGTCTTTGAAAAATCTTGTATCTGTGAATTCTTTCCATGACCTTGTACTCTGAAATTTCTCTTCAAAACTAAATAAAAGAATTCAAAACACCTTATTCTTATATATATCTATTCCAGATATCAAAACTTTGTATGATGCTCACTCATAATGCTCAATTATCCGAAAACTTTTTTACTTTTCAACATTTCCATAATCGTGCCTATGTATGATACACTAAAAGTAAAATGAGTATCCAATCATCATATATTAAAATTTTAACATCTGATAATAAACTACTTACAAAAAAAAGCAAAATAAAATCTTGACAAATTCGTCTTAAATGTACTATATTTGCTACCCAAATAAAAAGCATTCCTCGATAGCTCAGCTGGTTAGAGCATCTGACTGTTAATCAGAGGGTCGTTGGTTCGAGTCCAACTCGGGGAGCAGAAAATAAAGAAAAGATAAAAGCATTACAAAACGCTTACAAAATCTATTTAGTTTTACCTCTCCCTTTGTGCACCTTTTCTTGCATACTTTTACTCAGTAGTAACATTTAGGTCCTTAGGTCCTGAGCTTTGAAATCTAATCTTTAATCTAAACCTATATCTACATCTACGATGCTCTCATTATATCTCATAAAAGAGGCCTCAAGTTTTAAGTAAGTAAGACAATAGTAGAACGCCTGATGAAATGAAATGATCAAGCTATGATGTCTCACTTTCTACTCAACCACCAAGTACTCTTACTCTTTGTCCGGCTCTGATGATGTAGTCTCTTCCTACTACATCAAGTCTAAAAAATAATTTTATTTACTTTTTGGGCGTGTCCCTCGCTTCGCTCGGGTCGGTGCATTCCGCACTACGCTTCGCTTCGGTGCTGCACTTCGTTTCGCACAGGTCTAACGCCCTTGCTCCATGCCCCTCACGCATTTAACCCTGTATTTTGAGGTTTTTATCTTATTTCATGCATAGTTTTGTTTTATCTTGTTTTTGCATTATTTTGAGTTACTTACAAAGTTAAACAGAGTATAGATGGTTTAAGATACTTGCAGGATATTCTGCGTGAGGCATGCGAAGGGCAAGCCGTAAGGCTTGGTGCGAAGCCCCTCGCACACGCTCTTAAAACCCTTGTCCAGGGGGTGGGCGGGTGGGGCGTAGCACCGTTAGCCCGTAGCACGCCGACCTTGTGGGCATGAGCGTCAGCGAAACGCCCACAAGGACACGCCCAAAAAAATATCCTATCAACACTTCAAAAACAGACACATAAACAAATTAGATAATCCTGACAAATTCAAAATTGTATCATAATCCAAACACTAACTAAAATAAAAAATTGATTATCAGGATAAAACAAATAAACCCTCAAATATTTTTGCAGATATAAAAAAAACTTACAAGTTTTGCATAATAAAAATATGAGTACCTACGGATTTTGGTTCTTAGTATTTGCCCTGTTATTAGTTTTTTCCGCACTGGCGGTTATTTCTTTCAGAAACATCATTTACGCGGCTTTTTGTCTGCTTTTAACTTTTTTCAGTGTAGCCGCTTTGTATGTTTTCATGCGTGCTGATTTCTTAGCTGTTACTCAAATTGTAGTATATGTAGGCGGTATCCTGATACTTCTTTTATTCGGTGTGATGCTCACTAATAAGATAACTTCATTTTTCAAAATAAAGACGGATATAGTTAATATAGGTTGGGGTAGTTTTGTAGCAGGCGGAATGCTGTTTTTAATAGCTTCTATCATTCGTACGGTTTCATTTGCTAACTTGCCTTGGGCAAAAAATGCCGAAAAAACTAATAATGTACTCAAAGATACTGATAGTACAGTTCAAACTATTGGTGTCCAATTGATGACGACGAATCTGCTTCCGTTAGAAATTGTGTCCATCTTGCTTACGGTGGCTCTTTTGGGTGCCGCTTACATAGCTCGCAGAGACCCCACCAAAGGGCGTAAAACTTTATCAAAATAAATAATTTTATACTTGTAGATTATGTTAATCAGTGCTTTATTGACAGAAATTCCTGTATATTACTACGTAGTTATCAGCGCTATTTTATTTGCGTTCGGTCTATTTGCTGTAATCACACGGCGGAATGCTGTAGTCGCCTTGATGGGAATAGAACTTATGCTCAATGCAGCTAATATCAATTTGGTAGCCTTTTCGCAATACGATAAGACGCTACTTTCGGGACAAATGACTGCTATTTTTGTGATTGCATTAGCCGCTGCCGAAGCTGCTATCGGCTTGGCAATTGTGTTAAATATATATGACCGTTATCGTACGGTTAATTTAGATGAGATAGATACTATGAAAGAGTAAGCATAAAATTGTTTGTGAGTCCGTAATGTTTCAAGTTAGGTATGAAAAATAATTTTATTTTTGGGCGTGTCCCTCGCTGCGCTCGGGTCGGGCTATTGCGCACTCCGCTGATGCTCGGTGCTACGCTATCGCTACGCACTGCCTAACGGCATGCTCCATAGCCCTCACGCAAGCTGCTTTTAGATGTTCTACCTAGTTTTTATACCTGCGTTTGTTTTACCTTGCTTAGTCTTCATTATCAATTACTTACAAGATTAAGATTTTTTACTTTGTTTTAAGTACGCTTGTTTTATCTTGTTTTGTGTTTCGGGCATGTACAAGATTAAACCTTGGATACACGGACTTTTTGGAGCATTTTAACTTGAACACGCAAGTTTTACCAAGTTTTACACAGATTTGGGAGATCAAACTTACAAGGTTTAAGTTTGAATAAGTGGACTTAGTTTGATGGCCACTTGCGTGAGGCATGCGGAGGGTGCGTCAGCAGTGCGCAGCAGAGCGAAGCACCGAAGCGATAGCGTAGCCCGCAGCACGCCGACCTTGTGGGCATACGCGCAGCGTAACGCCCACAAGGACACGCCTATAAAATCTGACTTAGCTATTTCAAAAAATACCTAATTTTTAACATTTTCTTAACACGAGTAATAACACAAATCAAGACCTTTGTTATTATGTTTGGATTGACCACAGGATTATTTATACTCCTCGTTATCGCTATTTTGTGCGCCTGTGCTTTCGAATTTATCAACGGCTTCCACGATACAGCAAATGCCGTAGCTACAGTAATTTATACAAACTCCCTTAAACCTATACCCGCAGTGATAATATCAGGCGTGTTCAATATGATGGGAGTATTTATCGGGGGCATTAGTGTAGCTATGGGAATCGTAGCCCTGCTACCTATGGAAGCCATACAAAGCCAAACTCAAACCCAAACATTACTAATGGTCGTTTCTATGATGCTAAGCGCCATTACATGGAACTTCGGCACTTGGTATTTAGGTATTCCCGCTTCTAGCTCACATACTTTGATTGGTTCAATATTAGGAACAGGCTTAGCTATCTCTCTTCTGCCTGGTCATGAATTTGGAGATGGCGTAAATTGGAGCAAAGCCCAAGACGTGGGTTTATCTTTACTTATCTCACCGTTATTTGGCTTTGCTGCGGGTAGTCTTTTGTTAATTGCCTCTAAAACGCTATTTAGAAGCCCTAAATTACATACCGCCCATTCCCCTGAGGAAAAACCAAATGTCTTTATACGAATACTAATGACGTTAATTTGCATGGGTATTAGTTTTTTTCACGGACAAAATGATGGACAAAAAGGCGTTGGACTAGTAATGATTATCTTAATTGCGGCTCTACCCACATACTACGCCCTGGATACTACTAAAAGCTTTACAGACTTGAAACCAATTATCATCAACATGGAGAAAGCCGCAACATCTATTGAAGAGAAAACCACAGACCTGCGCCTCAAAGCCGAAGCACAAAAATTACAAGCTAACCTCACTGCCTTCAAAGCTAAATGTTTTGAGTGTCTTGCCAAAGATGATGAATTTTCCGCCAAAGACAGGGTTAAAGTAAGGGGAAACATATACCAAATTAACAAGGGAGTCAAAAAAATAACCTATAATGCTTATGCTAAACAAAATTTTACCACAGAAATAAGTGAGCTAAAACAGGGTTCTAAACAAATTAGCGCTTATACAGACTATGTACCTTATTGGGTAATTGTTATGATTTCTTTATGTATTGGTATAGGGACAATGATAGGCTGGAAGCGTGTAGTGATTACCGTGGGTGAAAAAATTGGTAAGTCGGGTATGACGTATATGCAAGGTTTAGTATCAGGAATTGTGGCATCTAGCACAATAGGTTTGTCCAGCGGTGCAGGTTTACCCGTGAGCACAACCCATGTACTCTCTTCCTCTGTGGCAGGTACTATGGTTGCACAGGGGGGAAAGAAAAATGTACAGCCAGATACTATCAAAAAAATTCTTTTAGCATGGGTCTTGACCTTGCCTGTATGCATGGCGTTATCTATGATATTGTTCTTTATTTTTCGGTTATTTGCTTAATTTAGATTAGAATAGCGTGTTAAAGTAAAGATTTTTACCTTGTTTTTTAAGGTGCTTATAGGTCAGTTCAGTTACTTCACGTCCTCGAGGGGTACGCATCAAAAAACCTTGCTGAATGAGATAAGGTTCATAAACCTCTTCGAGAGTATCAGGAGATTCATTGACGGCTGTGGCGATAGTATTTAAACCAACAGGACCTCCTTTAAACTTTTCTATAATTGTCAGTAGTATTTTATGATCCATATCATCTAATCCGTATTCATCTACTTCTAAGGCGTCCAGTGCTTTACAGGCAATCTCGTGGTCAATAGTTCCATTACCTTTTATTTGAGCAAAATCACGTACTCTTCGTAATAGGCGGTTTGCGATACGGGGAGTACCTCTGCTACGTTTAGCAATTTCAGTGGCGCCCTCTGTGTCTATGGGAATTTGAATGATTTTTGCTGAACGCATAACAATTTTTTTGAGGGTTTCAATATCATAGTATTCTAATCGTGCGGTTATACCGAACCTTGCTCGGAGAGGTGCTGTTAGCATACCTGCACGAGTAGTAGCACCTATAAGTGTGAAAGGATTGAGAGAGATCTGAATACTTCTTGCATTCGGACCACTATCTAACATAATATCAATTTTGAAGTCTTCCATAGCAGAGTATAAATACTCTTCTACTATGGGGCTTAAACGGTGAATTTCATCAATAAATAACACATCAAAAGGGTCAAGGTTGGTTAATAGACCTGCTAAGTCTGCGGGTTTTTCTAATACAGGTCCCGAGGTGGTAACCATTTTCGTTCCCATTTCACGGGCAATGATGTAAGATAAGGTTGTTTTGCCTAATCCTGGAGGTCCGTGTAGAAGAACATGGTCTAAGGTTTCTTTTCTTTGTAAAGCGGCTTGTACAAAAATGGATAAGTTCTCAATCGTTTTATTTTGTCCCGTAAATTCTGCAAATCGCTGTGGTCTAAGAAATACGTCTAGTTCTTTATCGGTAGGTTGTGGATTTAACAACTCGTTTCTCATGATATAAATTTGATGTTAGAGTCTCAACAAATTTAGCAATTTTTGCGGATATACAGTATAGATTGATTGTAATAGATTAGTTTAAGGTCAGTTTTGGGCGTGTCCTTGTGGGCGTTTCGCTTTGCTCATGCCCACAAGGTCGGCGTGCTACGGGCTGACGGTGCTGCACCCCCTGGGTAAAAGGGAAAGAATGGGCGAGGGGGCTTCGCACCGTGCTGACGCACGCCCTCCGCATGCCTCACGCATGCAGCAAGTATACTGAGCTCATTTATTCATAACTGAACCTTGTAAGTATCTGAAAATCACAGCTAAAAAAGTAAAAAATAAGGTTTAACCTTGTATGTGATTGAAAATCAATTCAAAGCAAGGTAAAGCTTATTTAATCAGGGTAAGAGAGTCGTGTAAAGTCCATGCATTCAAGGTTTAACTTTGTACATACTTGAAAATCAATGTAAAACAAGATAAAACAACTGCAATTCAAACAAGATAAAAAATTTTAATTTTGTAACTACTTGATAATCAATATTAAACAAGGTAAAGCAAACGTATATGTAAAAACAAGGTAAAACATCCAAAGGCAGCTTGCGTGAGGGATACGGAGCATGCCGTTAGGCAGTGCGAAGCGCAGCGCAGCACCGAAGCGATAGCGTAGTGCGCAGTAGCCCGACCCAAGCGCAGCGAGGGACACGCCCAAAAAAATACTTACCTCATCAACTAATATTAGAATTTTTTTGACCTTTTAATGATATTTACAACAAAACAACTTGTTATAAGCAGTATGAAAAAAAGAGCAAATGCTTTTATACTTCGCAAAATACTAATCTACACTAAACCTTATCAAAAAACAATGATTGGAGTATCTTTTTTGACAATTATTTTAGCTTTTTTATCTCCTATTGTCCCTATATTATTTCAGAAAGCCGTAGATGACCCCATTATCAACGGAAATATCGTTTCTCTATCTTATTACATGATAGCTATACTGTGCATCATAACTTTACAGGCTATACTACAATATGTCTACGCTTATTACAGTAACGTATTAGGGCAAAATGTAATCAGAGATATGAGAAAACATTTGTTTGAACATCTTACTTATTTGAATGTCAAATATTTTGACAATACTCCGATAGGTACTTTAATTACTCGTGTAATTAGCGATTTAGAAACGATTGCAGATGTTTTTGAAGCAGGCTTGCTGATGATGATTTCAGACGTTCTCAAAATTATTGTCATTTTTGCTATTATGTGGTATAGCAGTTGGGAATTAACCCTAATTGCTATGGTTGTACTCCCATTTTTATTATTAGCAGGATGGTTCTTCAAAGAAGGGACTAAAAAAAGCTTTCAGGAAGTGCGCAGCCGAGTGGCACAGTTAAATACTTTCTTACAAGAACATATTACAGGTATGTATGTAGTACAGATATTTAACCGCGAAATAGAAGAGTACAAACGTTTTCAAACCATTAACACCCAACACCAAAACGCACACATAAAATCTGTAT
The DNA here is from genome assembly GCA_025057675.1 of Bacteroidia bacterium. Classification (GTDB taxonomy): domain Bacteria; phylum Bacteroidota; class Bacteroidia; order JANWVE01; family JANWVE01; genus JANWVE01. The sequence goes on from JANWVE010000043.1 coordinate 16,380, forward strand.
TTTATTATTCTGTTTTCTTTCCCGTAGTAGAGATTATCTCAGCTATGGCGATTGGCTTGATAATTTGGTACGGTTCAAAAGGAATCTTGCAAGAAAAGTTCACCTTCGGATTGATATTAGCTTTTGTAATGTACATAGGACAGCTCTTTCAGCCTATTCGTAATTTAGCTGATAGGTTCAACACCTTGCAAATGGGCGTAGTAAGCGGGCAGCGTTTTTTTGACATACTAGATACACAGCAAGTTACAGAAAATACAGGAAAATCCATTTTTGAGGGATTAAGGCAGGATATAACTTTTCAAGATGTCTGGTTTGCTTACAAAAACGAGGACTGGGTATTGAAGGGAATTAGTTTTCAATTGAAAAAAGGTCAGACTTTAGCTTTGGTAGGTTCAACGGGAGCAGGCAAAAGTTCTATTATCAACCTGCTCAATCGTTTTTATGACATTCAAAAGGGAGATATTTTGATTGACAGCATACCGATTAAAAATTATGAACTTAAAAGCTTACGCAAAAATATGGCTGTTGTTCTGCAAGATGTATTTTTGTATTCAGACACTATTTTGGAAAACATTCGTTTATATGATAAAAATATCCTATTAGAGCAGGTTATAGAAACGGCAAAAACAATCGGTATTCATGATTTTATCATGTCTTTACCTGGGAATTATGCATATAATGTACAAGAGCGAGGGGCAACTTTATCGGTGGGTCAGAGGCAGCTTATTGCTTTTGCGCGTGCTATGGTACGCAATCCTCAAATTTTGATATTAGATGAAGCAACGGCTTCTATTGATACAGAGTCTGAACTACTGATTCAGCAGGCAATTGAAAAAATGATGCAAAACAGGACTTGTATTATAATAGCCCATCGTTTAAGCACTATACAGCACGCGCATCACATTATTGTTTTAGAGAGAGGGAACATTATTGAGCAAGGTAATCACGAGAGTTTGATGCAAAAAAGAGGTAGGTATTATCAACTATATCAGTATCATCGGTATCGTTGACTTTTTTCTTTTGTTTGCTTTATTTTTTTGGGCGTGTCCTTGCCCACGCCTCGCTGCGCTCGTGTGGGCAAGGTCGGCGTGCTACGGGCTAACGGTGCTGCGCCCCACCCGCCCACCCCCTGGGCA
>JANWVE010000044.1 GCA_025057675.1 Bacteroidia bacterium
GGACCTTGGCAGGTCAGCAGAGTCTATTTATTGAAAGCCTAACCTTGTAAGTAACTGAAAATGAATACTAAACAAGGTAAAAATATATTTTAACCTTGTAAATCGCTCAAAATCAATTGAAAATAAGGTAAAACTTGGATGTTCAAGGTTAAGATGTCATAAGAAGTTCATATATTCAATAATTAACCTTGTAAAGTATCTGATAATCAAAATTAAACAAGGTAAAGCAACCACAGGTATAAAAATAAGGTAAAGTATCAAAATACAGCTTGCGTGAGGGATACGCAGCATGCCGTTAGGCAGTGCGTAGCGCAGCGTAGCACCGAAGCGATAGCGTAGTGCGCAGTAGCCCGACCCGAGCGCAGCGAGGGACACGCCCAAAAAAATGAATCATAAAAATCATAAACTTAACCACTGTTAATCAGCCATTGTCTGTAAAAAAGAAATAAACACAACGTAAATAGGCAGCAAAATTCTTTCTATTTTCTCTATTTTTGCAAAGTGAATGACCTTATAATATATTCTTTTGAGATACAAAATTGGGACGAGCGCTGGGAAACAGGCATACTCCTTCAAGAAAATGAAAACTGGGTGCTTTTAGCTAATATCCCTACTGAATATATAATTGATGGTTATAAACTCATAGCCAAAGAACATATTTCATATAAATACAGGGAAGATAATGAAAAATCACACGAAAAGTTCTTTAAACTAAAAAACATTCACATCCCTCGATTACCTCAGGGATTTGTCTTTCAACCTACTGCAATACAGATGTTATCGTGGATTGAGCAGAGATACTCGTTCTTTGAATTTAAAGATTATGATGAATATGAAGGCTTCGTGGGTAGATTAAAAACTATACAGCACCCAGAGGGAATTTTTACAATAGACTATTTATTCAATGACGGAACACTAGACACAGAATATGAAACAGAGTTTTTTCAAGATGAAGTAAGCGTGATTTACTTTGATACATACTACCTACGGGCAGTTACTTTTTTGTATCAAGAAAATAGCAAGGGAAAACCTGCCGAAATCACTTCACTAAAAAAGAAAAGAATAAACCGTAAATAACTTTTTGAGATAAGTATATCATATTTCAGGATAATCTGATGCCTCTCCTACTTATCATTGCAATATGGATAAGAACTGGATTGAACAGCTGAACAAATATAAGCTTTTATACCACTCTATTTTTTGGATAGCTTTATGGTATATTTCTTTTGATGCTCTCAAAGATAACATCAATACTCGCCGTTTGCTGCTCTCGCGCATTAACGACCAAGATACTTTTGCTGCTGTTTTATGCACTACTTTGTTAGTCCCAATTATTATTTATACTTATCTCAATATCTACCTTTTTGATGTTTTATTCAGTAGAAGGAAATACATTTCTTATTTTTTAAGCTTAGCGGTTACAGGGTTAATTATTGCTATTTCTATGCATACTATTTTAGTCAATGTATTAGCTAGCGAAGTAAGTTTTTTACAAGCTTTTAGCAATTTGATGTTCAGCACGTTGATGATAGTAGGTATCAGGTTTATGAAAAATGGACTTTCTAAACAATATCAACTCCAAGAAGCTAAGGCTAAACAAATAGAAAGCGAACTAAACTTACTCAAATCTCAAATTAACCCACATTTTTTGTTTAATACCCTGAATAATATTTATGCCGTAAATATGTCTAATCCCCAAAATGCTAATGAAATGATATTACAACTTGCAGACTTAATGCGTTATCAATTAGAAAGTAGCAAAAAAGAGCAAGTTCCCTTATCTGATGAGGTAGAAATGATAAAAAATTACATTGCCTTAGAAAAAATGCGCTTACCTAACAATGCTTTTGTTAGCTTTCAAACCCAGGGGGATTTTTCTTTATATTCTATTGCGCCCATGCTTCTTATTCCGTTTGTAGAAAACTGTTTCAAGCACGGTGTAGGAGTGGAGCAGACGCACATTGAAATTTATGCTTTTATCAAAAATGGTGAGTTTTTTTTTATTACAAAAAACCTCATTCCTATGACAAAATTAACCAATACTGTATCTACCAAGACAGGTATTCAAAATTTAGAGCGCCGTTTAGAAATTCTCTACCCTAAGAAACATGGTTTATTGATAGACGTTGAAGAGGGTATGTATATTGTCAGACTGCGAATTCAACTCTAATACTTGTTTTTTATTTTTTTGGGCGTGTCCCTCGCTGCGCTCGGGTCGGCGTGCTGCGGGCTGCGCTATCGCTTCGGTGCTTCGCTGCGCTACGCACTGCTCACGCACCCTCCGCATGCCTCACGCAAGCCGCTTTTGGATGTTTTGTCTTGTTTTTAAGCATAACTTTCCTTTATCTTGTTTAATCTTGATTATGAAACACTTACAAGATTAAAAATTTTTATCTTGTTTTGATTATGCTCGTTATATCTTGTTCTTTGTTCATTTTCAGGTATGTACAAGGTTAAACCTTATACAAAAATCAGGATTATATTAGCTTACTAATCATTGTTGTATTTTTGCAAGTTATGGATTATAAGATTTGCTTACCTGTTTTTGAAGGTCCTTTTGACTTACTGCTTTTTTTTATAGAAAGAGATGAACTAGATATTTACGATATTCCCATACATAAGCTGACGAACGATTTTTTGGCATACATTCAGGAGATGGAACGCAAAGACATAGAATTAGCCGCAGAGTTTATGATAGTAGCCGCTACATTGATGTCTATCAAAGTAAAGATGCTTATTCCAAGATTAAACATCAATGAAAAAGGGGAGAAAATGGACCCGAGAGAGGAGTTAGTCAATCGCATTTTAGAATACAAACGCTATAAATTAGCCATGACGGAACTTCAACTTTTAGAGAGTATTCGTTCAGAACAGTTTAATAGAGGTTTTACTCAAAAAGAGCAAGAATTTTTGAAACATAGCATCATGCCCGAGGATGAGTTGTTGCCTGTTAATCTTTACACTCTTTTGAAAACCTACAAAAAATTGTTAGAAAAACATCATACTCAAAAAAATATAACACCACACACAGTGATGCAATATCCTTATACCATAGAAACCCAAATGGAGTTTTTGAACATACAATTGCGTCAATATCAAAAACTTTCTTTCATTCAAATTATCAGTATCAATTCTCACCGTGTATTTTTACTTTTTACTTTTTTAGCTATTTTACAGTTGGTACAAGAGCAAAAAATTGAGATTATAATAGGTGAAGGGTATAATAATTTTTGGATCTACACAAACACTAAAAATACGCAAGGGTGAACACATTTTGATATTTAGTCTATTTTTTTCTTTGCACAAAGGTTGAATTTTAATTTTTTGGGCGTGTCCTTGTGGGCATTACGATGCGCATATACCCCACAAGGTCGGCGTGCTACGGGCTAACGGTGCTACGCCCCCACCCGCCCACCCCCTGGTTATGGGGTTGAGGGCATGGGCGAGGGGCTTCGCACCGTGCTGACGCACGCCCTCCGCATGCCTCACACAAGCGGCAAGTAAGCTAATCCCACTTATACAAACTTAATCTTATAAGTATATGAAAATGAACACTAAACAGGGTTAAAATGTATTTTGACATGGTAAATCATTGAAAATCAATACAAAATAAAGTAAAATTTTGGGAATCAGAGTTAAAGGGTTGCAAAAAGTCCATGTATTCAAGGTTTAATCTTGTACATGCTTGAAAGTGAGCATAAAATAAGGTAAAATGAGCGCAGCTGAAACAAGGTAAAAAATTTTAATATTGTAAGTATTTGATAATCAATATTAAACAGGGTAAAGCAAACATATTTATACAAATGAGGTAAAACATCCAAAGGCTGCTGCGTGAGGGATACGGAGCATGCCGTTAGGCAGTGCGTAGCGCAGCGAAGCACCGAAGCGAACGCGTAGTGCGCAGTAGCCCGACCCGAGCGCAGCGAGGGACACGCCCAAAAGTAAAATTATTTTTTAGTCTTAGGATACAATAAGTGTATTTCCTGTCATTTGTGGCGGTTTAGCGATGCCCATAATATCCAAAATAGTAGGTGCTACATCCTGTAAAGTGCCTCCCTCTCTGAGCTTTACTGCTTTGTTATGATTATCCACGTAAATGCAAGGTACAGGGGCAAGACTATGTGCAGTATTAGGCGAACCATCAGGATTTATCATATAATCTGCATTGCCATGATCTGCAATAATTAAAACGGCATAATCCTGCTTTAATGCAAGAGCAGTAATCTGTCCTACACAATGGTCTACTGTGGTGCAAGCTTGAATAACTGCTTGCATATCCCCCGTATGACCCACCATATCAGGATTAGCAAAGTTGACACATATAAAATCAGGTTTTTTGATAGCAATTTCTTGTAAAGTTACGTTTGTTACCCCATAGGCACTCATTTGAGGTAATAAATCATAAGTAGCTACTTTGGGTGATGGAATTAGTTCTCTATGCTCATTTTGAAAAGGTACCTCATGTCCGCCGTTTAAGAAAAAAGTAACATGCGGATATTTTTCAGTTTCTGCTACACGAAGTTGTGTTTTACCTTGTTTGGCAATAACCTCTCCGAGAGTCATCGATATATCCTGTTTTTCGAACATGATTTTTACATCTTTGAAAGTAGGGTCGTACTCGGTGAGAGTAACATATTTTAGTGGCAATTTTTGCATACCATAATTTTCAAAATCGCGTTGAGAGAGGGCTTCGGTGAGTTCTCTACCTCTGTCAGAACGAAAATTAAAGAATAAAACAGCATCATTAGGTTCAATCATAGAGAGAGGTATATGCTGCGCATCCACATGAATGATGGGCTGAATGAACTCATCTGTAATACCATTTTGATACGATTCTTGTATAGATTTGAACAAGTTTTGCGTTTTTTTACCTATTCCTTTGGTGAGTGCGTTGTAGGCTAATTGTATGCGTTCCCAGCGTTTATCTCGGTCCATTGCATAGTATCGTCCTACTACAGTGGCTAAGACAGTGTTAGAGAATTGGGCAGTGTATTGTACCATGTCTTCAATAAAACCTAATCCACTTTGTGGGTCGCAATCTCGCCCATCTGTAAAAGCATGTAAGGCAATTTTGTGAGCTCCCAAGTTAAATGCGGCTTTTATCAAAGCTTTGGCGTGGTCAATATGGCTATGTACTCCACCGTCTGATACTAAACCTAATAAATGCAAAGTTCTTTTGTATGTTTGAGTATATTCCACTAATTCTTTCAGAACAGGATTTTTTTCAAACTCTCCGTTTCTTATGGCGATATTGATTCGTAACAAATCTTGGTAAATGACTCTCCCTGCACCGATACAAGTATGTCCTACTTCGGAATTACCCATTTGTCCTTCGGGCAAGCCTACTGCTTCTCCTGATGCTAGTAGAATAGTATGTGGATAGTGTTGCCACAGATAATCTATAAAATGTGTATCTGCTTTGGCGATAGCACTGATATCAGGGTTTTGGGTTATACCCCATCCGTCTAAGATGATTAAAAGTGCTTTTCTCATTGAGCAAAAATAGAAATAAAACCAAAAATGAGTCTTGATATTGAATTTAGGTATGTCCTTGTGGTCGTTTCGCTGTGTCCATGCCATAAGGACACACTCGAAAATAAAAACGTATTCATAACAACTAAAAAAATTTTGCTTCTTTTTTGTATCTTTGTAAAAATCCCTGTAAGCATATGGAAGAAACAAATGAAGAAAAAATAAAACGCCTCAAAGAAGAGGAACTTAAAGAGCTAAAAAAAAGAAAAGCTTTTCTTGAGCAGGTTAAACAAGCCCAAAAAATGCAATCATTACACAAAGCAATGAACGAATTAGAAAATATGCTACAAAATGATGATACCCAAGAATGGATGGATAAACTCAATCATCAAACCATAGAAAATGAGATAAAAATAGAAATGGCTCTAGAAAAGCATAAAACCTCCCTCTCCGAAGAGGAGATAATGCAAGAAAATGCAAAAAAACTCTTGGAAATAATGAAAAAGTCTAATGTTGCTAATTCCGAAGAAAAACCTACACACTCCCTCACTTTGGGAGACCAAGAATTTAACTCCCAAGATAGAACTATATCAGAAAATCAAGACATATCTACCAAACAGAATGATAGCCCCAAAAGCATCATTTAAGTTTGTATTTATTTGTTTTTATCTTGTTTCTAGGTTTCTTCTCGTTCAAGCACAAGACAAAAATACCCTACACGAGAGAATTTTAGTCATATCTTATGCTCCTTCCATGCACTTCTCTGACTGCGATAATCTATTTTGTGAGAAGAACAATCTTTCTAAACCTCAATGGCGACAATTATTACAGCAAAAAATAGAACAAGAAGTAATAGAGGCACTTAGCTATCAATATACTGCAATTTCTTTGTACCTCTCCCCTAATCCCGAAGATCAGCAACTATTCAAAGATTGGCACAAACTCAAATTTTGCTTGTACAAAGAGTCTACACCTACTCGCCTTGAAGAGAGCAAAAACTTGGAAACAAATTATATTAAATTCATTAACTGGATAAAGAAAAATACAGCGTTTGGACAAGAAAAAAATAGTCTTTGCTGGCAGGAAAATCTAAAAGAAACTAAATATATCTTAGCTTATCCACGCCGCCATAATCTCATGGATAGCATTGCACAAATATTCGAAGTAGAAAAAATTTTATTGCTTACCCAAGTAGAAATTAAAACTAACTATCATACCTGTATAGCCACAGACGGTACTCAATTTGACCGTTCTATTAAACTACACTATTGCCTGTACAATGCTAAAAACGAATTTTTATACGGAGATGTAGCCGTTTCAAAAGGACAATCTAAAACAACTGAATTACAAAGTTTCTTTCAAGAACACCTCGGATATTTAGGCTATTATATTCTCTCCACAGTTGAAAAAAAATGAGTATATTTGCAAATTAAATGAAAGCGCAGAAAGGTAGCCTTTTGCTGTTGTTCTGGTGTATTATAATAAGCAATGCACTTTCGCTCGGCGTAATCATAAACTTTAACCGTTTTAATACACAAGATAATACGCCTTATACAGAATTCTATATTTCTGTAATAGGCAAAAGCATAAAATATCAAAAAAAAACAGATGGATTGTATCAAGGTTCTGTAGAGTTTCTGTTTTTGATAAAAAATGCTAATAATAATGCCGTAGTCTATGCAGATAAATTCAATTTACTTAGCCCTAACCTCAAAGATACAACTAATATACGAGAAGACTTTTACTTCACAGATGTAAAACGAATCGAACTATCTAACGGAAAATACAGACTAGAAATTCAATGTAAAGACAACAATAAAACGTCTGACGTTCAAAAAGTTACCTCCGATTTTGAAATGGATTTTAATCCCAAAGAGGTTAAATTTAGCGATGTTAGTTTTCTTTCCACTTTTCACAAAACAACAAACAAAAATAAGTTCTCCAAAGCAGGATACGATATGTATCCACAACCTAATGCCATGTATGGCGATAATATGGACACTCTTGCTTTTTACACTGAGCTCTATGGTGTAACCAACAAAGTACCCAAAGATGACCCTATACTTATTACTATCAGCATAGGTTCAAGAGGATCCAATAAAGTGCTGGAAAAGTATGTCCATAGGCTTAAAAAAACAGCTACTGAAATGCCTATTATTATATTGGACCGTTTTGTCATCACAGACCTGATTAGCCAGTCTTACTTTTTATCTTGTATTGTACAAGATAGGTCAGGAAACGTAATAGCTCAGACTAATGTCGGTTTTTACAGGCACAGCACTCGTGCTGATAAGCTTTTTGCTGAAAAAAATTTAGCTAAAAGTGTCAATTTAAGTGAGGATAACATTATTAACTCCTATTCGGAAAGAGAATTAAATATGTATCTTGACGCGCTAAGCTACATTTCTGATGAAGGTGAAGTTGCTTATGCAAAAGCATTAGCGAATGTAGATGAAAAACGTAAGTTTCTATATAACTTTTGGCTAAAACGAAACGATAACGACCCTGTCAGAAGCATGAGAGCATGGCTTGAGTACAAACAACGTATTGACTTAGTCAATGAAAAATACAAATCTCAATTACGTAAAGGTTACCTCACTGACAGAGGTAGGGTAGCGCTTACTTATGGGCTACCTAATGATATTCAAGTTATGCCCCGTGAAAACAACACTTATCCCCATGAAATATGGTATTACTACAAACTTAATGGGCAAGCTAATGTACGTTTTATTTTTTATGACAAAGATTATACAACTAACGACTGGCGCCTACTACACTCTGACTTATACGGAGAACTGCAAAATAGCCGATGGGAAGCGGTTCTTAGGGGTAAAACGGTTAATCCTAATCTCAACACGGATAACAACATTTTACCTGGTAATTATGGTTCTAATCCTGTTATTGTACCTCGTAGACCCGACGAACAGTAAAATCAACAAGTATGGAGCGGTTATTTTCTTTAATTGGTATTGTGCTAAAACGAACTTTAATCTAAAAAATTTGACCTGATAGAGTAGAATACCATAAAGATATTTATGGTTTTTTGGCGTGTCCTTGCGGATGTTTCGCATGCGCTCATGCCCACAAGGACACGCCAAAAAAATAGACTTGAATATGCTAATAAATTATATAAAATTGCGTATTTTTGTTTTAGCATAAGTGTTGTTAGTGTATTTTAGTGATAATACACCTGCCTGTTTCTATGTCTTGTTGAACTTTTTTGTATTTAACGCTTTTCCTGACCGTACCATCCAAATACTGCACATCTACACTTTGATTAGGTTGGATCTTGTTTCCTACCACTCGCTGCACCACTTTGGGCTTAGTATTTTCCATCTCCTCATACTGTACGTCACCCTCCATTTCGTGCGTTGAGGAGGAAGTATATCCTGTTTGTATGGTTTGATGGACAGTTTTTAATTTAGAAAGATTTTGTTTGCTCTTTCGTGCTTGCTGTTTGGCTTGTAATTCGGCAGCATGTTCCTGTTCTTCAGGTAGTATAGGGGTCAGAGTGGCATGGAATAGATATTCAAGTATCTCTTGATTTATTTGAGTTACCACCTTTTGAAATTCTTGAAAAGCTTCAAATTTATAGATCAGTAAAGGATCTTTTTGCTCATAAGTAACGTTCTGAACACTTTGGCGCAAATCGTCCATTTCACGAAGGTGGTCTTTCCATTTATCATCAATTATAGCTAAGGTAGTAGAGCGTTCTAAGGCTGTCATTACTTCTAATCCTTTACTTTGATAAGCATCTTGCAGGTCTACTTCTGCGTATATCTGTTGTTTGCTGGTAGAAAATGGAAACACTACTGTTTTAATCTTTTCTCTATGTTTTTTGTAAATATCTTCTAAAAAAGGATATACAAACTCAGCTATTTCTTTTGTTTTATTTTGATAGTATTGATAGACGTTTTCATATAGTTTTTCTATAACTTCATCAGGTTTAAGAATGCGCAAATCTTCTTGCGTTATGTCACCGTCATAACCAACGATACGGTATAGTTCGTATTGCAAGCTATTGATGTCCGCTTCTTGATAGATTGCAGTTGTTTCTTCTTTTTCATTGATAATAAGACTAGAACAAAAATTATAGATAGCATCTTGTATGTCTAATTTTATTTTTTGTCCTTTGAGGGCATTTCTGCGGCGGGTATAAATGACTTCGCGTTGTTGGTTCATTACGTTATCATATTCAATTAATCGCTTACGGATAGCAAAGTTCTGCTCTTCTACTTTTTTTTGAGCGCGTTCAATAGATTTTGTGATCATGGAGTGTTGAATAACTTCTCCTTCTTTGACCCCCCCGATTCTATCTAAACCACGTATTAACCTGTCTGATGCGAAAAGTCGCATTAAGTCATCCTCTAGGGATACGTAAAATTGTGAAGAACCTGGGTCGCCTTGTCGCCCTGAACGCCCTCTTAGTTGTCTATCAATTCTGCGGGACTCGTGTCTTTCTGTACCGATAATAGCTAATCCACCTTTTTCTTTTACCCCAGGACCGAGTTTAATATCTGTACCTCTGCCTGCCATGTTAGTAGCAATAGTTACTACGCCTGCTTGCCCTGCTTGAGCTACAATTTCTGCTTCTTTTTGGTGTAGTTTTGCATTAAGTACATTGTGTTTGATACCCCTTTGTCTAAGCAAACGGCTTAAAACTTCTGAATTTTCTACACTGGTTGTACCTACTAACACGGGACGCCCTTCGGCAACTAATTCCTGAACTTTTTGTGCAATAGCATTGTACTTCTCCCTTTTAGTACGATACAGTTGGTCATCTAAATCTTTGCGTATAACGGGTCTATGAGTTGGGATGACCACTACGTCTAACTTGTAGATATCATAAAATTCTACCGATTCAGTTTCTGCCGTACCTGTCATGCCCGCTAATTTGTGATACATGCGGAAGTAATTTTGTAGTGAAATGGTGGCATATGTTTGGGTAGTACCTTCCACTTTTACATTTTCTTTGGCTTCAATAGCTTGATGAAGCCCGTCAGAATATCGTCTACCCTCCATAATGCGACCTGTTTGTTCATCTACAATTTTTACTTGTCCATTTTCTACAATATATTCTACGTCTTTTTCAAACAAAGTATAAGCTTTTAATAACTGGTTGACCGTATGAATGCGATCGGCTTTTTCGGTATATTCTCGGGTGAGTTTGTCCTTGGCTTCACGTTTTTGCTGTTCAGTCCATTCAGGATGATTTTCAATATTAGCAAACTCTAGTCCGATGTCTGGTAAAACGAAGAAGTTTGGGTCTTCCGTGTCATTTGTGATAAGTTCTCGCCCTTTATCTGTCATTTCTACGGTATTATTTTTTTCATCTATAACAAAGTAAAGGGCTTCATCTACTTTGGGCATGTTTTTGGCGTTATCTTGGAGGTAGTAGAGTTCTGTTTTATTTAATAAATTTTTTACCCCTGTTTCTCCCAAAAATTTAATTAGCGGTCTGCTTTTAGGTAGGCCCCTGAATGCACGAAGTAGGGCTAAGCCTGCTTTTTCCTCATCTTTATTAGCTAAATGTTTGCGGGCTTCATTAAGAAGTTCGTTACATAAACGCTTTTGTGCCTCGTACACGCGCTGTACTCGGGGTTTGTATTCAAAATATTGGTGTTTATCTCCTTCGGGAACGGGACCAGCGATGATTAAAGGTGTTCGAGCTTCGTCAATTAGAATAGAGTCTACTTCGTCAATGATAGCGTAGTGATGTCCGCGTTGGCAAAGTTCATCATATCTAGTAACCATGTTATCGCGTAGGTAGTCGAAGCCGAATTCATTGTTTGTACCGTATGTAATATCTGCTCTATATGCTGCGATGCGTCCCTCGGAATGAGGTTGGTGTAGGTCTATACAATCTACGGAGAGTTGATGAAATTCGTAAATAGGACCGTTCCATTCTGCGTCTCTGCGAGCAAGGTAATCGTTTACAGTAACTACGTGTACGCCTTGACCTGCTAAGGCATTTAGATACACAGGGAGGGTAGACACTAAGGTTTTACCTTCACCTGTAGCCATTTCAGCGATTTTACCTTGATGCAATACAATGCCGCCCATTAGCTGTACGTCGTAGTGTATCATGTTCCATTCTACTTCGTTACCTGCGGCTATCCACTTATTGTGCCATATTGCGGTATCACCTTGAATGACTACGTTGCTTTTCTTTTGAGCTATTTTTCTATCAAATTCGGTAGCTTTGACAACTAATTGCCTATTTTCCGTAAATCTACGGGCAGTTTCTTTGACTACGGCAAAAGCTTCGGGTAGTAGTTGGTTGAGAATGTCTTCGGTTTGTTTATCTTTTTCTTTATTAAGTTTTTTGATTTGTTCGTAGATAGCTTCTTGTTCTTCTGTGGGTAGGGGTGTACCTTCTAAATACGACACATGAATTCGCTCTTGAAGTTCATTTATTTCTGCGTTGATATCAGCGAGGTGGGCTTGTATTTTTTCTTTGAACACTCGGGTTTTATCTCGTAATTCGTCATCTGTAAGGCTGTGCAGTTGGGCGTAATACTGGTTGATTTGTTCAACTATGGGTTTCAGGGCTTCAATATCTTTGTCTTTTTTAGAACCAAATAATTTCGCTAATAGCTTAAACATGATTTTTATACAAGATTTGAAAAGCAAAGGTACTAATTTTTTTCTTTTGTGTGTTAGATTAAGATGCCAATAGTTTATTATACTTTTATTTTGTACTTTTTTGGGCGTGTCCCTTCGCTGCGCTTCGGGTCGGCGTGCTGCGGGCTACGCTGACGCTTCGGTGCTGCGCTTCGCTACGCACTGCTCACGCACCCTCCGCATGCCTCACGCAGCAGCTTTTCAATGTTTTACCTTGTTTTTATACATGCATTTGCTTTATCTTGTTTGGTATTGATTATCAAATACTTATAATGTAAAAATTTTTTACCTTGTTTTAGCTGCGTTTTTTTATCTTGTTTTACATTGACTTTCAAGTATACACCAGGTTAAACCTTGAATACATGGACTTGCTACAATACTTTAACCCTGTATATTGAAGTTTTACCTTATTTTCAATTGATTTTCAATTGTTTACAATGTTAAAATATATTTTTACCTTGTTTAAAATTCATTTTCAGATACTTACAAGGTTACGTTTTGAATAAGTGGGGTTAGTGTGCTTGCTGCTTGCGTGAGGCATGCGGAGGGCAAGCCGTCAGGCTTGGTGCGAAGCCCCCTCGCCTATGCTTTTACCCTTGCCCAAGGGGTGGGGGCGTAGCACCGCCAGCCCGTAGCACGCCGACCTTGCCCACACGAGCCCAGCGAGCCGTGGGCAAGGACACGCCCAAGATACAAAATAATAATTCAGATACCTCACAGTAACAATATAAATTACGTGGCTTTTAGCAATACCAAAAACCACGTAAATAAAACCCCACAATAAATAAGTACGTGAAGATTAAAATTCAACTCGCAATAGATTATGCCCCCTGACCAGCTGAGAAAACCTCCACTCCGTTAATAGTACAAAGATTTTCTGTTTTTATGATATGATATCCTGCGTCTGTGATTTTCTGCTGCAATTCAATAATGTCTTGGTAAGATAACTTTGTACCATTCCCCTTGAAGCGGCAACGCCAGTGATCTGTACAGAAGGTTTCTGGTAAGCCATTAGGATACACTTTTACACCACGATTAGTAATCATAGTTAAGTGTAAATCACCCACTTTGATATTTTCTAAGGCTTGACCTAGCTTATTAGCATCTCTATCATTATGATGTAAGAATATATCCACACCTATCGTTTCCATCGTAACGGGTTGCGTAGGTTTAAGTTTGACTTCAATTGTTTTTTTGGCATTAGCATAATTGACAGGTTTGAGTTTGTTAGGTTTTTGACCTAATCGTTCAATAACAGCATCCGCAAATTCTTTTGTACCTACTTTTTGAGTGCTGGTTCCCTCTTTGTAAATATCATAAGTATGAATACCGTCCTCAATAGTTTTGAGCCATGCATTATGAACTTTTTCGGCTATATCTCCCTGACCAATATGTACGAGCATCTGTACTGCAGCTAAGAGCAAACCTGATGGATTAGCTACATTTTGTCCTGCTCTGCGAGGTGCTGAACCATGAATAGCTTCAAACATGGCTACTTCTTCCCCAATGTTAGCAGAACCAGCTAAACCTACTGAACCTGCAATTTGGGCAGCTACATCGGAAAGGATATCTCCGTACAGATTAGGCATGACCACCACGTCAAACGCCTCGGGTGTATCTGCTAATTTAGCCGCACCAATGTCTACAATCCAATGTTCTTTTTCAATCTCGGGATATTCTGTACCTATCTCATCAAAGACTTTGTGAAATAGACCATCGGTCTGCTTCATGATATTGTCTTTGGTGAAACAAGTTACTTTTTTTCTACCATATTGTCGGGCGTATTCAAAAGCATAGCGAATGATTTTTTCTGTACCAGGGCGAGTTATGAGTTTTAAGCATTGTACCACTTCGGGCGTTTGTTGATGTTCAATACCTGCATACAAATCCTCTTCATTTTCACGAATAATGACTACATCCATAACAGGATGTTTGGTATCCACATAAGGTGCATAAGATACACAAGGGCGAACATTGGCATATAACCCGAGCATTTTGCGGGTAGTAACATTCAAGCTCTTAAAACCTCCTCCTTGGGGAGTAGTGATAGGTGCTTTTAAGAAAACCTTGGTTCTACGCAAAGAAGCCCAGGCAGTGTCATCAATACCTGCTGTGTTTCCTTTAAGATACACTTTCTCACCGATTTCTATCACTTCGGGCTTAATTTTAGCCCCTGCCGCAGTGATGACGCGTAATGTAGCGTCCATTATTTCAGGACCAATGCCATCACCGTATGCCACTGTGATTGGAGTTAGATCTTGCATATTTTTTATAGTAAGTAGCTTATTGCCTGCAAGGTAAAGAAAACAAGTATGGTGTATATATTTATTTTTTTTATGCAAAACATAATCGGATTTTATCAATTTTTATTTGTAGCAGATTTAGCTTTTTTGAGATATGTGATATTAAGAATTATGTTTTTCCTGGGCGTTTCCTCGCCCACATCTCGCTGTGCTCGGGTGGGCAAGGAAACACCAAAAAAAAACATTGAAATTTTATTACTACAAATACCGATTTGATTTCTGAACGAACTAATATCACTTAGCCAAATTCTATCAAATCATTTATGGTAGAATGAGAGAAATGATAATCATGAACAATATATTTATCAGATAGGTTTAACCCTAAGTTCCTGCCCATGTAATAAAGTAAGCGAATGGGGTCATTTTTCACAAACCCTAAGTAAGTACACATTTCTGGCGGAAGGATTACACTACATTCTACATCAAGGTGATAAGGATTTTGTTCATGTTTTAAGTCTAATGCTTGGATAGAAAGTATCTCGCACGGTCTTTTGACAAAGACTTGAAAAGAGTCCACAATATCCTGAGGAGATACTTGCATTTGCATCCTGTATCTAAATAATAGGTCAATCTTCATATTTTAGAACTTCATACGTGTGTTTAATTTGATTAAAAACTTGGTTACAAATATAAGCAATCCAGTTTAGATATCAGCGCTCTTGGCAGTCAAATCAGTAAGGTAGCTTTTGTACTTCACTTTTGTAGCAAAATGCAGCATAAAACAAACAAGCTAGTGTACTAATTATCCAAAAAGTCAAGAAATATGTAAAAGCTGTTTTTATGGGTCTCATGTGGGCTGTAGTGTCTTTAATAATTTCGTCAGATATACCTGCGGCTTTGAGGTTAGCAGTTGTTTTTTGCTTTTCATATTCAAAAGCAAGTGGATTGATGTATTGTAAATATACAAAGTAAAACAACGACAAGATAAAAATCCCTGTTAGAATAGGTAAAAAACCTGCTTGAAAGGTCTTTCCGTAATTCAGGTATCCGCCCGCTTTTTTACGGGTATAGAGCATTAAAATTAAAGGTAAAACAAGTATAACCACAAACATGACAATCTGATAAAAAAGAGCGTGGATATAGCTGCCCATCAGAAAGCCCAAAATCATCATAAGCGCTAGTACTGTTCCTATAAGAACATTTTTTTTAATTGTCTCTGTCATAAATTGGGCTTGAGTTTTAATTCAAATAAGATAGAACACTAGGGATAGGTCTGAACTCATATTGTTGATTACGAAGTTTAGGTATAAAACCTGCTTCTTTAATACAACTGTGCAACGCTTCTGCGGACAATCTGTAGGGTGCTCCAGCAGCAGAAACTACATTCTCCTCAATCATAATAGAACCTAAGTCGTTAGCCCCTCCGTGCAAGCAAAGTTGAGCTACCTGAGGTCCTACAGTAAGCCAAGAAGCTTGTATGTTGTCAATGTTAGGAAGCATAATACGGCTTATTGCTATCATTTTACAGTATTCATCTGCCATGACTTGGTTTCTTATACCCTTAACCTTGTTTAGTATTGTACCATCATCTTGATAAGGCCAAGGTATAAAGGCGATGAACCCTTTGCTGTGAGCAGGCTTTTCGTCTTGGACTTCTCGTATCCATACTAAATGCTCAAACCTTTCGTAAAGTGTTTCTACATGTCCGAACATCATAGTTGCAGAGGTTGTTAAGCCTAGCTGGTGTGCCTCGCGCATTACATCAAGCCACTGTTTGCCGCTGCATTTACCTTGTGAAATTAAACGGCGTACTCTATCGTTAAGAATTTCCGCACCTGCGCCAGGCAAAGAATCTAAACCTGCATCTATTAAGCGGGATAACACTTCCCTGTACGTTAGTTTGCTAGTTTCTGCAATATGAACAATCTCAGGCGGACCTAACGCATGCAACTTTAGTTCAGGTTTGTACTGCTTTAAAGCACGAAAAAGGTTCTCATAATACTCTATGCCTAAATCCGGGTTATGACCGCCTTGGAGCAGCAGCTGATCTCCCCCAAGCGCAAACATTTCATCTATTTTTTGGTAGAGTTCTTCGTAGGAGGTGAGATATCCTTCACTATGTCCAGGGGGTCTAAAAAAGTTGCAAAATTTACAGTTAGCAACACAGATGTTAGTGTAGTTTGCGTTTCTGTCAATAATCCATGTAACGATATTTTCAGGCTTTTTAATAAAGCGAATTTGATTAGCTACAAACATCAGTTCTGAGGTAGGAGCATGCTCGTACAAGTACATTCCCTCCTCTATGGATAAAAATTGCAGTTCTAGTGCTTTTTGTAGTATTTTTTCTAGATCCATTGTTTTTTAAACAGGTTTTAGTACGGCAAAGTTGCTAAAAAGTTGGTATTTTGCCAAAATTACTCTATAATACACAATTTGCTCTGTTTATCAAACCAAAAAAAATAAAATGATAAATCTTTATTTTTTGGGCGTGTCCCTTCGCTGCGCTCGGGTCGGCGTGCTACGGGCTGCGCTATCGCTTCGGTGCTTCGCTGCGCTGCGCACTGCTCACGCACCCTCCGCATGCCTCACGCAGCCGTATTTTGATGTTTTACCTGGTTTTGTATACATGTTTTTGCTTTGTCTTTTTTAATCTTGATTATCATATAGATGCAAAGTTAAAGTTTTTTATCTTGTTTTATCTGTGTTCTTTTTATTTTGTTTTGTGTTGATTTTCAAGTATGTACAAGGTTAAACTTCGAATGCATGGACTTTTGATAACCCTTTAATCCTGTATGTTCAAATTTTACCTTATTTTCAATAATTTACAAATTGAAAATATATTTTTACATTGTTTGGTATTTATTTTCATATACTTACAAGATTAAGATTTCAATGTATAGATTGCGTCTGCTTGCTGCTTGCGTGAGGCATGCGGAGGGCGTGCGGTAGCACGGTGCGAAGCCCCTTGCACAACCCTCAACCCATTGCCCAGGGGGTGGGGCGCAGCACCGTTAG
>JANWVE010000045.1 GCA_025057675.1 Bacteroidia bacterium
GAAGCCCCTCGCCCACGCTTTTACTCTTGCCCAGGGGGTGGGGCGCAGCACCGTCAGCCCGTAGCACGCCGACCTTGCCTGCATGAGCGCAGCGAAACGCAGGCAAGGACACGCCCAAAAAAGTAAAATGAAATATCAGGCTTCGTAAAACCTACCACTCACGCCTACCGAATAATAACTAACTTTTGATATTGAGAAACAGTTTTTTTGTCCTTGCTACTACGTAATTGAAGCTTATATATGTAAGTCCCTCTGCTAATCCTATCCCCAAAGTCATCTAATCCATCCCATTGAATACTACGAACTTGCGTACCCTCAGAAAGAATATCCTGCTGAATAGTTTTAATCAGTCTCCCTGATATAGTGTAAATTTGAATTGTTACTTCCAGAATTTCTCCGGGTCGGTTGTGTTCAAACCAAAACTCTGTATAAGTAGAAAAGGGATTAGGATAGTTTAGTACATTTGCCAGCGCAAGTTCGGCACTTTTAGCAACGACAAATTCTGTTACACTTTCGTTAGAGTTGTTGAATACATCCCATGCTTTGACGCGCATAGTGTATCTTCCCTCATTGAGTTTTTCTAGCTGATAATTTACTTTTCCACTCTGATAGCTGTTGAGATCATAAGTAAAATATGGGTTGAGGACTCTATCGTTTTTAGCATCATCGTTTAGGCGGCCAGTAATATCATGCCCTATACTAGTGCCTACAGTATTTATGCCATTTTCATCATAGATTTTAGCTATTAGAATAGGAGTGTCATCTACAATTCCCCCTCGGACAAAATTTTCGTCGTTCATAAATAAATCAATTTTAGGACCTTGATTATCTTGTGGGGGATTAGGATTTACGCCGCCTACTAAAATGTCCACATTGTATCCTCCCCCATCCTGATTCACTTGCCCATTTTCAAAGTAAAGAGAAATTTTGCCTTTACCGAGTAAATAGTCAATATCCTTAGGAACTACAAATTCAAAAGCAAACTTACCTGCAGTAATAGATGACTTACCTTGAAAAATAATGTTTTTGAAAGATTTGAATGTTTTAGGTTCTACGATTGTATTTTGTGATGCAGGTTTATCAAAAACTGTGGGATAAAGAATACCGTTGTATCCTGTATTTATACTACCGTCTGAATTACGTACTTCACCTTCTACTCGTATTTTAGTGAGGGCTTTTAAGGTATCCAGCGTAGCTGTGGTGTGTAATCCTGTAACTTTGGTAATAACCGCTCTTTTTTCGGGGTAGTTGAGCTTCATGGCAGGATCACCAAGTAAAGCAAAAGCCGTGGAGTTTAATCCTGATAAGTTCATGCTTTTCATATATATCTCTCCAAGCGTAAAATGACTTCCATTACTCATAGTGTCAAAAACGGATTTGGTAAAGTTTTTATTAAGGATTTCATTTGCACTTGCATACACTAAGCGCGTAGTAGTAAGCAAGGCAACTGCACCGCCGTCTGCTTTTTTGAATACTTCTATACCAATAGAACTTTTTTCAGGGTCATCGTATCTACCAAATTCGCAGGTAGCGGTTACCATAAGTGGCATTTTTACAGGATTACTGAATGTATTCAAATCAGGCATGTTAAATAGCCGCTCGTGTCCTATACCCTCTCCGTTACCATGTCCTGCAAAACTCAAAATAAGAGTACCCTGTGTAAAAGACTCTATGACTTTTTGTTTTACATCAGGTCTGCGCTTGCCCACTGCCGTAGATATAACAGGATACGCATCTGTATACAATTTATTAACATTGTACTGTGGGTGATCTTTTTCAATAATTTCAGCTACGGCTTCCATTTGATTAAAATGAGCAATTTCAGGTGGGCTGACCAAGCCTTCATAGTACATGTCATCCGCTAAAAGGGTAACTGTGTTTCTCCATCTTCCTAAACCCTCTTTACTCGTTTTATAGCGAATAATTTTATCTACCATTGCATTTGCTTCCGATAAATTGCGAGCAGGAAATCTACCTACGCCTATATCTAACTCATCTACTACACTGCTTTCTAATTTGCCATCTACATCATCTAAGCCTGCAATAAATTGGTCAAAACCAATAGAATTAACTGGACTAACCGAGTTTGAGGTTTGATAAGTGGGAATTAAACAACCATTTACTTTGGGACTGTACCCTGCGTAGCCCATCAAAAGGGCGTTCTTAGGGAGTACTATTCCTCTGTCATAGTGCATTTTTAAGAAATCTCGTATAGCTACTACATCAGCTTTACCTGATGCAAATTCGTTGTAAATTTGGCGTATAGATACTACGGCAACGCTCATATTATCTTGTTCTCTATGAAATTGGGCTAGTTTTTCTGCCGCAGGGAGTAGACTTTCATGAGTAATGATATAAAACTCGGCAGGGTTCATACCATGTAAATTTTGATTAGCTACCCTGCCTAATAGTAGGGGTCGCTCGGTTGCATTTTGATTAAAAGCTACTATCCAACGGTGCTTAGAGGCATCTACTTTGAATTGAGCAGTTGTACCTGATAGAGTGTATGGAATAGCTCGTATATCAAAAATGTCAGTAACGTCCCAAAATGAGGCGCCATTTGCATTTTGAACAAAATATTCATGAATATTACCTGTGCTAATGTTGCTCAATTGTACCATTTGAAGGTAGTTTTCGTTTAAGTTAGCAGTTTTAGTGTAGTTAATGCGTAAAAAGTTTAGCCAAGCTTCGCCCGCACCGTTCTTGGCATAGTTTACAGTGAAAGTAAGTGTAGGTGAGGATATAGTATTGCTATTGATGGTAAGTGTTCTATTAGTGATGATAGCATAATCTGCTACATAACTGGGATTATATGGCGTTAAGTTAATACTACTAACGTTACTCCCTGCGGATAGTGAAAACGTACCTCCACCCCCTCGGTAAGCTATCTCTGCGTATGCTACTATATTTGTACTAGGAGCGACGTTAGTCATGCTTATAGTGTAGTTGTAGCTGGTATTTTGTCCCGTAAAACTCTCCCCAAACATTGTTTTACCTGATTTTATCAGACTATACAGGTCTTTTTCAAAAAAGGTGTATGCGTTGTAAGTAGTGTAAGTATGAGTAGCAGGAGCAGCAATAGGGGTATTGTTGGTAACACGTAGCCCATTACCGGGAATATCTGCTGTGATGAAGTAAAAAGTAGTGTCAGAGTAGATGTTAAAACGATGTACAATTTGGGTAGCCATAGGTAGAAGATCGTGGGGAGATTGTCCATAAAATAAGATATAATCCTCGGGATTGAATACATTATCGTTCTCGCCTACTACTACAATAGGATTTTCTTTTAAGTCATCGGGAGGGGTGGTGTTTGCTAGAGTGGGTAATATACTTCCACCGTTGCCAAATATGCGTATTTGCTTGGGGTTAATGCTGCTCACAGGAAACCCTAAATTTTGTAAATCATTATAGGTAAGTTTGTATATACCACTTCTCGTTACGCCTATTTTTGCCCAATAACCCGATGCTAATACGCTATTATTAGCATACGACCTTGCTCCTGTGGTGCGCAGCGCAGGGTTTGAGTTATTCTTTAGTGTGTATTGTGCTACTAACCGAGTAAGTTTATGATATTGTCCATTTTCGTATTTGAGAGGGTAGATACGAAGGGTAGCTACTTTCTCTTTGCGGATAAACCCATATTGTTGTACCTGTACCACTTCGGATTGATGAAGAAACACATCATTAGGTTTAAGAGCTGTATAATCGTTGCTGTTTGAGAGTACTTGATATTCTTTCTCAATAATTTGTATTTGGGCAATTTCCTGTTGGTTCGGTAGTTTAATTTGATGAGTTAAATACGGTGCCCACTGTTCCATAGCATCAGGAAATTCATGTGCATTAGCAGCATAGCGTAAATAGGGTATTTTTTTATTTTCTTGTCCATTGAGGTAGGTATAGCCTGACCAGTACGGAGTGATAATGAAAGTATTTTGTCCCATCGTAAAATGAGGTAGAAATAAAAATGCAATCCGAGCAAGGTAAAACCACTTGTTGACCTTCATAGTAGCTACAAAACACAAATATACAAAAAAATGTGCTATGCGACCTTTTTAACAAATGATATTGAGTATATTATTTTTGGGCGTGTCCCTTCGCTGCGATTCGGGTCGGGCTACTGCGCACTACGCTATCGCTTCGGTGCTACGCTACGCTTCGCACTGCCTAACGGCATGCTCCGTATCCCTCACGCAAGCTGTATTTTGGTGTTTTACCTTATTTTTATACATGGCTTTGCTTTACCTTGTTTAATACTTATTATCAAGTACTTACAAAGTTAAAATTTTTTACCTTGTTTGAACGGCGTTCATTTTATCTTGTTTTTTGCTCATTTTCAATTACTTACAGAGTTAAACCTTGAATAAATGGACTTTATTTAACACTTTAACTTTGGATACGCAAGTTATACCTTTGTAGTTATGCAATTGTTTGCTCTAAGAAGTTCAAACTATGTTATCATGTACTTGCAAGGTTAAGTCTTGAATAAATGAGATGGGCATACTTGCTGCGTGCGTGAGGCATGCGAAGGGCAAGCCGTCAGGCTTGGTGCGAAGCCCCTCGCCCACACTCAAACCCTTGTCCAGGGGGTGGGCGGGTGGGGCGCAGCACCGTCAGCCCGTAGCACGCCGACCTTGCCTGCATGAGCGCTAGCGAAACGCAGGCAAGGACACGCCCAAAAAAGTAGAATCTAATTCTTGATGAGTTCTCTTTGTACCAAGTAAAACTTAATGTACTATCAGTTCGTTTGTAAATAACTTCTGCGTGAGAATTTGTACAGACTCCAAATTATGCTTCACCAACCAACTAAGAAAAGCATTAACTCTTTCGGAACTCATAATCCCACAATTTTGCTCATTGCCAAAGTAAGGAGCTGTTATAGAAAAAGCTTTTTGTAAATCAATGTTTTGTATGTCATTTTTAGGTAGATATTTTTCAAGGATTGACAGAGTAGGCACCGAATGCTGACTTGCATACAAATAACCTTTTTGGGTTGCTTTTATGAAATCAATGTATATTTCGCGTTTATTTATCAAGTATTCCATTTTAGTAACTATAACAGGCGAATATCCATAAGGAATGCCGTAGTCTTTTAATCTAAATTTGTTTAGGATTATGTTTTTAGTTGAGGCTTCTATGCCTTCCCAGTTATCAAATATCCAGGTAGCTTGTGCTTGACCCGATACTACTGTATTCCATATTCCAAGTTTATCAGGGTAGATGATATTAAGTTCTCCTTTACCACCATCATTGATTACCATTTGCTTAACGATATGATCTTCGTACTTTGCCTTGTAGGATGCGTAGGTTTTACCGTCTAAATATTTAGGTGAATTGATGCCCGAGTTATGTAAAGTTACAATGCAGCTTAGGTCCTCTTGTAGTATAGCAAAAACGGCGATAAAATGTGCTTTATTAGGTTTGTTATTGAAGCTTATGACAGTTTCGAAAGGCGCAATAGCAAAATCGACCAGTCCGAGTTCTAGTTTTTTACCTGGGGTAGTTTGATAGTTATCCTCTGCGGGGCTTTGAATTTGTATTTGAATTTGTTTATCATCATAAAAACCCAATTCTTTGGCAATGAAAAAGCCTACATGGTTGATATTGGGTGTCCAATCTAATGCTATTTTGACTACATTACTCATAGTGGACTTTATATTTCCGCAAATATATTAAGTGAAGTCAATAATTTTATTTTATGGTTAGATTTTATTTTTTTTGGGCGTGTCCCTCGCTACGCTCGGGTCGGCGTGCTACGGGCTACGCTATCGCTTCGGTGCTTCGCTGCGCTCCGCACTGCTCACGCACCCTCCGCATGCCTCACGCAAACTGCAGGCAGACTAAGTCCATTTACTTTGTAAGTACCTCAAAATGAATAATAAACAAGATAAAAACACATTTTAATCCTATGTATCAAAATCAATAGAGTTTATGAACAGAAATTTTATAGCAAAACTCTTGACTTTATTTTATGCTGATTTTCAACATGTTGCATATAAAAGTATAAAACAAACTCTTTTTTTATAAAACATTGATTATCATTGTTTTGCATAATCAAGAAATTTTATCTAACCTTGTGTTCATAAAGTCTAATCTAAAACAAAGTAAAATTTCAACGTTCAGGGTTAAAGGATAGTGTAAAGTCCATGCATTCAAGGTTTAACCTTGCAAATACTTGAAAATGAATACGAAACAAGGTAAAACAAACAGAGTTTAAACAAACTAAAAAATTTTAGTCTTGTAAGTATTTGACAATCAAACTAAAACAAGGTAAAGCAAAGATACGTGTATAAATAAAGTAAAACATCAAAATACCCCTTGCGTGAGGGCTATGGAGCATGCCGTTAGGCAGTGCGGAGCAAAGCGCAGCACCGAGCGTCAGTGTAGTGCGGAATAGCCCGACCCGAAGCGCAGCGAAGGGACACGCCCAAAAAAGAAAATTATTTTTTAGACTTAAAAAATCGTTGATAAATAGATATTCTCTAAAAGTAAAAACTGATTTTACGTATATTTGCATACGCATATGCGAGTACAGGTTGCCTTGTTTGCTACTATAATTCTTTATCACTTTAACAAAGCGGACAAACCTATCTTCCCTTTACCTTACTTAACCCCTGATATGTACTTTAAGAAAGAAAGTAAAGCTATTAACATAAAACCACTCAATACCATTTATGATGAATATCAGCCTACCCTTACTTTAGATGAACAAGTCATTTTATTTGCATCCACTCGTAGCGGAGGTATGGGCAGCGAAGATTTCTGGTATGCCAAACGTGAAGGCGACTCATGGGGAAGACCTATCAATTTTGAAGAGGTAAATACTCCCTCAGTAGATGCTGCAGCTTGCATATCTCCAGATGGCAAATCTGTGTATCATGTACGTGATGAGAATAAAGGTTCTTTATGTGATATCTACGTGTCTATTATCCAAGAAGGTAAATGGCAGCCCCCTATTCGCTTACCTAACACTATCAATACAGTTTATTGGGAGTCTCAACCTAGCATATCTGCAGATGGAAATATGCTTTTCTTCGTTTCTAATAGACCAGGCGGCTTAGGTATGCATGACATTTATTGGAGTAGGCGAGATCCCGTTACAGGTGAGTGGCTGCCCGCCCAAAATATCGGTAATAACATTAACACAGCAGAGTCAGAATTTTCGCCTTTTATACATCCTGACGGAAAGACTTTATATTTCAGTTCCAACGGTAGAATAGATTGTTACGGAGGTTATGATATCTACAAAAGTGTTTATGAAAATGGAGTATGGTCGCCTGCTATCAATATAGGCACCGTTTTTAACTCCGAAGAAGACGATAAATATTTTGTACTCTCCCCTAACGGTGAGTATGCCTATTTTTCATCCAATAGAGAAGGTTCTATTGGCGGACAAGACCTATGGATGATAAAAACTCCAAAAGAAGAAAAAAAACCTTATATAACGCTCACAGGCTTTGTTAAAGACGCACTCACAGACAAAATATTAGACGCTACACTCACCATAACTGACCACGGCGCAGGTAAAGTAATTGCCGTAATAAATACTAATAACATCATTGGTAAGTATGCCGCCGTAGTACAAGCAGGAGGAATTTATGGAATTACTATCAGCAAAGAAGGATACACTTTTTACTCTGAATACGTTTCTATTCCCACAGATCATACTTTTAAGGAGTTTGTTCGGGATATTAAACTGCAAAGAGCTACCAAAGGAATAACAGTAGTCATGAATAACATCTTTTTTGAGTCAGGTAAAGCCACCTTAAATGTACAATCTTCCAAAGTTGAATTGGATAAATTAGTCAAATTATTAAAGGAAAATCCGCATATTAAAGTTACCATTACTGGCCATACTGATAACGTAGGACAGCCTGAAAAAAACAAATTACTTTCAGAACAAAGAGCAAACTCCGTCAGAGAATATCTTATTAAACAAGGTATAAATGAGAGTTCAATTACTACGAAAGGTATGGGAGACACTAAACCGATTGCTGATAATATCACAGAAGAAGGCAGGCGAAAAAATAGACGGATTGAAATTGAAATAAACGAATAAACTTATTCTATATTACATTTTTCTATCGTACTTCCTCTTTTTCTTTCAGTTTTCTCTTCTAAACGAACCCGCAAATGTATTATCTTATATCGTAACTCAAACAGCCAGATAGCAAATAAAATAAAACCTATCACGCTACTATAAAAAACAGGGCGCATATTTGCATTCAGACTATCATTATACGCGCTAAACGCAGGATTGTCATCCGCACCTGGATGAAGGCTATTAGTTAAACGCGGAATAATGAAAAGCAGTGGTACTAAAGAAGCACCTGCAAAGATGTTATATGCTGCACTAATTTTTGCTTTTTTATTAACCTCCTCTATGCTATCTCGCAAAATAAAGTACGCAAAATAAATAAACACGGCTACCAATGACATATTTAACTTGATATCTCCACTCCACCAAGTTCCCCAAGTATATCTTCCCCATAAAGATCCTGTTAAAAGTCCAAGTATGCCTAATAGTAGTCCTACTTCTGCTGCGGCTACCGCTTTTATATCGTTCATTATACCCTGTGTTCTTAAATACATAATTGCGTAATACACTGATACAAACATCATTACTGTCATACTAAACCACATAGGTACGTGGTAGTATAAATTACGTATAGTTTGGTGTAAAATAGGAAGGTAAGGAATATCCTGCATGAGTAATCCCCATACCAAAGCGTAAGCTATAAGACCCACAGATAAAACCTTGTAACCATGCTTTTGCATCATACGGCAAAAATAACAACAGACATCCTTTTTTGGTTTATTTGATAAAATAAGGTAAAACTGCTTTTATCACTAAAATAATAGTAATAACAGCCCCATTGACATAATTAAGATAAATCTGATACCTATTTCGTTGATTATCGTTTTTTATCCACACTAAGAAAGGATATAAAACTGTTCCTAATGCCCACCATTTGAAATAATATAAAAACAGTACCGATGCAACAGAGTAAAATACAAAAACTAATACTAAACTTAGCCGTTTACCTAATACTACTGCGGTTGTACGTAGTCCTGCGTTTTTGTCTGCTGCCATATCTGGAATAGCGCCCAAAATGTGCGAGCTAAATCCCCAAACAAATAAAGGTAACAAACACCATAATGAAACATATTCTACTTCTATACCTTGGCTTATATGGAACTGGCGTGCATCGTAAAAGTAGTATAAAGCAAAAAAAGCACTTATAGTGTAATGAAAAGAGGAACTGATAAAATCCCAAAAGGGGCGTCCTTTGAGCTGTATGGGCTTAACCGAATATGCTAATGCTACTACCAAAAGACTTGTGTATACAATGAGGTTAAAATCCAAGTAAAGGGTGTAAATAATTCCAAATATAATCGCTAACATAGCAGAAGTCCATAAAATGAATGAGTGATATTCTGGTGAGAGAACTTTACCTTCCAAGTTAGTTTCTAGTTTGCGGGCATTTTTTAGGTCTGTTTCGTAGTCAAAAACGTCGTTTACTCCGTACAAGATGATATTGTAAGGAATGAGAAAGAAGAATAAACTGACCACAAAAAAAGGTTGTTGGATAATAGTAAGTAAATTGTAGGGGACTGTTCCTTCTAACTTAAAAGACAATGCAGCCATAATGTAGCTAAAGCCAAATGTATAAGCCGTATTTACCCATAAAAAAGGGCGAGATGTTTTTATTAGTACTTTTAAGTTTTGAAGAATAGTAGGTGAGGTATTTCTTTTTATTTTATTCACAGGGCAATATTATGGATAAATGTGTTGTATAAAAACAGAGTTCTTGAAAGATAAGTTTGAGAAATGTTTGATGGTTTAGATTTTTGGGCGTGTCCTTGCCTACACGAGCGCAGCGAGGGGCACGCCCAAAAGTAAAATTATTAGATATCAAAAAACTACTCTGCCACTCTCACCTTAGGGGCATAAGTGCCAGCAAAATACCTATATACCCCAAATAAGATTAAAAAAACTATGTAGATAAAGGTAATTGAATATGTACCTCCGTTCTACCTGGTTCTGAATTTATTATGATACTTCCATTATACTTTTCTATTATCTTTTTACACAAATATAATCCTAACCCTACACCTGAACCATCTATTTTGGTAGTAAAAAAAGGTTCAAACACGCGGGGTAGAATATCCGTAGGAATTCCATGCCCTGTATCTGTAAAAATGATGTTAAGCATTTTATCTTGTTCAAAAACACGTATAGTCAATTTGCCTTTATTTTCCATAGCTTGAATGGCATTGAATACTACATGCGTCCAAACTTGCTTAATAGCTTCTGGGTCTGCTAAATAATTAGGATTTATTTCATAATGTTTTTCTACTTCTATGCCTTGTTTGAGATAATTGTTGTAAATAGCCAGCACTTCATCAATACTTTGAGTAATAGAAAAAGTTTGAGGAGTAGATTGAATCTCTTCACCAATAAATAATTTAAGCGCAGATACCACTTTCTTGGTTTTATCACTGGCTAACTCAATGGTGTCTGTATTGGCTTTTATACTACCGATATGCTTGCTTAACTCTAATACTTCAAGGTTATAGCCATTTTGAAACACAGGAATGAGGTCATCTACGGGCGGAGTAATGCCCATTTTAACTAACTCATCAGCTAATTTGCTTGAATTGTCTATGCCTGCATTTTGAAAAATTTCTTCAATACTTTTGCGATATTGGCGTGCTTCGCGAGTAGAGAGTTGTGTAGCATTAGATTGTAAAATACGGTTCAAAAGTGGCTGAATATGCGCTAAACTTTGTGCAGAGAGTTCGGGTAATTTTTCTATCAAATGATGTAAAGACTGTTGAGAGAGCTGCACAGCGGATTTGACCGCACCTATGGGGGTATTGATTTCATGTGCTACGTTTTTAACTAACTTTCCCATAGCAGCCATTTTCTCGGCAAGAATGAGTTTTTCTTGCGCTTCTTGTAAGTCTTTGTAAGCTTGGGCAAGTTCATTTTTTTGTTGAGTAATTTGTTCGTTCTGACGGGTAATTTCTGCATTCTTTTGAGCAAGAATACGTGCTGTTCTTTGCTTGTTACGATATCCAATAGCAATTAAAATAGCGACTAACACAGATAAAGCTATTACTGCTATCAAATAAGAACCTATTTGTCTTAGTCTTTTGGCTTCTAATTCTTTGAGTTGTTTTTGGGTCTCTAATAATTTTTTTTCACTTTCTAATTGGGTGATTTCTCCTTGTTGAGTTTGAATAACGTTCTCTTTTTGAGCAATTTCCTCATCTTTTTGTTTAGTAATCTCTTCATATTGACTTTTAAGCAGAGCTAATTTCAAAGCAGTTTCTTTATTTTGAGCCTCTTGATGAATTGTGTTATATTTTTCATAGCATTGTTTAGATTTTTGTAGGTCGCCTGCTTTTTCGTACATTTTGTGCATTCTAAAATACAAGTCGGCTATTAAGCTAGGTTTTTTAGTTAAATTAGCGTACTGCAAAGCTTGATTATATGCATTCTCAGCAAGCTTGTATTTTTTATCATCCTTATAGGCATCACCGATGTTAGCATGTACAAGAGTAAGTTGTTCTTTATCTGTATTTCCTTTTTGAGCTAAGGTAAAATATTCAATAGCCTTTTTAGGATTTCGCTGTTTAAGGTAAGCTACCCCAAGAGCATTATATGCTTGGTATAAAGCTGCGTTATCACCTGCATTTTGGTAGTTAGTGATAGCTTTGTTGTAATAGTTGATAGCATCCTTGAAATTTCCTCTATCCATGGAGCAGTTACCCATGGCAATATTTAAGTCTCCTGTGAGTTTGAGATTATTAGTTTTTTCAATATACTTAGCTGCTTTTTCATATTTGGACACTGCTTTTTTGTATTCTTTTTGGTCTTCGTAAGATTTACCAATTAAATAATAAATTTGTCCCGTGAGCAAAGGCTCTTCATTTTTATCTAAGGCTTTTAGACCTTTTTCGTAGTAGTCTATTGCTTTTTCATGATTACCTACACTGGATTGTACCTTTCCAACTACTGCATAACTTTGAGCGATTGGGAAGGGATTGCTTAGTTTTTTTGCTATTTCAAGGCTTTGCATAGCATACTGTAGGGCTAATTCAGGATTAGTTTCTGTGTTATTTTTAGCTAACTGATGTAAAATTTCTATCTTTTCAGCGTCGGGTGCAGTTTTTAGTTTGGTTTCTAATGCAGTTTGCGCAAAGCTGATATAATAAAAAATACTCCACAAAGCAAACAGATAAGCGGACTTATACATAGTACGAATATAGGACTTTTTTGAAATATGAAAAATCAAACAGCTGATTTTACTTTGTATTTATCTGATATTCAGTAATAAAAAATTAGATAGTGGAATAGATGAAGTTTAGAAAAGTAAAATTTGAGATAAAATTACTACTAATTGAAGGAATATACAATAACTTAATTCTACACATCAACTGTTTTTGCTATTTTTGCTCAAATGGGTAAATTACCATTAAACCAACCCAAAGAACTCAGAGCTTGGGTACTGTACGACTGGGCAAACTCAGTCTATTCCTTAGTTATTGCCACAGCGATATTTCCGATATACTATGAAAGTGTGGTCAAAGAGCCTATACTTTTTTTAGGAATAGCATGGCAGCCTGCATCTATCTACACTTTTGCTATTGCAATAGCTTATTTTTTAGTTTTAGTACTTAGTCCGCTCCTAGGTGGTATAGCCGATGCAAAAGGATACAAAAAACCTTTTTTAATGAGTGCGTGCTACATTGGTTCATTGAGTTGTATTGGTTTGTTTCTATTTGACACAAATTTTATTTACTTAGGTATTTTTTTATTCAGCGTAGCGAGCTTCGGATTTGCCATGAGTGATAGCTTTTACAATGCTTTTTTACCTGAAATTGCTACTCCTGATAAGTTTGACACACTCTCCGCACGAGGATACAGTTTGGGATATATTGGCAGCGTTATTCTTTTAGTCATTAGCTTACTATTTATCCAAAAACCAGAATTGATTTTTGGTGGTAATGTAGTATTAGCAACGCGTTTCTCTTTTGTAATGACGGGTTTATGGTGGTTAGTATTTGGAACTTGGGTCTTTACACAACTCCGCAACCCTGAACCCCTAATATACCAAACACAAGGTTCTCTCCTTACCAAAGGATGGCAAGAAGTACTTATTTGTATCCAAGAGATACGCAAAAAAAGGGTTATTTTTTGGTACTTAGTAGCTTTTTTATCTTTTAATATGGGAGTACAAACTATTATGTATATGGCAACTTTGTTTGGGACAAACGAACTTAAATTAGGTGCAGGTGATTTAATTCCAATGCTATTAGCCGTGCAGTTGATAGGAGTTATAGGCGCTTATGTGTTTGCTTTTTTTTCAAGAAGACACGGGAATATTCCTGTTCTAATTACTGCCTTAGTAATATGGGCATCGGTATGTGTTTATGCTTATTTCACAACTACAAAGACTGAATTTTATGCACTCGGAGCATTGGTAGGTTTGTGTATGGGAGGGACACAATCTACTTCCAGAGCGTTTTACGCTAAAATTATCCCGCAAGATGTAGGTGCTAATGCCTCTTTTTTTGGATTTTACTCGCTTGTAGATAAATTAGCCATAGTAACAGGAATGGGAATATTCGGCTTATTGATACAGATAACACATAGCATGCGGATATCTATCATTTTTTTAATAAGTTTCTTTATCTTAGGAATTTTTACGTTATTTGTAACTCAAAAAAATTACCGTGAAAAAATATGAATAATGAGGCTCTGGTGTATTTTTTACTCAAAATTGCAGATGATGACTTGATTATCGGGCATAGAAATTCAGAATGGACAGGTTTGGGACCTATTTTAGAGGAAGACATTGCGTTCTCTTCTATGGCGCAGGACGAACTCGGACATGCTTATGCTTATTACAAGTTATTAGAGGGATTAGGGCTGGGAAAGCCTGATAAACTCGCTTTTATGCGTAATGAAAATGAAATGAAGTGCTGCCATTTAGTTGAGTACCCTATTGGAGATTATAGCTTTAGCTTAACTCGTAATTTTCTGTATGTGTATGCTAAACAAGTACGCATAGAGCATTTAATTAACTGCTCATATATGCCTTTGGCTAGATTAGCCAAAAAAATAAAAACAGAGCTGCAATATCATCAAATACATGGTAGAACATGGATAGAAAAATTAGGTAAATCTACCGAAGAAGCACATTTACGTATGCAAAGTGCTATAAATGAAGCTTTACCTTTGGCATATTCGCTTTTTGAGCCTCATGTATTGGATGCACAAATTGTATCCGAAAAAGTATGTGTTTCAGAGGAGGATTTAGAAAAAGAGTGGGAAAGTAGAGTTTTTGAGATATTAGAAAAAGCAGGTTTTTCTATTCCTACGATAGATAAAAAACAGCATTATGGCGGGAGAAACGCATATCACACAACTCACTTACAACCTTTATTAGACGAGATGACAGCGGTTTATCGGCTTGATCCAGACGCAGAATGGTAGATAATTCCTGTCAAAAAATAGAGTTTTTACCTAAAATGTGAATAGCAGATTTATATCTTCAGATTTTAATTTTCTTGGGCGTGTCCTTGCCTGCGTTTCGCTGCGCTCATGCAGGCAAGGTCGGCGTGCTGCGGGCTGCGCTACCGCTTCGGTGCTACGCTGTGCTTCGCACTGGGCTAACGCCCACCCTCCGCATGCCTCACGCAAGTTGCCAATAGATTAAGCTCACTTATTCAAAGTATAATTTTGTAAATAGCTGATAATGAACAAAAAACAATATATTTTTACCTTGTAAACATTTGAAAATGAATGAAAAACAAGGTAAAGTTTATTTAATCAAGGTTAAAGGGGGGTGTAAAGTCCATGTATTCAAGGTTTAATCTTGTATATGCTTGAAAATGAATATAAAACAAAGTAAAATAACAACATTTGAAACAAAGTAAAAAATTTTAACTTTGTAAGTTATTGATAGTCAATACTAAACAAGGTAAAGTAAAGACATGTCTAAAAACAAGGTAAAACGTCAAAAGGCTGCTGCGTGAGGCATGCGGAGGGTGCGTGAGCAGTGCGTAGCGCGAGCGCAGCACCGAAGCGATAGCGCAGCCCGCAGCACGCCGACCCGAGCGCAGCGAGGGACACGCCCAAAAAATTCTCAATACCCTATGCTTACAAGACTAAACCTTAATTACGTATTTAACCTTGTTTTGTAATCATATTTAAATGCTTACGAGATAAAAATTAGTCAGGGCATTTACCTAAAACGTAGCGGCAAACAAATAGATTAGAGTTCATACAAAAATAAGTTTTGAGACTATGGTTTTACTATAAGTTTGTGAGTATATATCTCGGTGTTTGTTTGTAGAGTAAGCAGATATACCCCTGTGCTAAGAACGGTAGCATTGAAAGACAAGAGATTTTTACCTGCTTTGATATAATCGTGATATAGGGTAGTAACTTTTTTACCCTGCATGTCCATAATAGAAATACAAACTCTTTCTGTGCGTGGGTGTTCAAAAGAAATATTCATTTGGTTTTGAACTGGATTAGGGAATATGTTAATTTCGGTAGGTTTTGCTACAATAGGGCTACAATCTGCGGTTGAGGTTAACAAAGGATGTGTGAGTTTAGCGACCCAAGCTTCGGGTCTGCCGACACTTCCGTTTATGATACCTCTTGAGCAAGCCGCCCAAGCTGTACCCACTTGATTGTATTTGCGTTGAATACCTGTATAATCTCCCCAACGTTCAGGCTGGCTACCTAACTGCCGCATACGTGAAGTACCTAATTTTATCCGAACAGGGTTAGATGACTGCATAGCATCATCTACAAACACAGCAGAGCAACCTGCAAATATACTATCGCCACTGTGGTTAAAAGCAATAAATACACTTTTTTCTGTAGGGGTTAAGCCCGCAAAACAAATAGAAGGATAAGCATTGTGTAAAGTATCTGGTATAAAAATCTCTTCAATATTTCGGATAGTGTTAAGGTTTTTTATTCTG
Source organism: Bacteroidia bacterium (assembly GCA_025057675.1). Lineage (GTDB taxonomy): Bacteria > Bacteroidota > Bacteroidia > JANWVE01 > JANWVE01 > JANWVE01. Next base: position 16,009 of record JANWVE010000045.1, read on the forward strand.
CCGTATAATACAGCACTTCTATTTGCAGGCATCTGGCGGGCGTTCATTACAAAATGAATTTCTTGATTATGATAGAATCCGTCTAAAATGCGGCAATCGTTTGTATTAAGTTTGATGGTATCATTTTTTTGCGGTGCATTAGGTGGAAGGGTATAAGGTAAAACATCACTACACAGCTGCATGGTTAATACAGGACTATTAGAGATGGTTGTATTTATTTTAAGCAAGAACATCAAACTATCATTATTTGCTGTATGAGCCTTATTAGATAGAAAATAAATGCTATCTCCGTATGTACTTAATCCACCTTTGATAGGGGTGATGTTAAATAAAGGAGTTCCCATGTATTTAATGTTGTGGTAGTATTTGGTATCTCCTGTGCCGAAGGGGGCGCCTGTATACCCCTTAACTTTGTTAATTTGCCATATAGTTGACTGTTTGAATCCCGAGTTATTTACCGAGCCATTGTAGAAAGTATTTACGCATACAAAGAGTTCGGTATCAGACATGGCGATGCTAGGATAGTCCGACCAGGTGCTATCTCCTAATGGATTGCCATCTAATTTATAGACCCACCAGCCATTTGTGGGGTTGCTTGTTTTTGAAAAACAGACATTTATTTTTGAATTTTGCCAGGTATAGCCTGTTAAAAATACAAGTATAAAGCGATTAGCTACAGGGTCGTACAAGATTTTAGGGTCATAGGAAGTACTTAGGGAAGTATATCCGCCTATGCTGTTGAGCGATTGTACCCCGAAATACGTTCCTGATTCATTAAAAATACGAAGAGCCGTATTTTGTGCAGCTACAATGATACCACTATCCGATATAGCAATGTTGTTGTCGTTGGGAATACCATTAGAAGGATAGGCGCCAAAGTTTGTAGAAACCACTGGAGGATTGACTAAACTTATTTTTTGATTAGCAGTATATTGGGGTAGTAGAGGTAGGCTTAAACTTTCTAAGTCCTGCTTAATTTTTTTAGTGATTTTTTGCTCAGGATTGAGTTCAAACGGAGTATGTTTGATATTTACTTCCCATTCATCGGCAAAGTTAATTGCAGAATATGGGACAATCTCTTTTCCTGATTGAGTTTGATAGTCAAATTGGGCATTTAGCCATGTAGTAATGGTACAAAAGAACAAAGAGAAAAGTATTTTTTTTGAGTACATGACCAAAGATAGGTAATTATTTGCATTTATGCAACATTTTAGTTCAGGTAGTAGAACAAATTGATTTTGGTAGTTAAGTTTTTATTTTGGGCGTGTCCTTGCCTGCGTTTCGCTGCGCTCATGCAGGCAAGGTCGGCGTGCTACGGGCTAACGGTGCTGCG
>JANWVE010000046.1 GCA_025057675.1 Bacteroidia bacterium
ACGCACCCTCCGCATGCCTCACGCAAGCTGCGTTTTGATGTTTTACCTTGTTTTTAGACATTTCCTCGTTTTACCTTGTTTAAGGATTATTATCAATTACTTACAAGGTTAAACCTTGAATAAAAAGACTTCTTGTACCTTTTTAACCCTGAATATGCTCGCTTTACCTTATTTTCAATTGATTTTCAATGATTTACGAGGTTAAAAGCATGTTTTAACCTTGTTTGATGTTCATTTTCAGATACTTATAAGGTTGAGTTTTGAATAATTGGACTTAGTCTCATAGCTGCTTGCGTGAGGCATGCGGAGGGCGTGCGTCAGCACGGTGCGAAGCCCCTCGCCCACTCTTTTACCCTTGCCCAGGGGGTGCAGCACCATTAGCCCGTAGCACGCCGACCTTGTGGGCATACGCGCAGCGTAACGCCCACAAGGACACGCCCAAAAAATATAATAAACACCCTTACATTCCATAAACATTCCAAAATAAAAATCAAATATGTTATCTTTGTATATGAAGTTTGCATCTTACTTTGTGTTCAATAAAACTGAAAGAATAGGTATTCTCACTATTTTTATCCTCATTTTTTTGATTATTCTCATTCCAAGAGTCTTTTTTTTGCATAGAGAACAGATACAGGTCAAGCAAGATAGTATATTAGCATACCTCACCGCAGAACAGACCCCACAAAAAAATCAAAATAATACACCAAAGGACAGTCTTGCGTATAATCCTAACCAAACTCTAAAATTTGAAAAGAAAACAGATAATCAAAAAAAACTAAATCTCAATACTTGCGACTCTCTAGAATTAATTCAATTACCAGGCATTGGTGAAAAAACTACTAAAAAGATTTTACAAACACGGCGTAAGGTCAAATTTTTTTATGGCCTTGACCAGCTATCTTGTATAGGTCTTCACCCTGATATTGTACAACGCTTACGACAATACTGCTACATAGAAAATAATGTACATACACAAATTCAAAAAATATCCCTAAACCAAATAGATGACAAAAGTATATTTAGATTACCTGGTTTTAGCTATGACATAGCAAAATCTTTCATAAAGTTTAGAAAATATCTCAAAAAACAAGGTAAAAGTATCCGCTCTTGGGAGGAGATTACTCAAAACGTAGAAGGAATAGACAATCAATGGATGTCTTGCTGGCAGATTTATTATGAATTAACCTAAAAAAAGCGCAAAGGAGTTAAATTGAATCTAAAAAAATATCATCTTTTTTTGAAATTGTGTATAAGTATCCTATATTTGTGAGATGAAAACATTTCTATTTTGGGTTTTATTTGGAATATTGTTAGCACTAGTCAGCTGCCAACCCTCAGGCGTTATTAAAGACCTAAATACGGGGCTAACTGTAACTTATAGTGGTGGGCTTAAACCCAAAGAATGCTTTATCGTAAAAACAGATGACGGCGGCAGAGTGAGCGGTAAAAAGATACCTCTCAATGGCTTTAAGTTCTCTATTATTATTGCTGGAGTTGAAGGATATAATAAGTTAAAAAATGGAAAGGTTTCACTTGGATGTGAATTAGAGATTACTGAAAAAGAAAGTAATGCCTCAGTACTATCTGTCAAAGACGCTTTGAAAGGCGAGTATGATGCTAAATTAGCAGAAACGCTCAATGCCGATTTTATGACGGGTACACCCATGAAAGCAGGTAAAGAATATATTTTTAAGGCAAAATTTTATGATAAAAATGGTAAAGGAAAAATTACAGCCCAAGTCGCGCTTACTACTGAATAACCATGTCCTAAAATGCTCCTTACCATGCTCGGGACATGCCAAAAATAAAAAAGACAATCAAGTAATTTCTCCTTATTTATCTTAAATCACATTTTGACTCTAACGCTTAGATTTTATCCCTTTTTAGACGCTCTTTTACGGTCATTTTCGTCTAAAAGTATTTTTCTCATTCGTATGGACTTAGGGGTAACCTCTACATACTCGTCTTTATTGATGTACTCTAAACACTCTTCAAGTGAAAATTTAGTAGCTGGTGCAATTTTAACCGCTTTGTCTGAACCCGAAGCGCGCATGTTAGTAAGTTTCTTCTCCTCGCATACGTTTACGACAAGGTCGTTATCTCTGATATGCTGCCCAATGACTTGCCCGCCGTATACAGTTTCACCTGGTTCAATAAAAAAGATACCCCTGTCTTGAAGTTTATCAATGGCGTAAGCAGTGGCTACACCTGCTTCCTTAGCAATAAGTACTCCCGTTTGGCGTTCAGGTACTTCGCCCTTATACGGTTCAAAAGCATCAAAACGATGATTAATAATAGCTTCCCCTTGAGTAGCCGTGAGCATTATTGAACGCAAACCTATCAATCCCCGTGAAGGTATTCTGAATTCTAAATGCTGCATATCTACACGAGGTTCCATAACTAATAACTCTCCTTTGCGCTGTGTTACTAAATCTATCACAGTACCTGAAAAAATCTCGGGTACATCTACATACAAAATTTCAATAGGCTCACACTTTTGTCCATTGATTTCTTTTATGACAATTTGGGGCTGTCCTACTTGTAGTTCGTAACCTTCCCTTCGCATAGTTTCAATCAAAACAGATAAATGTAAAACCCCTCTACCAAACACAAGATAAGCATCTGGAGAATTTGTTTCCTCAACCCGTAATGCTAAATTTTTCTCCGTTTCTTTGAACAAGCGCTCTCTCAAATGGCGAGAAGTAACAAACTTTCCTTCCTTTCCAAAAAATGGAGAATTGTTGATAGTAAATAACATGTTGATAGTAGGTTCATCTATCTCAATTTCGGGCAGTGCTTCGGGTTCATCAAAATCAGTGATGGTGTCTCCTATATCAAAATTTTCTATTCCTACTACAGCACAAATATCCCCAGCTAAGACCTCGTTAACATTTTTTTTGCTCAATCCTTCAAAAACTTGTAATTCTTTTATTCGCGAACGTACCACTTTTCCCCCTTTTTTTACTAAGGATATAGGCATATTCTGACGTAATGTCCCTCTAAATATGCGCCCAATCGCAATTCTACCCACGTAAGCAGAGTAATCTAACGCCATAATTTGCATCTGGGGTTTTCCTTCATAAGCAGGTGCAGGCGGAATATCTCTAATAATTACATCTAAAAGATAGGTCATATCTTGGGTGGGATTTTTATAGTCAGGTCCCATCCAACCGTTTTTACCTGATCCATATACAACAGGAAAATTAAGCTGCTCCTCTGTGGCATTCAAAGCAAAAAAGAGTTCAAAGACCTGCTCTAAAACTTCTTCTGGCCTGCAATTAGGTTTATCTACTTTATTGATAACTACAACAGGTTTCAAATTCAATGCAAGTGCTTTTTGAAGTACAAAACGCGTTTGCGGCATAGGACCTTCAAAGGCATCTACTAATAAAAGTACGCCATCTGCCATTTTTAATACACGTTCTACTTCTCCACCAAAATCACTGTGACCAGGGGTGTCAATAATGTTAATTTTAACGTCTTTGTACAGAATAGAAACATTCTTCGAAAAAATAGTTATCCCACGTTCTCTTTCTAGATCGTTGTTGTCTAATATCAACTCACCTGTATCTTGGTTATCTCTAAACAGCTTAGCGGTATGAAGTATTTTATCTACCAAAGTGGTTTTACCATGATCTACGTGGGCAATAATGGCTACATTCCGAATAGATTGCATACAGTGTGCAAAATTATGAAAACTTGTGAAAAAGTTTTATGCACTCTCATTAAATTAAACTAAATTTGAAAGGCTAAACAAAATTCCGCAATAAAATGCAAAAGCTTATCATTTTGTATGATGGGGTTTGTGGTTTATGTAATAGTAGCATCAATTATGTAATTGACCATGACTATAAAAATCAATTTGTATTTGCACCGTTACAATCGGATGCAGCTCAGAAGTTATTAGAGTCTCACAATCTCTCGCTCGCAGATTTGAACACTGTTATTTTGATTCACCAAAACAAAGTATATCAAAAATCTGACGCCGTATTGAATATAGTAAAACGCCTCAAAGGAATAGGTAAAATTTTGTTAGTTGGGTATATCTTACCTCGTTTTGTACGAGATAAAATTTATGATTTTATAGCCAAGCATCGTTACAAATGGTTCGGCAAATATGACTCGTGTCGCATACCTACTTCAGAAATAAGGACTAAGTTTTTACTGTGATGATAAGCATATACACGATGACAAACAAATGCCACATATTCAATTTGATGAAGTTTATTTTTGGGCGTGTCCCTTCGCTGCGCTTCGGGTCGGGCTACTGCGCACTACGCTATCGCTTCGGTGCTACGCACTGCCTAACGGCATGCTCCGTATCCCTCACGCAAGCAGCATTTAGATGTTTTACCTTGTTTTCATACATACGTTCGCTTTATCTTGTTTTGCGTTCATTTTCAAGCGTATAATATAAAAAGTTAAACCTTGAATATATGGACTTATTATAGCCTTTTAATCCTCAATACGCAAGTTTTACCTTATTTTGAATTGACTTTCAATAACTTACAAGGTTAAAATGTATTTTTATGTTGTTGAGTTTTAATTTTCAGGTACTTACAAGGTAAAAATTTGAATAAATGGGTATAGTATATGTGCTGCGTTCTCTGCGTGAGGCATGCGGAGGGTGGGCGTTAGCCCAGTGCGTAGCGCAGCGAAGCACCGAAGTGATAGCGTAGCCCGTAGCACGCCGACCTTGTGGGTATGAGCGCAAGCGAAACGCCCACAAGGACACGCCCAAAAAATTAAGAACCTAACTTACCTAACTTTCTAAGATGAATTTTTGTACAAAGCAAAAAATTAATATAATAACTAATTCATACCTATTTTTTGTAAAAAGAAAATAGACTTAATTACTATATTTTGGCAATAAATAATCGCATACGACCCGTATGATGTGGAGCTATTTTATGTATCCTCCGCTGGGCGGCATAAAAGCTGTCCCAAACAGTGTTTCTCTTAGCTAAATTCTCATAAAACTCATCCCAAAACTGCTTTTCTACTTCAATTTCAATAGGATAAAATAAAGTAAAACAGTTCATAGGCAACTTAGGAATGAATACATTACAGTAGTCGGAGATGTATAAATAACAAGATAAAGGCTTTGCGTGCGATGAATAATTGATAGCAGTATCAGTATGAAATATATCCACTTCAACATCAGTAGTAGTATTCATGATAGGTTTAAAGGCAAATACAGGATTATTCAAAGCAGTAATAGGCTGCCGAACATTACAAACATTTCGATTAAATAAAGTTTTAGGTTTTTCTGTGGCTTGTTTGAGTAGATGCACCCAAGAAAAAGCATAAAGCACTTTGTATTTTTGATGTACTGAGATTTTTTTATCCTTCAATAAAATCTCAACGCATAAGCGATCAAAAGCCCCATGTCCGAAAACAATTAAAGTACTGCATTTGAGATAATCTTTAAGAGGTTCAAAAAGATCCGCATACAAATTAATGCAAATTTTTTCAATACATGAGACGTTTTTTTGCTTCATTGCGGAGTCTAATGCAGACAGTTTTAAAAAAGTCTCCTGAATAGTAGACAAAGGAATGAGATGCAAACATTCTTCATTTATGAGCAAGGCAGCACTCTTTCCATCAGTTAAGGGTAAATAATGTAAAACCTGCGCTTTGAAAAGCGGATGATTTTCGTTTTTTATGCTTTTCCATATTTGAGAAATTTCAGTCAGGCTTAGAAAAGTGATGAAATTTTCGTTGTTTGTTGGTTTAAGGTTACTCAAACCTTCTGTGTAGTAGTAATAATAATACTGTGGAACGTGTTTTTCTATCATTTCCCACATTCTATGCCGTTCCACTTGTATTTTTTGATAATCCTGTACCAAAACTCTTACCCAATGTGTGTCTGTCCTATATTCGTTTTTAGAGGCTAACATTATATCTTTTTTAACCAAGTGTATTTTTTGATTAAGTTGAATATGCTTTTTAACTAAACTATCCTGACTGGATAAATAAAATTTAAGATTTTGTGCTGAGAACTGATATTTAAGACGAGCAAATAATTCAGTATATGTAAGTAACTTTTCTATGTAGTACTTTTGTCCTGTAATTTGATAAAGATACCAAGATAAAAAAGTCATTTTTTGCGGTACTTCATCAGGTAAAGGGATGTGTTGTCCTTGTTTAAATAGTTTGTATGAGAGTTCTAAAGTTAATTCTAAGGCATTCAAAGCACTGTTGAGTTCATACTCTTGGCGACTATCCTGATAAGCAATTTTAGTCTCATGATTTGCCCAAAATGTAACAGGCTGTAAAGTAGAGAAAGAAAAAGCATACTGTTCTATGATTAAGTTTGCTTTTTGAATAAGCAGTGGAATAGTTTTCTCCTCTAATATAACATCCTTTGGTAGAGGAGTACCAAAAGTTTGTGTGACGGATTTTGTACATAAGGCATCTATTGCACTCTGATGAGCCTCAATCTGGTAAGTATACTGCTTAGATAGGCGATACAAACCTGCTAATCGTAAGTATTGTTCAGATAAATAAACACTAGGAGAGATTACTTTGTTTTTAAGAATGTGTATTGCTTTTTGGGCATACTCAATTGCTTTTTCATAATTTCCTTCTGTTTGATACAGTACAGATAGCTTTTGGTATGCTTGAAACGAGTATTCGTGATTAGATAGTTCAGGGTTGTGTTCTAAGTTATGAAGTCCTTTGAGATAGTATTCAAGGCTTTTTTGGGTCTCTTTTTTAAGAAAGTAAGCTGTACCTAGTTGAATATAACTTTGAGCTATTTCTATATGTTTTTGTCCTAAGGTGCGCAAGTATATTTTATGAGCTAACTCATAGAAGCGATAGCATAAAACACCATGTTTTTTAGCTTCCATTACTCTACCCAGATTCTTGTAGGTCTCTGCTAATTGAGGGTGATATTGAACATATTGTTGTTTTTGAATGAATAGGGCATTTTGGTAGTATTCCTCCGCTTTTTCATAGTTCTGTTGGGCAAAATAAGTGTTTCCTATGGCTTGTAGAGCTTTAGCAATCAAAAGGTCATTTTGAGGTAATAAAGACTTAAACAAAGCCAAAGCCTTTTTTTGATAATAAAAAGCAGAGTCGTATCTATTTATCTTTTCATGTAATATACCTAATTGTAAAAAGGCCTTAGCAGTTGCGACGTGTGCCTCACCGAGTTGTTTTTTGAATCCGTTAATAGAGGATAAAATACAAGATAGCGCGGGTAGATAGTTTCCTATTTCTGTCAGTAGAACACTTTTAGCATACTGTGCATATGCTAATAATTCAGGGCTTTCAGGATATTTGCGATAGATTTGTATTGCTTGGTCTATAGCAGCCTTAGCGGGTTCAATTTCTCCTCTCTTTGCTAAAATGCCTGCAACAAGTAGCTTTATCTCTGCATATTCGGGACTAGTTTTAGAGTATTCTACTTCGGATAACTTCAAAAGAGATTTGCAATAAAACAAGGCAAGATCGTAGTAGTATGCTTCATAATATGCCGTAATAACTTTTTTTAAGCGATGTATTTCATCCCTGATACCAGATTTAGGTGCGGATGAGCTATATTTAGCCGCATATAAAGCGGCACTATCATAATATAAAAATTTGCGAAAGATGTTCTCTTTGGTTAAATAAACTTCAAAAGGTTCAAAATCAGTGATGTACATTAAATTTGCATATTTTAATGCGGTGTCAGGGTATTCAGCATACAACTCTGCCGTGATGATGTGTTTTATGCTTTCTTTTTGAAGGGATACGTTTCGTTGCTGTGCCGCATGTTGATAGGCTTTTCTAAAATAGTATGAGGCGCTATCATATTTTTGACTATTATACAAAAAAATGCCTTTCTGCATGCATTGACTCCAATTTTGAGCATTGACTATTATATACGTACTCCATAACCAAATAAAAATGGTATACCTTGTTGTAAGCTTTGAAAAGCGTAAGTATTGCGTATAAGAAAGACTTTTTTTATGTAATGGATTTATTATTAAGTCAATTATTCTTTCAAAATCCCTAAAAAAACCTAAAATGTGTAGAATTTGATAGTGCATAATTTATGTCTCCTGCTCCTTTGAAAATTTACAGTTACTCGTTCTACATAACATAATAATACGAATAATATAACGGTTAGATCTTTTCGTATTTGATATTTTTATTGCCTAACTTACGGAAAGATGGCTTAAATATAACAGCAGAAAACGCAGAAAATGCGTGCCGACCTGGCTTTGCTCTAACTCTTGAAGTTTTGATAAACCTTGCAATCCTGTTCTTTTCAGGTGTTTTTTCTTGATCATTGAGAATTTGATATTTTTTGTAACAGGTTCTGCTAGTATATTACTTTTCATATTAAATGCTATATTACGAATAATTTTATTTATTATGAAAATAGGCTTTGTGCAGCATGTTGTTCTAGCAACTGATTGTTATTTTATTTTCTTGGGTGTGTCCTTGCCCACACGAGCGCAGCGGAGGGAGACGCCCGAAAGTAAAATGATGTATATTTTCTAAAATAGTCAGCCGACCTCAAAGGTAATTACTATGCCAAACGATATACTATATTCTATCGATTATCTTTCTATCTTTACGATCTTTCATTAAAGTTATACAACTTGTCGCATTATTTTTGTGTTAGAAATGAAACTTTCATATAATTCTATGCGTATGTACCTCGTACTCGTAAATGATAATAACTACTCAATACTATGTATAGGTATAGTATGTACATTAAAAGCCTAACTAAGGTTTTTTTAGCTACAAGGATATCTTTATTACTATTAACTTTACTTTATGGATATAGGGTGATAGCCCAGTGCCCATCTGCATTGAGCTCTGTATGTGTAGGGGGAACGGTTCGTTAGTAGATAACATAGCGGTTCATGTTGGTGAGCATTACTGGTACAATAGTATAGGAACAGTAAATAATGTTTCTTTGAATGGTGGTCAAATCAGCGTGTGCGGAAACCTGACCTTGAATGGTTTTAATTTCAATAGTGGAGGTCTAATAATCAATTCAGGTGCTATACTTACTATAAATGGCTCCATCAGTGCTTCTGGAAGCTACATTTATAATCACGGCACTCTGATTATAAACGGAGACCTATATTTGAATGGTAATCCGACTATATTTGTGAATGCACCTGGTTCTACCCTTCAAGTTACAGGTGCTATACATGTAAATAGTACAAGCACTATGGTTATTGATAATTCGAATACCACTGCGAATACATTAGTCTTGCAAAGTTCAGGCTCACCCAACTTGTGCATGTGTGGGGGTAGCATAGACTTAGTAAATTTGTACAATAACAATGCTAACTCTGTAAGCGCACCTTTCGGACCTACATGTATCAGCTATACGGGTAATGCGGTCATAAATTCCAATCTTACTACCAGCTCCAATGTAAATATATGCCAAGGTGCAAGCGCTACAGCCTTTCCTGCTAACTGGGGCGCAGCTAATGTTATCACAAATTGCACAGGTTGTTCATCTTTACCTATACAAAACATTAGCTTTGATGCGCAAATGAAAGATAATAATGTTCTACTTTCATGGAAAGTAGAAAACATATCTTTTTCTTATTTAGTACTTGAAAAATCTCCCAACGGTATAATTTGGCAGGATGCTCAAAGAATATTTAATCCCAACATAGAACAACATATTGACACTGAGCCTTATCAAAAAGAAAATTTTTATAGATTAAAAGTGGTGAGTAAAGACGGAGTCTCTCTCTATTCTACAACACGCTTCATTTATAACCCTACTACCCAAGTAAGTTTGTACTATAGACCAGCTACATCAGAGATTATAATAGATAACATAGATATTGGCCAAAACTGGTATTTATATTTCTATGACACACAAGGAAGAATTGTGTCAAAATATGACGTAAAAAGTAATTTCATCAAAATTACCGACAACCACTCACAGGGAATATATATTGCACAACTTGTGAGTAATAAAGAGCAACTTCAGTTCAAGGTTGCATTAAATAGGTGAGCTAATGGGTATAGCTGAGTCTATTCTTTCCAAAAACTATATCTCTGACGCTCCCTCCTTTAACGTATCCTCCTTTGTTTCTGCCTTATTAGCTTTGATACATAAAAAGCTGCGTTAACATTCTAGTTAGACGCTGCTCTGGCGCTCTTAGCATTTACACAACTTATTACTCAGACGTATTTGTGGGCTCGAAGAAAACCCTATTTATCAAAGATTAAACTTGCAACTTATTGAAAGTGGATACTAAACGAAGTAAAAGTTTTCATGTTCATACTCTATCTAGAAACAAGATAAAACAAAGACATGTATAAAAACAAGCTAAAAGACTCAAAAGCTGCTGCGTGAGGCATGCGGAGGGTGCGTGAGCAGTGCGAAGCGCAGCGAAGCACCGAAGCAATAGCGTAGCCCGCAGCACGCCGACCTTGTGGGCATGAGCGCTAGTGAAACGCCCACAAGGACACGCCCAAAAAATCAAATTTTTTATCAAAATCAAAAGTCCAATCTAAACTGTAACGGCAGAAGAATTTCTGTTCCCACTATCCGATATACGGGTAAAAGGTCAATTCCCGTCAGCAGGATGACTGTAGGCTGCTGGGATAAGCGTTCATACTCTGCCATCACTTGCCTGCATGCACCGCAAGGACTTACAGGAACAGAATATTCAAATCTTTCTGTATACACGCTCACGGCTACTTTTGCAATTTCTTTTGCATATCCGAGTGCGCCCGCCTGAAAATAAGCCACTCGTTCTGCACACAACCCCGAGGGATAAGCCGCATTTTCTTGATTATTTCCCGTGATAATCGTCTGACCATCTTTGAGTAATATAGCTGAACCTACAAAAAATTGTGAATAAGGGGCATACGCTAAATGACAAGCTTTTTTAGCAGCCATAATCAGGTTTTGCTCATCTGGAAAGAGTTCGTTCCACTGCGTTATTACCGTATATGAGTGCGCTATAGTTACTGTTTTCAACTTTTTACCGAGATAATTTTACAAAAGTAATGAAAAACAGAATGAAATACGTATTTTTGACTGTTTTTCTTAAACGTCTAATCTTTGACCATCATGATTCTGACGCACATTTTTAGAGGTTTATTAGGTATAACCATTTTGTTAGGGATAGCTTATGTGTTTTCATACTACAAGAAGCAAGTTAGTTGGAAATTAGTAGGGACAGGTTTATTATTACAGATAACATTTGCGGTATTAGTAATAAGAGTCCCCTTGGTAAGGGATATTTTTGCTTTTTTGGGAAGTTTATTCACGAAGATTTTAGCTTATCAGCGTGAGGGGGCGAAGTTTGTATTTGGAGATTTAGCTATGCAGGATAAAGTGGGGTTTATTTTTGCTACGCAGATATTACCCACTATTGTTTTTTTCTCTGCTTTAATGAGTGCCTTGTATTATTTAGGAATTTTACAGAAAGTAGTCTATGCCATAGCGTGGGTGATTTCTAAGTCTATGAAACTATCAGGAGCAGAGAGTTTAGCTGCGGCTTCTAACATTTTTCTTGGTCAAACGGAAGCCCCTTTACTCATTAAACCTTTTGTAAGCAAAATGACCTTATCTGAATTACTTACTGTAATGACTGCTGGTATGGCTACCATTGCTGGCGGAGTAATGGCAAGCTTTATTGGTCTATTAGGGGGTACAGACCCAGTTAAACAACAATTATTTGCTACTCATTTACTCTCTGCGTCGGTGATGGCTGCTCCGGGGGCTATTGTGTTTTCTAAAATCATATTACCGCAGACAGAACCCGAAAAAATTGATAATAAATTAGTATTAAGCAAGGAAAGTATAGGCGGAAACATCATTGAAGCAATTTCTATGGGAACATTAGACGGATTAAAACTAGCGGCTAATGTGGGTGCTATGTTGATTGCTTTTATTGCTATTATTTTCATGCTTAATTCTATTTTATCCGGTATTGGGGAAGTTATTTTGGTTGGTTCAGGGAATTTGAACACATGGATTGAGGCGCAGACTAATGGTAATTTTAAAAAGTTAGATTTGCAGTTGATATTTGGGCTAATTTTTCAACCCATTGCTTGGATAATTGGTGTAGAGTGGCAGGATACCATGATTGTAGGCAGATTATTAGGTGAAAAAACGGTCATCAATGAGTATGTGGGGTATATTTCTCTCTCGCAGTTGAAGGGGCAAATTTCTGAGCGTTCTACTATTATTGCCACTTATGCCTTATGTGGTTTTTCTAATTTTGCTTCCATTGGGATACAGATAGGAGGTATAGGTACGATTGCGCCTGAGCAAAGAGCTAACTTAGCCAAATTAGGGTTAAGGGCTTTATTAGCAGGTTCTTTATCTTGTTTTATGACTGCTTGTATTGCAGGAATGTTATTGTAATTTAATTATTTTGGGCGTGTCCTTGCACGCGTTTCGCTGCGCTCATGCGTGCAAGGTCGGCGTGCTGCGGGCTACGCTGTGCTTCGGTGCTTCGCTGCGCTACGCACTGCTGACGCACCCTCCGCATGCCTCACGCAAGCTGAACGCAGACTAAGTTCACTTATACAAAATGTGATCTTGTAAGTATCTGAAAATGAATGTTAAATAAGATAAAACCAAATTTTAACCTTGTAGATGCTTGAAAATAAACGTAAAACAAGGTAAAACCTTTTCATCCAAGATTAAGAAAACTAAAAAATGTTACTCAATCGGCGGAAAGTATTAAATTTGTGTCCATAAACTCTAATGAAAAATTTACTCTTCAACAAAATATACAATAAAGATTGCATTGAGGGAATGAGGGATATTTCTGACGGTAGTATAGATCTTATCATTACTGATCCCCCTTTTGCTATTCATTTTAAGGCAAAAAGAGGTAATTACAATAGGACAAGCCATCATGTTTTAGAAGGCTATAATGAGGTTTCGAAGGAAAATTACTACACTTTCACCTACAAATGGATGCAGGAAGCGTTCAGAGTGCTTAAAGAGTCAGGAAGCATGTATGTTTTTTCGGGCTGGAATAACCTCAAAGATATTTTAATAGCCATTGATGAAATAGGTTTCATTACGGTCAATCATATTATTTGGAAGTATCAATTTGGAGTAGTAACGAAGAGAAGGTTTGTGAGCGCCCACTATCATTGCTTATATGTATGTAAGAACGATGAAAAAAGAAAATTCTTTTCTTATTCAAGATACGGCAAAAATGAGAGAGATGAGCATAATCGGAGTTTGCACTACAAAGACAAAGAAGACGTTTGGTGCATTAAAAGAGAGTATTGGACAGCGCACCAAAAGACACCTACTAAGCTACCTGCCGAGTTGATAAAGAAAATATTGATGTATTCTAGTCAAGAGGGTGATGTAGTATTAGACCCGTTTTTAGGTTCGGGGCAGGTAGCTGTGGTTAGTAAAATGCTTAATAGGCAGTATATTGGGTTTGAAATTGTAGAAGAGTACTATAAGTTTGCACTTAAAAGATTACAAGAAAATACCTACACGATAAAGACTCAGCAGGCAGAAAAATTAAAACGTCAGAATCAGTAACTTTACTTGACATGCAGATATATCAAGTCTATTTTTTACACAAAGTTATTTTTGAAGGCTGGGTCTTAATTTTTTGGGCGTGTCCTTGTGGGCGTTTCGCTTCGCTCATGCCCACAAGGTCGGCGTGCTACGGGCTAATGGTGCTGCGCCCCACCCCCTGGGCAAGAGTAAAAGTGTGCGCGAGGGGCTTCGCACCGTGCTGACGCACGCCCTCCGCATGCCTCACGCAAGCAGCTAATAAACTAAATCCATACATTCAAATTTTAACTTTGTAAGTACCTCATAATGTTGTTTGAGCTTCCTAGCTCAAACAACTAAACACATAACTATAAAGGTAAAACTTGTATATCCAAGGTTAAGGGGTCATCGAAGGTCTATATATTCAAGGTTTAACCTTGTACATACTTGAAAATCAATACAAAACAAGATAAAGCAAGCGCACTTAAAACAAGATAAAAATTTTTAACCTTGTAAGTATTTGATAATCAGAATTAAACAAAATAAAGATATGTGTAAAAATAAAGTAAAACATCAAAATGCGGCTGCGTGAGGGATACGGAGCATGCCGTCAGGCAGTGCGAAGCGCAGCGTAGCACCGAGCGTGAGCGTAGTGCGAAGTAGCCCGACCCGAAGCGCAGCGAAGGGACACGCCCAGACCAGAAAAAATTATTTTTTAGATTTGATATAACAAATATTAGTGCAAATAAAAAATAGACCTAATATAAGTCAATTTTTATTTTTATACGTAAAATGCTTTTTTGGGGCGCTTCCTTGTGAGCGTTACGCTGCGCGTATGTACTAGGGGAAACACCCAAAAAATAAATTTTTGATCCGACATTGATACTCAAAATTCACGGCAATCATGAAAGACCCTAAAGAATCTACAAATCAAGTTAAATCTGCTCTTAAAATAGGATAACAAAATTCTTGCATACCATAGTAAGATAGCTCTTTACCCACCCCTGATAGTTTAATTCCACCAAAAGGATATTTAGGGTCAGAACGTACTAATCCGTTGATAAAGACATTTCCTGCTAATAGCTTTGAAGCAATATATGCCGCTTCCTCCCTATCCTGCGACCATACCGATGCCCCTAAACCATATTCTGTATGATTAGCTACCTCAATTGCCTCTTGTATGTTGTCAAATACGTACACGGATGCAATAGGTGCAAAAACCTCCTCTTGCATTACACGCATAGAAAGATTTACATGAGTTAGCAGCGTAGGTAAAACAAAATTACTTGTGTTTTCTTTGAGTTTTCCACCTGTTAAACAAAGAGCACCCTTTTCTATGGCATCCTGTATTTGTAACATAGCGACTTCAGTAAGGTCTTTTCTTGCCATAGGTCCTATTTGTGTGTCTTCTACCAAAGGATTGCCTACTTTCAAAGATTGAATCTGCTCTAAAAGGGCATTGATGAAAGGTTGAGCAACTTCTGCTTGGACAAGTATCCTTTTGGCTGCTATGCAACTTTGCCCACAATTTCCAAAACGAGAACGCATACATACCTTAATAGCACTATCAAGATTAGCATGTTGAGTAACAATAAAAGCATCACTTCCTCCTAATTCTAAAACTACTTTTTTTAAGTACTGCGCAGACCTTGTAGCTACCTCTATACCTGCTTTTGTACTTCCTGTTAAACTAACCCCTTGGATGCGTTTATCAGCAATGAGCTTGTTTATTTGCTCATAAGATAGAAATACATTACTATAAATCCCCTCTTCTACTCCTGCGTCTGCAAATAGATGAGCGATTGCTAACGCGCACTGAGGCACATTAGGCGCGTGTTTGACCAAAACCACATTTCCCGCTATGATTGCAGGGATAACCGCTCTGAATACTTGCCAATATGGAAAGTTCCAAGGCATGATACTCAAAATAATACCCATAGGTACATAATGAAGAGAATACTGTGAGTCAAATACAGTGGGCTGTGCATACACTTCGGCATGAGTATAATAATGTTCGCATAAAACTGCACACTTCTCTACTTCGGCAATACCTTCAGTGATAGGTTTGCCCATTTCAACTGCGCTTATTTTAGCTAAGTCCGTTTTTCTTTTTTTGAGTAATTGAGCTAATTTAGGTAATATGCTTTTTCTTTGCTCAATACTTGTTTCTTTCCATATTGTAAAAGCAGAATGACTTTTTTTTATACAGCTTTCTAAATCTTCATCATTTATGGAATCTGTTTGAAAAAGTACCTCTTGGGTAAGTGGGGATACAGACGTATATTTCATAAATACAAAAATACAAGTTTGCTGATATGTTTTTGAACACGAAGAGTTGGGAGATATATTCAGAATAGACAAAACTATTTTGTAATTTTGTGTATTAAACTTAAGATACGATGTCATCATATCCTAGTATCAATTTGAATAACCTACCTCAGCATATTGCTATCATCATGGACGGTAATGGCAGATGGGCAAAAGGAAAGGGTAAGCTTCGTGTTTTTGGGCATTCTGCTGGGGTTACACCTGTGCGCGAAGCATCCGAACTGTGTGCAGAATTAGGGGTAAAGTATTTAACCTTGTATGCTTTTTCTACTGAAAATTGGTCAAGACCAAAAGCCGAAATAGATGCGCTAATGGCACTTTTAGTAAAAACGATACGTAAAGAGACTAAAACGCTGATAGAAAATAACATTCGTTTATATGCGATAGGAGATATTAAAAGTTTGCCTTTGGAGTGTCAGGAGGAGTTGAGTGAAGCCATAGAAATTACAAAGCATAACACGCGTATGCAGCTCAATTTAGCGCTTAGCTATGGTAGCCGATGGGAGATTGTAGAAGCGATAAAGCGTGCAGCAGCTGCGGGAGAGGATATGAAAAATTTTACTGCACAGACATTAGAAAAGTATCTTGAAACAGCGGGTATGCCTGACCCTGAGCTGCTTATTCGCACAAGTGGTGAGTATCGTATCAGTAATTTTATGCTTTGGCAAATTGCTTATGCTGAGATTGTTATTTTAGAAAAGCTTTGGCCAGATGTTCGTAAAGCAGACCTTATCCAAGCTATTGAAATTTATCAAAAAAGAGAGCGCCGTTTTGGCGGTGTAGAACCTGTAAAAGTAGTAGAAAGCACAAAATAAACCCTCTTAAGGTTGTTGATGTACTCACTTTAAAAACGGACTAAATAGTTTTTTGTTTTTTGGGCGTGTCCTTGTGGGCGTTTCGCAGGCTCTCATGCCCACAAGGTCGGCGTGCTACGGGCTGACGGTGCTGCGCCCCACCCGCCCACCCCCTGGTTGTAGGGTTAAGAGCGTGGGC
>JANWVE010000047.1:0-8029 GCA_025057675.1 Bacteroidia bacterium
CTATCGCTTCGGTGCTACGCTTCGCTCCGCACTGGGCTAACGCCCACCCTCCGCATGCCTCACGCAAGAGATCTCTGAAACAACCGTTTCTCTGTGTGTTATGCAAGGTTTTAGCTTGTAAGTGATTGTGCTTCAAGCTTAAACAAGGTAAAGACATGATTGCACAGGTCATCTGCGTGAGGGGCATGGAGCATGCCGTTAGGCAGTACGAAGCGTTAGCGAAGTACCGAAGCGAAGCGTAGTGCGGAATGCCCCGACCCTTGCGTCAGCAAGGGGCACGCCCAAAAAAATAAAATTGTTTTTTAGACTTGTATCTAAACTATGACAAGGATAATTCTTTTTCAAATGTTGCTGCACATGCGTTGCTGCGTTTGTATGTACTCACTAATCAGTTGTTCTACAATTGTCTTAGCAGGCAAAATAGAATCAATAATTCCTGCAATTTGACCTATCTCTAATTCGCCCTCTTCTAAGTCCCCTTCAAAAATTCCTTTTTTAGCACGCCCTTTCCCTAACACAGCCCTGATTTCTTCTACGCTAGCGCATTGTTGTTCCAATGTCCGTATCTTTTCATAAAAAGCATTTTTAATCATACGCGTAGGAGTGATAGATTTGAGTGTAAGCACAGTGGAGTCATCTTGTGCAGCTACAATAGCTTTTTTGAAATTATCGTGGGCAGAAGACTCTTCGCTGGCTGCAAAACGTGTTCCTATTTGTACTGCCGAAGCACCTAGCGCCATTGCAGCAAACATGGCACTACCGGTTGCAATTCCACCTGCTGCAATAACAGGAATTTTTACCGCTCGCACTACTTGCGGAATTAAGCATAAAGTTGTAATTTCATCTCTGCCGTTATGTCCACCTGCTTCAAAACCTTCCGCCACAATTGCGTCTACGCCTGCTTCTTGGGCTTTAAGGGCAAATTTGACATTTGAAATAACATGTACTACAATTATGCCTTGTTCTTTAAGTTTCTGAGTCCAAACTTTTGGATTACCTGCGGAAGTAAATACGATAGGTACTTTGTGTTTTAAAATAAGTTCAATGTGTTTGTCTATATCAGGATATAGCAAAGGTAAATTGACAGCAAAAGGTTTATCTGTGGCATTTTTGTACTTTAAGATATGCGTTTCTAAAACCTCAGGGTACATAGAACCGGCCCCAATAATGCCTAATCCCCCTGCATCGCTTACTGCACGTGCTAATTTCCATCCGCTGCACCATACCATTCCTGCTTGAATGATAGGATATTTTATTTTGAATAGCTGACAAATAGGATTGTTCTCAAACATGCGATTGAATTTTTCTCCTAAATTATGGAGAATATCCAATACTGAGAAATTGAGAACAATTTATTATGTTGAGATTTTATCTCGCCATGGGTTATTATTGTTTTACAAATTTTTAGCTTTTGTGTGTAGCGGGGTAAATGTATCTATATCTAATGTTTTTCTATTAGAAACTTCTGAAATACTCCTGTTACTTTTTCACGAATAAAATACAAACCTGGAGAATAAAAATCTAGCTGTATTTCGTTCCTTCCTGGTACTAAGGTGTATCTTTGTAATACTTTGCCTGTAACATCTAAAAGTTCATATTCCGTAGTTCTATTTAAGTAGTTTTCCACAAATAAGGTATTTTGCGTAGGGTTAGGGTAAGTTCTCCATGATTCTGCATAAAGAGGTGCTACTTCTATGATTTGTGAAGCAACTCGCTGCCCATCTTTGTCGCGAGCAATTACAAAGTAAAATGTAGTATGCATATACGAAGCAGGAGTAAAAAATGCGTCATTTTTTGAAGTACGAGCTAATAACGTCCATTCAGAAGTAATATTATCTTTAACAAAGACTTCATAGATTGCAGATTTTTCGCCTGTAAGCTGCCATCTTAAATAATGTTGATTTTGCTCATAGTGGGCTGTCAAATATAGGGTATGTAGAGGTAAACAAATATCAGTTAGGCTCAATTTAGAAACAAAAACATCCGTGTTTCCACCTGAATTACCTCCATGAGTATTATCATAACATCCCGTAGAGATAGGGTAATTTAATGATTGTGTCCATCCCGTAATATAGGTTTCGTTTTCCATGAAGGCCTTTATATAGTATGGGTAGTCTTCACCGCTACCTCCAATATATGTGGAGTACATTAAAGTAGTTAAGGCGCTATCTAATTTACTTATAAATCCATCAAATCCTCCTCCATTATGAGTTTCATCGTAAGCACAAGAGGTAGTAACATATAAATTTGAAGCTATACCAGTTATATAGATGTTGTACTTGTTATCTAAGCTAATACCATGAGCTAAGGAGTTGTTACCTATGTAGGTGGAATACGGTAGTAAGCTGCCGCTTGCATTCAAGCAAGAAACTATTACGTTTTGACTACAACAGGCATAAGAGTTGTCATAGCACCCTGTACTGACAGGGTAGTTAGTTGAAAAGGTATAACCAGTAAAATACACCTTATTATCGGGTGCTAGAACCGCGTCAAATACATCATCAGTACTATTTCCCCCTACATAAGTAGAGTATAAAAGAGTGTTACCTGAGGAACTTATTTTAGTAACAAACACATCTGTCCATCCGTTAAAGGTATTGTCGTATGCACTAACAGTAACCGGAAAAGTGTCTGATGCAGTGGTTCCTACAACATATACATCGTAGAGATTATCTACCAAAATGCGTTTCCCTCTGTCGCCATATATTCCTAGGGTAGTGCTACCTCCAAGATAGGTAGAAAAAGTTAAGCTAGTAGCTGTGCTATTCAACTTTGAAATAAAAGCATCGTAATTTCCTCCATTAAAGGTTACATCATACGCCCCTGTAGTAACGGGAAAATCTCCTGTGGTATACCCTGTGACATACACATTTTGTAAATCATCTACCTCAAGGTCAAAAATTACGTCTACACCTGTTCCTCCTAAATAGGTAGAAAAAGATAAACTACTCCCAGTAGCATCTAATTTAGCTACGAATCCATCACCATTAGCCGAAGGTATCAAAATATTATCAACTACTCCTGTAGTTAAAGGAAACATACTAGACTGTGTCCACCCTGCAATGTATATATTATCTGCGTTATCTTTTTTGATGTTGCATACTACATCAGCCCAATTCCCCCCAAAAAAAGTAGAAAAAACTAGGTTAGCACCAAGATTATCTAACTTAGAAACCACTACATCTTCATTAACACTGTTAATACTGGTATCGTAAGCACCAGTAGTGGTAGGATAGTCAGCAGAATGGGAAGTAGCTGCTATACAAGCTTGGTCAGCATTATCTACAAATAACCCACCTGCTGGATACCCATAGTTTAGAGTTTCTGTATTACTGCCTCCTATAAAAGTACTCCATACCAGCGGATCTATCACAAGAGCTTGTGAAGGATCATAATACCTAATAACAAAACCATACTCACCATTATTATTCTTTGTCCATGCCGCAGACAAAATATTTTTATCTTGATAAACTTTTAACTGACATTGCTTGACCTCGCCAAACCGAGTGTTAAATACAAGTTCTCCGTCTTTAAGCATCACTTGGTACGCCCCCTCAATTTTTAAGCGAATATTCTTGTAATCAGCATAGGGATGAACAATAAAATCGTACCGAAGATATCCATTATCAAAGTACCATCTTTGGTCTATGCCTGGGTAAATGTTTTTAATTACTACCTGCTCTGATAGAGTTACGTATGAGCACCACCTTGTAGGATCATTACCTATAAAATAGTTGTAGTAAGCCTTTAACTTTCTCTCCTGAATTGTAGAAGGGTTAGAAGAAGCGCCTACGTAAGCTACCTTAACTACATGTCCGCGTTTATATCCCTCTCTTTGTCTCAATACCTCTGGAAGTAAAGTCTGCTTACTCAATGTTGAATACTCGTACTTGTAAAAATCGTAACAAATACCTTCTTTTGTAATCCACGCGTTCAAACCCGCACCTTGGTACAAAAATAAAATATTTTCACCCCATTGTCCTTTGTT
Source organism: Bacteroidia bacterium (assembly GCA_025057675.1). Lineage (GTDB taxonomy): Bacteria > Bacteroidota > Bacteroidia > JANWVE01 > JANWVE01 > JANWVE01. Next base: position 3,989 of record JANWVE010000047.1, read on the forward strand.
TTCAATGAAGAAATTCGGTGCTTTTGCAAAAACTAATATACCACTTTGAAAAAATAAGACTAAAATTAGTCCTAGTAAGTATAAGGAATTTAACAACCTTGCCATAATCATTAAGATAAGATTTAAGATTTGACTTTAGTACAAAGCTACGATAGAGTATAACAGTTTGTGATCTTATCCGCGTTACAAAGCGTTACATAGCATATAGTTGTCTTATTATCAATTAGTTATTATCTGAGTATAAGAATTCTAGTGGTTCGCTGTTTTGACTTTGCGTTCTTATCTTCTCTTTAATTCTGTGTTTTGCTACTCTAACGGAAGCAGGATTTATGTTAAGTAACTTAGCAATTTCTTTGTTAGAAAGCCCTAATTTGAAGTACGCAATATAGCGTAATTCTTGCTGCGTAAGTTGAGGATAATTTTGAGCAATTTTTTGGATAAAAGTAGGATAAAGGTTTTCAAAGTACATTTTAAAGCTGTTCCATTGTTGTTCTGTATTGATACTACTTTTGAGAAAATTGAGCATGGACAGCATTTCTTGTTTTTGTTTTTCTGTGGGCGCTTTTTGAGCAAATTCTTGGATTTGGTTATATACTGTTTCCAAGATTTTTGTTTTTTCCTGGAGTAAAAGCGTTTGTAACAGAGCTTCTTTTTCTGCTTGTTGGATTTGCAATTCCATTTTCTGAGCTTTAAGCTCTAAAATTTCTTTTTCCTTTTGTAGAAGTTCTTGTGTTCTTTGCTGAACTTCATGTTCTAACTTGTGGTTAATATATTCTTTTAATCTTTGATTCTCTTCTAGCTGCTGGATTTTTTGCAGTTGTAGAATTTGATTCTGCTCATGTTCTTGAATAAGAAGTTGTTGAGCTTTTTGTTGTTCTCGGCTTCGCTGTAGTTGTATTTTTTTGTATATAAACACAAATGTCAAAAGAATAGAAAGTAGTAAGACAGATAAGAAAAGTAGTAGTAAGTTTTTATGGCGTATTTTACTTTGCTTAATTTCAATTTCATGGCGCATTTGTAGATTTTTTTCTCTTTCTTTTTCTAATAAATTTTTTTGTAGTAATTTATACTGCTGTATTTTTTGGGTACTATCTAAACACGTAATGTAGCGCTTGTGATAAAAGATTAATTTTTCGTATTGCTTTTCTTCTAAAAGTAGATTTAACACAGGAGGGTAATGACTCAACAATAAAGGATAGGCACCTGCATTAAAGTAAAAGTTTTCTGCAGTTTTAAAGTTATTTAGGGCTTCTTTAGTTTTTCCGAGATAAAGCATAGGGTGAGTGCTATACAGTAAAAAAGCGTTTTTTAATTTAGCAGAAAGTGTATCATAATAAGGTTTCATGCTGTCAGAATAGGCTATACTCAGATTGTATTCCTTTCGCACACTATATAAAAAAATTAGATTAATAAAAATAGTAGGTTTTAGATACTGGCTATTTTTGTGATTTTGAATTAAAGATAGGGCTTCCTTGTAAGTCTCAAGAGCTTTGCCATAAAAGCCATTTCTTGCATAAGCAGAAGCTATACTGTTTAGTAGTACACATACAGAAGTTGTATCTTGCTTTGCAAGACAAGAAGATTTGACCTTATCTAAAAGTGCTATTCCTTCTTCAATGTAACCCACCTGGGAGTAAGCAGCTCCTATCAATCTTTGCACTTTAAGTCTCTTTTCCTCTTTTTCACTGTTATTATTGTTCAAAAGCTTAAAAGCAATCTCAGAATACTGAATACACTTAAAAATTTTGCCTTGATAGTAGTACATTAGTGCTATTGCGTAATTATCCTCAAAAGTTTTGATAGGTTTTTGCTCCCATTTTTTTATTTGTTCATCTACATTTTGATGGGGGTCTATATAGCAGCGCACTTCTTCCTCTAATGTAACTAACGGAGATGCATAAAGTGATGAATATACTACTAAAAAAGTGGCCAGGTATATGTAATTTAGCGATTGATTGATATCAAAGTGATATAAATAGTGGACCGACATATTGCTTATCTTACACAAGATAAGAAAAATGCTTTTTTACAGATTCTTATTCCAGTATTCCTACTGAAAAAACTTTTTCATTTTCCAATATCTCATCCAGAATAGCAAAGAGAGTAGGTATGTGTGTTTCTGTAACTAATCTGTTCCGGTATGGTTTGATGTTAGGGATATTTTTAAAGTAATTTGAGTAGTGCCTACGCATTTCTAGTACTCCGAGTACTTCGCCTTTCCATTGAATAGAAAATTGTAAGTGTTGTTTGCAGGTATCTACGCGTTCTTGTAGGGTAGGAGGAGGTAGTAGTTCACCTGTTTTGAAGTAGTGTTTAATTTCTCTAAAAATCCAGGGATAACCTATGCTTGCTCTACCTATCATTATGCCATCAGGTAGATATTCATTTTTGTAAGCTAACGCTTTTTGTGGGCTGTCAATGTCGCCATTACCAAAAATAGGGATTTTAACTTGGGGGTGTTCTTTGACCTTACGTATGTAAGTCCAGTCGGCTTGTCCTTTGTACATTTGTGCGCGTGTGCGTGCATGTATGGTAACGGCTTGAACACCTACATCTTGTAAACGCAGTACAGCTTCTATAATGTTAATGCTTTGAGAGTCCCATCCTAGGCGAGTTTTTACAGTTACAGGTAAAGGGTGAACAGCTTTGACAATTTCTTCGGTCATTTTTTGCATTTTAGGTAGATCTTGCAGCAAAGCTGCACCTGCACCTTTGCAGGCTACATTTTTTACAGGGCAGCCGTAATTAATGTCTAATACATCGGGATTGCTTTGGGCAGCTATTTCTGCGCCTTTGCGCATAACTTCAATTTTGTCCCCAAATATCTGTATGCCAATAGGGCGCTCATAATCATATATGTCTAATTTTTTAATACTTTTTGAAGCATCTCTGACTAAGCCCTCTGTGCTAATAAACTCTGTGTACATCATGTCTGCTCCGTTCTGCTTGCACACTTTACGAAAAGGCGGGTCGCTTACATCTTCCATAGGCGCAAGTAGTAACGGAAAGTCTTCGAAAACTACGTTCCCAATCCGTACCATAAACTACTACACAAACATACAAAAAAAATCACTTTGTTCTTTGCGAACAAAGTGAGCTTTCTGTTCTTTGAGTGATCCCTACGGGACTCGAACCCGTGTTACCGCCGTGAAAGGGCGATGTCCTAACCGCTAGACGAAGGGACCGTTTGAAATGGACTGCAAAGATATAGTATAAGTTTACGTTTTGTCAAGAAAAAAAATGCTTTTTTTTATATCTTTCTGTAAATCAAGCTTATTTTTTTTATTTTGAAATGACGTAACAAATATGTTAATTTGCCAAAAAATTAGTGAGTAGTATGAAAATAATTGTTTGCGTAAGTTGTGTTCCTGATACGACAACTAAACCGACTTTTACCGATGGCAATACAAGACTAAACGAGCAGGGGGTACAATTTATTGTCAACCCTTATGATGAATATTCTTTGGCACGCGCTGTAGCTTTACGAGATGCCAATCCTGGTTCAAAAATAACTGTAATAACTGTAGGAGAAGCAAACACAGAGCAGAACATTCGTAAAGCTTTAGCAGTAGGTGCAGATGAAGCTATTCGCATCAACGCAAAACCTATTAACGCTCAATATGTAGCTAAACAAATTGCCCACGTAGTTAAGGAAATAGGATTTGATATTATTTTTACAGGCAAAGAGTCTATTGACTACAATGGGGGAATTACAGGTAATCTTATTGCAGCAGAGTTAGATATTCCCTATACGCATAGTGTTACTTTATTAGAAATTTCAGGAGATCAAGCGCGAATGGAACGAGAAATTGAAGGGGGCAAAGAAGTAGTTAGAGCAAACTTACCTATGGTAGTAGGTTCACAAAAAGGTATAGCTGAACCTATCATTCCGAATATGATGGGTATCGCCAAAGCTCGCACTAAACCTCTGATTGTAAGGGAACCTATTCCTGTGGAGACACCTACTCATTTAGTTACGCATGAGTTACCTAAGCCCAAAGGGGCAGGTAAATTTTTCAAAGTGGAAGGAAATGTAGAAGC
>JANWVE010000047.1:8276-16519 GCA_025057675.1 Bacteroidia bacterium
TAAAGTATACCACATTAGCGAAGAGAAGTTAAAAACCTTTGCTAATGCAGCTTATGCCTCTGTGATTGCTCAAGCAGCGAAAGAATTAGGTACAAAAATTATTGTTTTTAGTGCATCTTCGGTTGGGGGTGTGATTGCTCCTCGTGTAGCAGTTAAACTTAATGCAGGAATACTTTCAGATACGAATGCGTTACCTAAAATAGAAAATGGTCAGATTGTGCTAAATAAGTCGGTTTTTTCAGGTAAAGCAAACGCAACATTTACTTTGACAGGTGAGTTTAACGTTATCTCTGTTAGACCTAATACGGTTAAGCCGGCTGAAATAGGTGCCCCTGTACCTGTGGAAACTTTGAATTTATCTGCGCAAGACACTGACTTTAGAGCTATTGCCGAAGCAATTCTCAAAACATCAGACAAAGTTTCTTTAACTGAAGCCGATATTGTGGTATCAGGGGGTAGGGGATTGAAAGGACCTGAAAATTTTTATTTAGTGGAAGAATTGGCAGAGGTATTAGGTGCTGCGGTTGGAGCTTCACGCGCTGTGGTTGATGCAGGTTGGCGCCCCCATAGTCAGCAAGTTGGACAAACCGGAAAGACTGTTTCCCCCACTATGTACATTGCCATAGGGATATCAGGTGCAATTCAGCATTTGGCAGGTATGGGAACCTCTAAGGTTATTGTAGCTATTAACAAAGACCCTGAAGCGCCAATATTTAAGGTAGCTGATTACGGTATTGTTGGTGACGCATTTGAGGTAGTTCCTGCACTTACCAAAGCGATTAAAGCTTATAAGCAAAAAATAGGCTAAGTGTTTTTGAAAAGGAGAAAATAGTCTTGGAAGATACACGAATTGAGTTAGAAATATTGGGACTATCTAGCAGCCATTCCAGTGCGCATTCTTACGCGCTGATACTAGGAGAAAAAAATGGGCGGAGAAGGCTGCCAATTATCATCGGTGCGTTTGAAGCACAAGCTATTGCTATTGAGGTAGAGGGTATTCGCCCCAATAGACCTATGACGCACGATTTATTTAGAAACTTTGCAATTGAATTCAATATTCGCATAATAGAAGTGATGATTACGGAGCTGCGGGAAGGAATATTCTTTGCATATATTCTCTGTGAATGCAATAACGTACGCAAAAAAATAGATGCACGTCCAAGCGATGCAATAGCTATTGCCGTTCGTTTTAACGCACCGATTTACACTAACGAAAAAGTATTACAAGAAGGAGGAATAGTTCTCAAAGATAGTTTCTACACTTCTGCCCAAGAAGAGTCGCCACCAGAACAAAAACAAAGCAGAGAGCTTACTATCGCCGAGCGAATAGAAAGACTCAAAGCTCAAATGAACGAAGCACTTCAAAATGAAGATTATGAGCTTGCCGCGCGGCTACGAGATGAAATTAAACGCTTAGAATCTCTTACCTAAAAAAGGAGAGTTTTATTCTTGTATAGGAAGAATTTGTTATTTTTGCTGTATTATCCTGAAAACCTATGCATGTTGCTATTTATGTAGATAGTATTCAAGAAGCGATTCAGTATTATCAGTCTATTTTACCTTTTGAAGTAAAATATGAGTCCTACGATTGGGGTCTGATACAATATAAAAATAATCGCATTGCCCTATTGCGGAGGGATACCACTCGCCATGAACCTCACATCGGTATTGAAATAGGTCCGCAAGATTTAGAAGCTCTTCTAAAAAAGCCTGAATTTGCAAATGTACAAGTGGAGAAGCACAGAGATGGAAGTGTAGGTTTTTATACCAAAGATAAATATGGTAATACATTAGAGTTTATTCACTTATAGCAAGCATAAAAACTACGCTTAGCAGGTGATATCTAAGAAGTTTTTTGCACACTCTATTATTTACACAATAGTAGGGGCGCTGCCGGTAGCTACACCCATTTTATTATTGCCATTATACACTGCTGTTCTATCTGAAAGGCAGGTAGGAGAGATAGCTCTTTACATAGCGTCCTTATACATAATGCAGATTATAGTAAACTTTAGCTTGGATGCATCTGTAAAAACATTTTATTTAGATTATCAACACCATATCAAACATTTAAAAGAGTATTTATCCACAGTTTACTTTTCTCTAGTGGGATTAGGTATTCTTTGTTTGTTTATATTCAGCGCAATAGGAGTTTGGTTTTTTCCTTCAGTATTAGGTTTGACGTTCTTTCCTTTCGGATTTTTGACTGTACTAACGAGCATATTTAACAGTTTTTTTAGAACTTATGCAGGCATTTTGATTACACAACAAAGAGCTATCCGTTTCTTTTACATCAATTTCAGCCAATTTTTGATTACAATTATTTCAACTGGGGGAGGGTTGTACCTATTTCCTCATACCTTGTGGGGACCTATTGCAGGGCGCTTAGTGGCTGCTACTATTCTCTTCATTTTTGTTTCATTTTTTTGGATACAAGAGTGGGGCACAAAGTTTAATTACATTTACTTACATAAAATGTGGAGGTTTTGCATTTATATGACCTTATATTTAGTATTTGCGTGGGTAGTTTTGTACATAGACCGTTACGTTATCAACTATTACCTAGATACTGCAAAAGTCGGTATTTATGATTTTGCTACTAAGTGTGTAGCACCAATAGAGTTATTCGTAATAGGACTTTCTAATGCGGTCATGCCTAAAGTATTTCAAGTTTGGAAAAGTCAAAATCTTAACTATACTAATATTATTACCAATCGTTATTTTAATGTAATGACTTTAGCTACTCTGCTATCTATTGCGGCTTGTATTGTTCTTTTACCTATACTCATTCCCTTTTTAGTTAAAAACGAAGTATTTTATCAATCCTTCGCATATATTCCTTATTTAGCAGCCAGTTTTGTATTTTTGCCCCTGCTGAATGTATTTGTTTATACCTTGCTCTACCTTAAAAAAACAAATGTAATAAGTTATTATTTTGCACTTTGTGCAATACTGCAAATGATATTAAATCCTATTCTCATTCAGAATTTTGGAGTTAATGGTGCTGTAGCTGATGTAATTATTATTAAGCTTGTCATGACAGTCAGTTTTTACTGGGGTGCAAAAAAATACTTTCAGTTTAATTTTAATTGGATTAAAATGCTTTATTTACCCCTACTTTATTTGATACTTGTTTTATTAGCAGGTTATTTGAAAATTCCTCAACTTTATCCTGCTCTAATTTTGTTAATTTTAGTAATGGTTGTGTATTTTAGACCCATAATAGAACTTCTACACACACTCAAAAAACGGTGGGCTTAACTTTTTAGAATTTTGTTTCTGAACATAAAGTACTATTTTTGCTTGTAATGAAACCAGCTTTATTCTATTTGATTTTATGGTTTCAAGCATGCTGGCAAGTATACGCCCAATTAGCGGTAGTCAATACGGTAAAGGTGGGAGGTATGACTTATGTTGGCTATCAAATTTTGTGTGATTTATCTAAAGACGAAATCATAGCAAAATTGCTTACTCATTATCAGCACTATAAAATTCGCCCTTTTGTACATGAGAACACAGTGTTAGTAGAAAATACTATTTACCCTGCCATAGAAACAGATAAAAAACTGACAATTCAATATCTGATTGAACCCGAAGGCAACACAAATGCAGTTAAAATGGTCGTTTGGTACAATAAAACTAACGTTACACCGCAAAACTTTCCAGAAATGGCTGAAAAAGCTAAACAATCGCTTGCACAAATTTTTGAAGGACACCTACTTAAACAAAATACTGTTTTCAACCCAATTGACGAAATCGTACAAAGTAGTAGTATAGAGCAGCGCTTAGCTTCTATTGAAAATACTTTGAAAAACATAGAAGCAAAACTTAGCTTAACGAATAATATCAATCAAATGCCTGTAACTTCGTTTGAAGATGCACTTAAACTCAAATTGCGTTCAGAGCAAATTAGTCTTAAGGAAAAAGAGTTACTCAAAAGAGAAGCTGAATTGGAAGATGTAGATTTTGCCCTACAAGCTAAGCAAAAAGCCCTTCAAGAAAAAGAAATTGAACTTAAAAAACTCTCCGATTCTATTCAAAAGCAAATTAAGTACTTAGAAAAATTAGCCCAACGGCTTAATGTAACTATCAAAAAAGATGACAGTGTTACTGCAAGTACAAAATTAGACAGTTTGAAAAATAAAAGCATTCAAGATTTGCCTAGAAAAGAGTTAGACACGCTGCATAAAAAACCAAAGTATAACGACAGCCTAAAAAAAATTCCAAGAGGTTTTGTAGTTCCTAAAAAAGATACTATACAAAAGGAAATACAATCTATTACCTTCAAAGGTACCCCTGTCAAGTACAATCCTGTGCCTTACACTGAATTAACCCCTGAACAAATAGACACACTTAAATACTTACAAGAACAGTTTATCCAAGAGCAGTTTCTTAAAACTCCGCAAAAAAGCTTACCTTGCTTCACTTTCACTTTGGATATGAACTTGCAGGAAGCTATAGGCATTATCACTGCATACATGGCAGGTTTAGGTTGTACACAGTACGAACTCAAAGGTAAGCAGCTCAAATACCAACTTAATCAAGGAATTCCTTTGCTTAAAATTACTAAAAATGTGGAATGCTTATTTTATTTAAGTCCAATTGATGAAGATAATTGTCGTGTGGATGCTGTGTTTGAGATAGATCGTATGCCCCTTACTCGTAAAACTAATCCTAATGCTGCTTTTGAACTAGAGCGATTGATTCTGCATATCATGGGAAAGTTGTAATTATTGAATTTAGACTATTTCTAAATTTGACTATTTTATGCACTTTTATTGACAATAGCTTGTTAGCTAGATAACTTTGTAGCATTAAATCCTAATACAGTTATGGCTATCAAAATCATTTCTGATTGTATCAACTGCGGGGCTTGTGAACCTGAATGCCCTAACAATGCAATATATGAAGGGGGTGCCTCATGGACTTTTGCGGGAGGTACTAACTTGAGAGGTACTATTGAATTTGGAGATGGTACCAGTATAGATGCTAACGCACCTCAACCTGCTTTGGCATCTGACATTTACTACATTGTACCTGAAAAATGCACAGAATGCGTAGGCTTTCATGAAGAGTCTCAATGTGCAGCTGTGTGTCCTGTGGATGCTTGTGTCCCTGACCCTGACTACCAAGAAACAAAAGAAGAGCTATTAGAGAAGAAAAAGTGGCTACATGGCTCATGATATAACCTTGAACACGTATCTCTTCGCACAATTTTTCAAGGTATGAAAAGAGCAAAACGACAAAAATCTTTTCATACCTTATTTTTTAGATGCATTTTTGCCTTATGCAAATTTTCATCTATACATCCTTTTTACCTTTCTTGCTGACTTCTATAATTCTAATGGCTTGCTCAAAACACAGAAAACCTCACAATTTGAACCCAAATGAGAAGCAAATTCAGTTGCATTCACCCAAAATTATGTGTGATAGCTTAAAATCTTTTCAAACTTTGGTTGTACAAGGACATGCAGTAGATATTGCTGTACCCGATAAAATTCCTATTCAGGGCAACATTTTACTTTTACCTGGATTTGCATTTCCAAAGGAAGATTGGTGCAAAAAAACATCACTATGTAAAAAGGCGCTAGAAAGAGGATATATTCTTATTATGCCTCAGATGGACAAGAGTAACTATGTTTCTAAATTTTATCCTGAAACTCGCAAAGATTGGCAAAAATCGCCACAAAAAGCATGGTTAGTAGATACACTTTTTAGTTATTTGCAGAATAAATACTGCATTCTTTTACCTGAACAGAATAACTTTGTAGTAGGGTTATCTACGGGCGGGCGTGGTGCCGCAGTGTGTGCTCTGGCTAAGCCCGAGCTATTTAATGCCGTTGCAACTTTATCAGGCGATTTTGACCAAACCCAAATACCCAAAGATAAGGTTATGATAGGATACTATGGAGATTACCAAACTTTTAAGGAGAGGTGGCAAAAAGAAGATAACATCATTTTTCAAATTCGTAATTGGAAAGTCCCTGTCTATATTGGTCATGGAAAGTTAGACCCTATTGTACCTTATCAACAGTCTGAACTTTTGTATCAGAGTTTGCAAAGAGAATGTCCAAAAGTAAAGGTAAGGTATAATTTAGCCCCTACGCATGGACATAACTATGCTTATTGGGAAAGTGAAGTAGATGCAGTTTTAGCCTTTTTTGAAGAGAACAAAAACAGAAATAAATAAAAAACGTGAGTAATTATTTCATTTTTTAGTGCGAAGCTAGTTATTTGATTTTTGGGCGTGCCCCTTGCTGCGCAAGGGTCGGGGCATTCCGCACGTAGCCCGAAGCACGCCGACCTTGTGGGCTTTTGCCCACAAGGGCACGCCCAAAAAATCATAATCGTAAAAATACTTACTCCCACATAGCGTCAACAGCAATCCTTCCACTGCTGTTGATGTTTATTTTTTTCACCGTTGCACCATCGTTTTCTAAACCTTTTTTAATCGCCAGCCGCATACTTGAAAAACTTTGTTCATCTAACAGCATCTTACTAACCATTATATCCGTTGTAGGGGCATGTTTCCAATGACCTGCACCAGTAAGCATCAGCAAATGCAGGTTCTGTTCATCCGCCTTACCTACCACAAAATCCCCGTTCTCTATACGCAATTCACTCTGGTTTTCAATCAATATATCCATAGTTAATGTTTCACTTTATCGTTTTCTATGTTAGCATAAGTAGGAAGTAGTTTGCCTGCCAAAGCAGCAGCCAAAGTAGCTTGCAAAGCACTGGGACTACCATTGCCAGGTTCAGCAATCGGCACACCTTGAAACACACTCATAATCGCTTGCAAAATTTGGTTAATCTTGTCTAATTTGTTTCTGAGCTCCTGTATCTTAATCAAACCGCCAAAACTACCTTCATTGAACACAATACCGTTCTTATCCATCTGTATTTGTATGTTTTCGGTTTTAAGTACTATTTTATCTACGGCACTATATCCTATCACTGCATATTGGTTCAGATCAACTTCTGTAATAATCACTTGGCTATTTTGAGCAGGGATGAGAATAAACCCCTCGCTATTTTCTACTTCTAGCACAGCTTTTAGTCTTGCTATAACTGGCACATCCGAACCACTTTGGGCAGTGATAGTATAATCCTCATGCACTTGCAACACAGTTGCAGTAAATGTTTTAACTGCTTTAATATGCGTTCCTGCTATCATCTGAATGGTTTTTCGTATTTTTGCGCTCATAATACTTGCGTAGTTTAGAAAATAGTTGTATCTTTACAACAAGATTTGGCTACCAAAGAAACTCGTGGGTTGTTCCACGGAACGAAATTGTTGGTAGCCACTTTTTATTTGTGTTATTTAGGGGTATTTTGTGAAATAGAACAAAACCTGGTTGTGGTTTAGAATGTATGGTAGTGTTTTAGGGAGTTAATGAATGAATTTTTAGTTTTGTAGTAGGAGTGAAATAAGAGTGAAAGTAACTTGTTCTCACTGCTGCAATAAGGAAATAGCAAAAAGCGGTCATAAAAATGGAGCACAAAATTTTTTGTGTAAAGATTGTGCAAACAATTTCAGAATGCTTACAAGTAATAAGGGGGCTAATCCCATAGTTAAAAAGATGCTTTTGCGGGGTTGTGGGGTAAGAGATACAGGGTAGTCATGTTACAGTGTTGCGTACGCTGAAAAGTCTTGATGAACCACTACCAAGTATATATTTCATTCGTGAGAAAAGTCAAGGGGTAACTCAAAAACTTGTCATAGAATAAGAACAATCACTTGCCCTTGTGGGTAATATAAATACTCACAAGGACATAGTAGCTTGTGTTAGCTTATTGTAACAAGTCAAAAAAAATAATTTTAAGCAGGATAATTCCTAAAAAACCTGCAAAAATATACTGCAACGAATAACCTTCCAACTTGTATGCTATCATAGTCCCAAGATAGGATGCTATCAAAACGCCAAGTATCATCGGAAGAACAATCCCCCAAGCAATATAGCCTGTATGCATGCTTATCTCAATCGCAGGGCTGCTGTACATATATACCAAAGTGTTAAAAAAAGCTGACACAATAATAGAAGAAACTGAAATATTCACCGCTCTCTTAACCGATAAGTTAAACAAAGTAGAAAGCATAGGTACAATCACTATTCCCCCGCCTAATCCTGTTAAGGGGGAAACTATGCCCGCTATGCATCCCGTAAGTGCATACTTCCAGTACGCTAATTCAGTAAAAACTTTATTTTCATCTGCTTTTTTTTGTGTGTGCCGTGCTGCCT
>JANWVE010000048.1 GCA_025057675.1 Bacteroidia bacterium
ACCGTCAGCCCGTAGCACGCCGACCTTGTGGGCATACGCGCAGCGTAACGCCCACAAGGACACGCCCAAAAAATTATTTATCATATAATAAACTTAAAATCAAGATATTAAATACGCTTGCCTGTTTTTATGCTAAGTATTTTTTACCTTTGTTTTTGATTATGACGCTCACACAAAAAAGTTTTTTGATTTTATTGATAGGGATTGCTTGTATAGGTTTAAGCTTTTTTTGGGCTTTTCTTTTACTCATAGCTTTTGTGATTATCTTAGCTTGGGCAGTTTTTACCTTGATAGACTACCGCTTAATCCCCGATAAAGATAGCTTTGAAATCAGCCGAGAATTAGCCGAGAAACTCTCTCTCGGCGACCCTAATCAAATCACTTTAACGCTTCACAACAAAACTAAACGCTTATGGAAAGGATACTTAGGGGATAACGTACCTATGCTCCTTCAAATTCGCGATGCTATATTTTTCTTTTCTATTCAAGGAAATGAGCAAATAAGCTTCTGCTACACTATAACCCCGAGAGAACGAGGTAAATACGAGTTTGAAGCAGTAAACTTACGAATTATAGGCATATTAGGTTTAGTTCGTCAGGATTATGAATATATTTTGAGAAATAAAGTTTCGGTTTATCCTGGATACTTGAAATTAAAAGAATATCAACTCTTAGCTCGTAAAAATCAATTAGAACAGATGGGTAGGCGAAGCATTCGCAAGTACGGCGAAGGGCGAGAGTTTGAAAGTCTGCGTGAATATACCAAGGATGATGAGTACCGTAGAATTAACTGGAAAGCTACCGCCCGAAGAGCAAAACCAATCGTAGCCCAATATCAAATTGAACGCAATCAAAATATAATTATTGTTTTAGATGCAGGGCGCATGATGCGTAACTCCGATGGCTTCATGAAACGTCTAGATTATGCCATCAACGCCACTCTTATGTTAAGTTATATCTGCGCTAACAAAGAAGATAACGTAGGTATTTTAGTTTTTGGTTCAAAAGTACAAACTTATCTACCGCCTAAAAGAGGTATTCAACAAGTGCATGCCATTTCCGAGATTTTGCATAATCTTCAATACGAAATGACCGAGCCTAATTATTCTATGGCTTTTCAATACATCAAAAACAGAATAAATAAACGCGCCTTAATAATTTTAATCACTGATATTATTGACCGCCGTGCTTCAGATATTCTCATACGTGAATTTACTCGTCTATCTCCCAAGCATTTACCTTTGTGTGTTACCTTACGAGATAAAGAGCTACATAAAGTAGCTTTGAATATACCTCAAAATGCAGAGCAAGCACTGCAAATGGGTATTGCCGAACAGATTTTAGAACAAAGACTGCTTGCTTTCAAGTATTTACAATTAAATGGAGTTTTAACGCTGGATACACTTCCTGAAAACCTAACCGCAAAAGTCATCAACGAGTACTTAACTATTAAAGCTAAATCTTTGTTGTAAATTCTATGTTACATTCGTATTCATTTAACGGCACTATATGGAAGGTTCGCATTGATGCACAACAGTCTTTAGCTGTTGTAGAAGTTCGTAACGGTGTTGAGTATACTGCTTATTTTCACATTATTGACCTAATTTCAAAAACTCATAAAGTAAAAAACTGGGTTCTGCACGAGCCATGGTTAATAGGAATAGAGGATATTCATAATGGGGTTTTATATGTGCATCAGTATAGAAGCCCTGAAATTCCAGAGCATTATGGCATATACGCGTACGATGTACATTCACAGATGCTACTTTGGGAGCAGCCTCACTTTTCGTGGTTCAAAAAAACAAAGCTAACAGTTTTAGCTCATTTCATTACTACCGAAGGCACAAGAAGCTTTGTAGAAATTGACCCTTTGGGTAGGGTTATTCAGCAGTATGGTGATAGAGTCCCTGTACATATTTTGCAAGAAGCTGAAAACATGGAATTAGATGCATTTGAACAGATGCGCTTTCCGCAAGCCGTATTACTAGATAAACCCGAAAATAAAGCATATCTCATTTTTTTTAAGACCTTTGCACCTTTACTTAAATTTCACTATTCGGAGTATCTTAACCTTGGTAAAAATCATGTTTTGAGTTACTATACTATGAATAAAAACGGTTTGCAGACTAGTATGAATAATTATCTCGTTATTTACAATGAAGAGCAGCAAAAGAAGTTATGTGAAGTTTGTTTAGCCGAGAAGGTTGATAAATTCGCAGTGGATACTTTTTATATGTACCAAAGTCATTTATTTTTTGTGCAGTATCCGAATGTATTGCATGTTTATTCTTTTTAGTGTTTTTATTTTGGGCGTGTCCCTCGCTGCGCTCGGGTCGGCGTGCTACGGGCTAACGGTGCTGCGCCCCACCCGCCCACCCCTGGGTGAGGGTTTGAGCGTGGGCGAGGGGCTTCGCACCAAGCCTGACGGCTTGCCCTTCGCATACCTCACGCAAAGACATTCGCAGGTCGGCAGGATCTATTATTTAAAATTTTAACCTTGTAAGTATCCGAAAATCAAAACTAAACAAAGTTAAAAATACATTTTTAACCCTATAAATACCTGAAAATGAATTAAAAACAAGATAAAATTTGAATATTCAAGGTTAAGGGGGTATAAAAAGTCCATGTATTCAAGGTTTAATCTTGTATATACTTGAAAATCAATACGAAAAAAGATAAAACGAATGCAGTTAAAACAAGGTAAAAAAATTTAACTTTGTAAGTACTTGGTAATGAATGTCAAACAAGGTAAAGCAAAGTTATGTATAAAAACAAGGTAAAACATCCAAAGGCGGCTGCGTGAGGCATGCGGAGGGTGCGTCAGCAGTGCGAAGCACCGAAGCGATAGCGCAGCCCGCAGCACGCCGACCCGAGCGCAGCGAGGGACACGCCCAAGAGATTTGTTAATTGTAAGGAAAAAACCGTACTTTTGTGTAAAAAATTATGAGTGAAAAAATAGGTTTTGTCCCTATCTCTAATTACGAGGTATACCTCAAAGGTATGCGTAAAGGGCTATATGATAAACTCTTTTTTATTGACAAAGTAGGCGGAGAAATTAAAACTATTGTAGATTTTGGGTCCGCTGACGGATATCTATCCGATATCATGGCTAATATATTTGACTGTATAGTCTATGGCTATGATATCGATCCTAAAATGATACAAATAGCTAAACAAAACTTCACACACCCTAACCTTATTTTTACGGATAATTTTGAGGACATCCCTAATGAAATAGATATTATTTATGCCAGTTCTTTAATTCATGAAATATATTCGTATGGTTCTCCTAATAGCATAGAAAAATTTTGGTATCAACTCTTTGAGAAAAAACCTCGTTATGTAGTTATTAGAGATATGATAGGGGACGCTACTATGGATAGACCCTCCGACCGTGACGACGTACGAAAAGTCTACCGATGGGCAAAGGAAAAATATAAAGAACGTTATCTTAAAGAATTTGAACTTAAAGTAGGAAGCATAAACAATAATAAAAACTTGGTTCACTTCCTCCTTAAACACAGTTATATTGACAACTGGGACCGAGAAGTACGAGAAAATTACTTCCCTATCACTTTACAAGACCTATATGCCGCTATTCCTAACGAATACGACATTCTTTATGAGGATCACAACAACATTGTGTATCTCACAGAAATATGGGAGAGAGAGTTTGATATCAACGTGAAAGATAAAACACATATTAAACTTATTCTCAAACGTTGTAAAAAGTGATTATATTTGACTTTTGCCTGTAGCACTTTTATTTTACCAAGCATAGTTATGCTTAGAAAGCTCACTGCTACAAACGCTGTATGGTTATTTTCTATTGTTGTTGGCTTAGCTAATGGCGCAGCTACTTACTTCATAGGTAAGATGAGTATATGGCTATCTATACTCTCGGCAGTTTTAGTATCGGCGTTTAACATAGCTGTATTATTGTTTTTGTTAGAATTCTTTTTTTACAGGCGAATCCGCAGGATATACAGAAACATTTCGGCGCTTAAAACAAACCAATTTGAGCGGATTAGCCTACCCGAGACTAATCCTAATCAGGATGACCCTCTTGAAAATATCAATTATGAGATAGTAGCTCTAGCGAATAAAAGCCGTGATGAAATCAAAAAGTTGAAAGACTTAGAGCAATATCGCAAGGAGTTTATAGGAAATGTTTCTCATGAACTTAAAACGCCGATATTTGCCGTGCAAGGATACATTGATACTTTATTAGAGGGTGCTATTGATGACCCGAAGTTTAATCGTATTTTTTTGCAAAAGGCTATGAATAATGCAGATAGGTTAGTTACCTTAGTGCAAGACTTGATGGCTATTTCTCAATTAGAAACAGGGCAGTTGCAAATGGAAATGAAGCCGTTTTTGATTCATGATTTAGTAGCAGAGACAATAGAAAGTTTAGACCTTCAAGCAAAGTCTAAAAAAATTACTTTAAGAATGGCTAATCCTGATGTAGTACGCAAAACTTATGTAATTGCTGATAAGGAAAGAATACGTCAGGTTTTTATCAATCTTATTGCTAATTCCATACGCTATGGGAAGGAGGGTGGCGAAACTAATATATATTTCAAACTATCTGCTCGTAAACTTCAAATAAGTGTTGAGGATAATGGTATAGGAATAGCTCCCGAACATATACACCGTATTTTTGAACGTTTTTATCGGGTAGATAAAAGCCGTTCGCGTGAAGGGGGAGGAACAGGATTAGGTTTATCTATTGTAAAGCACATTTTAGAAGCTCATAACGAGCCCATAGAAGTGTATAGTGAGCCGAATGTAGGCACAACTTTTTCATTTTCTTTGGATGTTTATTATCCCTCACCTGTTCAAATCAATGGATTGAGTCTTTAATTAAGTATCAGGTATAACAAGTGTTTAGTTTTTGGGCGTGTCCCTCGCTGCGCTCGGGTCGGCGTGCTACGGGCTGACGGTGCTACGCCCCCGCCCGCCCACCCCCTGTTTATGGGGTTAAGAGTGTAGGCGAGGGGCTTCGCACCAAGCCTGACGGCTTGCCCTTCGCATGCCTCACGCAAGAACCTTGGCAGGTACGCGGAGTCTATTTATTCAAAATATTATCTTGTAAGTAATTGAAAATCAATGTTAAAAAAGATAAAAATAAAGTTTAATCTTGTATATCCTTGAAAATCAATTGAAAATAAGGTAAAACCTGAATATTCAGGGTCAGAGGGGTATAAAAAGTGCATCCATTCAAGGTTTAATCTTGCAAGTGCTTGATAATAAGTACAAAAAAGATAAAATAACGGCACTTCAAACAAGGTAAAAATTTTTAACCTTGTAAATAATTGATAATCAATATTAAACAAGGTAAAGCAAGGATATGTATGAAAATGAGGTAAAACATCTAAAGGCTGCTGCGTGAGGCATGCGAAGGGTGCGTCAGCAGTGCGAAGCGTAGCGAAGCACCGAAGCGATAGCGCAGCCCGCAGCACGCCGACCTTGCTTGCATGAGCGCCAGCGAAGCGCAAGCAAGGACACGCCCAAAAATATTCAGAATATACCTCAATAATTATTATATTTGTCAAAGATTATCAGTATTTCAGTATTTTTAAGAGATGTCTTACTACTACAACATCTACACAGAAGCCATCGTGCTACGATACATCAACTATGGTGATAACAGCCTTATCGCTCGCTTGTATACACGTGAAAACGGGTTAATTTCTTGTATAGCCAAAGGAGTTAAAAAAAAATCTAAAAAAGGGACAAGTAAAATAAGTTATTTTCTACCTCTCAATATATGTAACATCAATCTGTACTACTCCCCCGACAAAGAAATTCATCTTCTTTCTGATATTCATTTAGTGTATTATCACCAGAGTTTACATATACACTTCAAAAAAATAGCATACACTTCTTTATTAACAGAGTTTTTACTCGGTGTTTTGCATGAAGATAATCAGCCATATGCGATTTTTGATTTTCTACAAAGTAAAATTATCCAACTTGACCAACAAAACGAACAACTGCTACCTTTGTATCTACATATTCTGCTCAACACTTCGGGCTACCTCGGCTACCAAGCCGATGAAAAGATTTGGGAAAATCTATTAGAACCTAAATACATACACTTGAAAAGTTACTTACACGACCTTTACTATACCTCATCACAAAACTATACATTAACCGAAGATGAAAAAAAAGCAATTTTATCTACTATTGAGAAATTTATGAAATTACACATTCATGGGTTTAAGGGTTTGCAAAGCACATCTATCTGGGAAGTGATATATTCAAGTCCTTGATAATTTGATACTCTCAACATTACTTGCAAGCAAGAATGTATAGAACAAATATAAAATGAAGTTGCTTATTAAAAGCAAATTTGTAAATTTGCAAAAAGTTTACATTGCGCATGAATAATTCTCGCCGGTCTTTACTTGCATTTGTTCTTCTCTTTTTGTTCCATATTCTTACCAATGCAATTAGGGTGCACGCATCTCACTTATCTGGTGGTGAAATCACTTTTGTATGTGTAAGTGGTAACAATTATGAAGTATACCTCACTTTGTACAGAGATTGCTCAGGTATTCCTTTAGGTACATTTCACACTGTTAGTGTATGCGGTCCTGCTACCCCTGCCACTATTAATTTAACAGTTGTACCTCGACCAATTGGTACCCCTGGCGACTCAGAAGGTTTTGAGGATATTACTCCTCTTTGCGGCGGGTCTTCCTTGTGCGTTGGTGGAGGATCATCAGTTGGGTATTCTAAGGCAGTACTGAAAGGAAATTTCACGGTTACTGCTGCGCCCTCATTGAGTAACCCAGTAGTATTAAGCTATAATACTTGTTGTCGCAATACGCTTACCAACAGTGGTTGTTCTGGCTTTTACATTGATACACGAATGTTTTATCATGTTATGGGAGCATGCGATAATAGTAGCCCAACCTTTCTTGCTAGTCAGACAGGTTTTGCTTGTTTGGGGCAGCCTTTTGTCTATAATAACACTGCCTTTGACCCAAATGGCGACGAATTACGTTATTATCTGGTAACTCCATGGGAAAATCCACCTACTCCATGTAACGGTACTCCCAGCTCATGCGTTTATAATACTCCTTACACACAAGCTGTGCCTGTTGCTAGCTCACTGACCCCATGTGGTGTAGCAGTAGACTCTCTTAACGGCTCTTTGTCTTTTATACCTAATCAAGTAGGCAGGTACATATTTGCCGTAGAAGTAAGAGAATACAGGGTGTTTCCAGTAATTGGAAGAGTTCACCTTTCTACAATACGGCGAGATATCCAATTATTTGTAACGAACTGTCCTGGATCAGGCGGGTCTCCTCCAATTATTACGGTAACAAAAGGCTCTACAGTAACCAGTATTCCTGTTACAGTATCCTGCACTCCTCTACCCATTCAAGAGACAACTATTTCTACTTGCGAACTTATGCAACTACAAATAGATGTAGAAGCCTCTGGTTCTCTTGCATCAGGTACAAGCTTAATATTTAAACTATCAGGTGAGTTTTTTGACGCACCTGTAAATCCCACAAATGCTTACTGTGCTAATCCTCTTTTGAACCGTGCTTGTGCGACAATTAGTGCAACTTACCCTGGTAGTTATGTGTATAATCAAGGTCTAATAGCTACATCAGCTCCATATAAAGCAGGGTGTCTGATATCCTGGACGCCTAAGCAAGGAGACGTAGGTTCAAAGGTAATTTATATTTCTGTTGAATACTGTTCATCTTTGGGTTCTATTCCATTTAAGTTTACTGTACCCTATCGTATCAATGTTCAGCCCAACCCTATCACGGCAACCTTTGTTAGTGGAGGGTGTGCTGGCGGAGTGAGCATCTTACAAGCTATAGGTTCAGGTGGAAGCTCAAATCCCTATTATTCATGGAGTTTTGACGACGGATTAACCTTTACCACCCCCAGTAGTAGCGCTACTATCTCCCACGTATTTCCCGCAGTAGGTACTTATGAGGTAATTGTGAAAGTACAAGACGGTCCTTTAGGTCAGGTCTGTTCTCAAGTAAAAATAACGGTTACAATTGTACAGTTTATACCTGAACCTCCATTAGCTACTATCAATCCACCAAAAGTATGCACGGGTGGCTCAATAACTTTTGCTATACCTGCTAGTTCGTACAAGCCTGGATGGGAATATACCTTTGACTTTGGCGATGCGACGGATGATACCACCTTTACCTATCTCAGTGGAGTATCCTCCGTAACCCATTTCTATAACACCCCAGGGACCTATGTGCTTAACTACACGGTAAAAAACGACGCAGGTTGTGTAGCCAATGTCAGCCAATTTGTAACTGTACTTCCCCCTGTTGATGCAAATATAGCTGTTCAAAAAGATACTGTTTGTGAAGGTTCGCCGTTATTTATTGGCAACAACTCTCTCAATTCAGATACATACGAATGGCGATTCTTTGAAAACACTACTTTATCAGAGGTCATTCCGATGCGTGTAGATACCACCGAAACAAGTTTTTCGGTAGTCTTTCCAAGCGCAGGTCAATACTTAATACGCTTAACAGCCTCTAATCAACTAAGTTGTACAAATATTGAAACAAAGCTAATTACTGTACTTCCTCTACCAACGGCTAATATATCTCTGAGTGATACCGTAGTTTGTATAGGTGAAGCGGTACAATTTAGTACTACTAACGCAGGAAACTATTCATGGGATTTTTCTGAAACAGGCATAAGCACGCCGTTGTATAATGTTTCTAATCCTGTACGTGTATTTACCTCTCCTGGAGTTTATACCATCGGGTTTACTGCGTACGGATCTGTAAATAGCTGTACAAAAACCATATACCGCAAGGTACGCGTTTTAGAAAGACCAACCCCTAATTTCTCCGCAAGTGATACAGTATTTTGTGTAGGCGAGCCTGTTCGCTTCCGTAATCTAACTACTATGGGCAACAACGGACAAACCCTCTCATACAACTGGTCTTTTGGTGACGGTGCAACATCTACAATAAAAAGCCCTACTCACGTGTATACCAGTCCTGGCACTTACACTGTCTATCTAGAAGCATCTACCTCCTACGGCGGAAAAACATGTAAATACAAGGACTCTTTGCGCGTTACTGCTATACCTAGACCCCAAATTCATGATATTATTGCTGTACCTGACTCAGCACAAGCTACTCCTTTCCAAACTATAAATTTCACGCCTATCTACACTAGTCCCATTCTGCCTAACAGTTTCTTATGGACATTTGGCGATAACACAGGTCCCTCTAATGCAGAAAACCCTTCTCATATTTATACTGACGCAGGACTTTACCCTGTACAACTCATACTCACTAATGGAAACGGTTGTCGTGACACATTTGTACTCCAAATGCGCGTAATTGATACAGATAGCTTATGGATACCTAACATAGTTACACCTAACAACGACGGTAAAAATGACGTGTTCAAAGTAAAATATAAACAAATTAAGAGTTATCACATTGAGATATTTAATCGTTGGGGTAACAAAGTGTATGAGAGTGATGACCCAAGTCAATTTTGGGATCCTATTAAAGAGCAAGATGGTGTGTATTATTACATCGTTGTAGCGGAAGGCAGATTTGGTACAAACTACAACAGAAAAGGAAATATAACGGTTATGCGCTGACGAGTACATTTTATTTTCTGACTGAGGAGCGGGATACTAATATACAAAAATCCTGCTCTTCTTTTTTTCTATTAAGTCAGGTTTATTTTTGGGCGTGCCCTTGCCCACAGCTCGCTGTGCGCTCGTGTGGGCAAGGTCGGCGTGCTGCGGGCTGCGCTATCGCTTCGGTGCTTCGCTTACGCTACGCACTGCTCACGCACCCTCCGCATGCCTCACGCAAACAGCATTTTGATGTTCTACCTCATTCTCGTACGTACACTTGCTTTACCTTGTTTGATATTCATTATCAAGCACTTACAAGGTTAAAATTTTTTACCTTGTTTTGACTGCGTTCACTTTACCTTGTTTTGTGTTTATTTTCAAGTATATACAAGGTTAAACCTCAAATACATGGACTGCTTGTACCCCTCTAACCCTGATTAAACAAGCTTTACCTTATTTTTCACTCATTTTCAAATATTTACAAGGTTAAGACATATTTTTATCTTGTTTAAGGTTCATTTTCAGATACTTACAGGATAAAGATTTGAATAAATAGACTCTGCCGACCTGCAGAGGTTCTTGCGTGAGGCATGCGGAGGGCGTGCGTCAGCACGGTGCGAAGCCCCTCGCCCACTCTTTCACTCTTGCCCAGGGGGTGGGGCGCAGCACCGTCAGCCCGCAGCACGCCGACCTTGTGGGCATGAGCGCAGCGAAACGCCCACAAGGACACGCCCAAAAAAATTTCACTGATAAAAAATCCTTTCATTTAGTCTATTTTGCAACCCTTGATGATTTATTAGAATTATATAAATAACCGTAACTTTGTGCCATGAATAAAAAAGTTAGAGTTCGTTTTGCACCAAGTCCCACAGGAGGATTACACATTGGTGGAGTTCGTACAGCACTGTACAACTATCTTTTTGCTAAAAAATACGGCGGAGATTTTATCCTTCGTATTGAAGACACTGACCAAACTCGCTTTGTAGAAGGTGCAGAAGAGTATATCATAGAGAGCTTAGCTTGGTTAGGAATTACATTTGACGAAGGTACTCATGTGGGAGGACCGCATGCACCTTACAGGCAGTCCGAACGCAAAAATATATATAGGCAATACGCAGAGTCGTTAATAGAAAAAGGATACGCTTACTATGCTTTTGATACACCCGAAGAGTTAGAACAAATGCGCGAACGCCTGAAAGCCGCAAAAGTAGCATCGCCACAGTACAATAGTATTACACGTAACAGCATGAAAAACTCTCTCACTTTGCCCGCAGATGAGGTAAAAGCCCGTATTGCTAATGGAGAACCCTACGTAATTCGCTTGAAAGTACCTCGCAAGGAAGAAATACGTTTGTATGATGAAATTCGTGGATGGGTTGTAGTTCAGAGCCATCAAATTGATGATAAAGTACTTTTGAAATCCGATGGTATGCCCACTTATCATTTAGCTAATGTGGTAGATGACTATCTTATGAAAATTACCCACGTCATACGTGGAGAGGAATGGCTGCCCTCAGCTCCTTTGCATGTTCTATTATATCGTTACTTGGATTGGGAGGAGGTTATGCCCAAGTTTGCCCATCTACCACTTATTTTACGCCCTGACGGTAACGGCAAACTCAAAAAACGTGAAAGTGGTGGTATTTTAACCTTTCCTTTATCCTGGCACGACCCTATCACAAATGAAGATTACTTGGGTTATAGAGAAGCAGGCTTTCTACCCGAAGCAGTCATTAACTTCTTAGCTTTTTTAGGCTGGAACCCTGGCACAGACCAAGAGATTTTTTCTATACAAGATCTCATTCAATCTTTTAGCTTAGAGCGCATAGGTAAGTCAGGCGCTAGATTTGATGCCGAAAAAGTAAAATGGTTTAATAGTGTTTATATTCGCAGTACAGATACACAAAAGTTACTTCCCTTAGTCAAAAATGCTCTTTCTCAACGCAATGTAACTGGTTTTTCTGATGAATATATTAGTAGAGTGATTGATTTAATGAAGGACCGAGTAGTAACCATTCCCGATTTTTATGGCTTGGCAACATATTTTTACCAAGAATTTGACCAATATGATGAGGCAATGAAGCAAAAACAGGCAAACGCAGAGAATATTCAACACTGGCAAGCTCTTCTACCACAACTCAAAAATCTAAATATATGGGATGCCACCACTATTGACAGAATTATACATGACTATGCCGAGATTAACAAAGTAAAAATAGGTAAAATCTTACCAACTCTTCGCTTGATGATAACGGGTGTATCTTTCGGACCTAGTGTTCCTGAAATTATGGCTTTGATAGGTAAAGAAAAAAGCATCCAAAGAATAGAGAAGGCACTTTTACTTTGGACACAACCCACGGGATAAATAGAAAAAGTCTAATGAATAAGAGGTACTACACTTTTGCAAGCTGACAAAATACGTGTAAAAAAATAGGCTCTGTTTGTGTGTATTCTAAAACTATACTTATCTTTTAAAAAAACGTTTGGTCTAATTGTGCAATATGAGTAACATTTTTTATATTAAGTCTACTTTATTTTTACAAAATAGGTACGAATTAGTCATTAAGTGTTTTTGGGCGTGCCCTTGCCCACGTCTCGCTGTGCTCGTGTGGGCAAGGTCGGCGTGCTACGGGCTGCGCTTCGCTTCGGTGCTTTGCTGCGCTCCGCACTGCTGACGCACCCTCCGCATGCCTCACGCAAACAATAAGCAGACTAAGCTCACTTACATAAAACTTAATCTTGCAGGTGTCTCAAAATAAATGCAAACAAGATGAAAATATATTTTACCTTGCAAACCCTCGAAAATCAATTCAAAATAAAGTAAAAGTTGATTATTCAGGATAAAAGGGATACAAAAAGTCCATATATTCAAAGTTTAATCTTGTAAGTAATTGAAAATGAATACAAAACAAGATAAATCTATCTCGGTTAAAACAAGGTAAAAAATTTTAAGATTGTAAATGTTTGATAATCAAAGTAGAACAGGGTAAATCAAACGCATGTATGCAAATCAGGTAAAACATCCTAAGCGTGCATGCGTGAGGCATGCGGAGGGCGTGCGTCAGCACGGTGCGAAGCCCCTCGCCCACACTCAACCCATTGCCCAGGGGGTGGGCGGGTGGGGCGTAGCACCGTTAGCCCGCAGCACGCCGACCCGAAGCGCAGCGAAGGGACACGCCCAAAAATATAACCTAAATTATCAAACTCTTAACAACTATTATTATCGCAGTTAGTTAGTATGTAATGGTCATACCTATAGAATATAAGTTAATTTTGGTAGTAAGAGAACCACGTAAAGTTGTATTATTCTCTGCTTTTAAGAATAGGTTCATTGTAGCTGTATCGGGGTCATCTCCAAACCAAAACGCTAACATACCATTCCAAATTCTGTTTGTCTTGTAGTTGAAAGAATGTCCAATTTGCCCCATCAAAGGACCTACTTTAAGTCTGAGTTCAAGAAGCCCTCGATTGGTAATATTGAAATTATATTCTAAATCTGTCGCAGAAGCTCCTCCGATAAGAGTATAATTAACACCTACACCCAAATCCTCATCTACATAACCCGCACAAAGACCCGCATTAAACCCTAACAAAATCCCTGCAGAGAAACTTTTTTCTACTTCCGTAAATCCTGTTCTTTTGACTATCCTGTTACCCATACTGAGACCTATTAGAGAAAAATCCAAGTTTTCATGAATAAAAAATTGGCTTTTTCTGAATAACAAGGATAACAATGAAAAGCTGCCCCTATTAGTGAAGCCATATCCTTTGTAAACTATTTCTTTGTTATCGTCTATGATATGCATTCGAACATAATCTATAGAAGGATAATAAGCCCAGGAATTAGGAAACCCCTAGGTGATTGACTTGTGAATAAACTTTTGCTGTACCCACCAAAAGTAGATAGAATACAAAATAAGTTAACTTTCTCATTTCGCAAAATTACATGGGCATATTGACGTATATATCCGTATAAGTACGGATTTCTACCCATGGCAATAGAAGTTAAAATACTTTAGCTATCCACTCAATTAAGTCCCTTTCATGGGGTAGAGAAGCCTTTTTTTGAGTAAGTTCATTTCCCAAGTAGCTAAATGCAATCCACTCTCCTGTTTTTGGGCTGTGATAGTATCCTGAAAATGCCTCTACACCGTATATGCTTCCTGTTTTTGCATACGTATGTCCATTTAGATACGGACTGTACAACCGTTCATAAGCTGTACCGCACACACCAGGTATAGAAAAAGTTTTTAAGTAGTCCTCAAAATAAGGTTTAGAGTACATAAATTCAAGGACTTTTATCATTAAATCAGGAGTGATTTTATTACAGTGAGAAAGTCCGCTGCCATCAGCTAAGTCAAAATAACACGTGCCTGCTACCTGCTCTAAAAAATACCTAAAACATATCATACTGTTAGAATAGTTACCTACTCCGCCTAATTCTGCCCCTACCTTTAAGAAAAAAGCATCAGCATACATGTTATTGCTGTTGTTGTTGACGGGATAAAGGAGTTCAAAAATGTTTTTTGATGTGTGTACAAAAAGAGTATCGCAGTTAGATTTTGAAAAATCTGCAATTTGGTATTTAGGAATAGCGTAACCTTTAATTTTGATACCTTTTTTTTGCCAAGTATCTACTAATGCGTCTAAAAAATACTGCGTAGGGTTGCACACAGCAAAATCTTCTTCATATTTACCATGCAAAATCCCTATGCTTCCTTTAATTACAAACTTGTAAGAATTCTGTTTTCTTGACACTTTGATGCTTGCCCACTTTCCGCCTGTGGTAAGACATTCATTTTGAATAAGCACATGGTTGGTTTTTGGGTATGTTTCGATATATGCGTATTTATTGATTTGCGTAGGAGTAATTCGTATAGTTACTTGGTTATCATTAAAGGAGAAGGCAGTATTTTCAGTGTTCCACCACTCGTGTGCGAACTCTGAATAATCTCTATCGGGAGAGGGGAATTGGAGGTCTATTAAGCTGTCATCGGCGATAACAGAGCCATTGATACAAAAAATTCCTTTGGCTTTTAGGGTATCTGCCCACTGCTCAAATACGGCAAAAGGATTATTATCATACAAACGTCCAGAAAAAGAAGGATCACCACTACCTACAATTATTAGATTTCCATACAAAACACTGTCTTTAATATAACCCTCAATAAGAATAGGCGTTTTGAAACAAAAATCCTTTCCGAGATAGGTTATAGCACATGCGGAGGTCAGCACTTTTAGGTTAGAAGCGGGCTTGAAGAGCTTCCAGCTATTGAGTTCATATAAAATTTCTTTATGTGTTAAAGAATAGACCTTAATCCCGAAGGTACCTTTTGGATTAAGGGTTCTAAGGGTTTTTAGTTTCTGCTCTATACCTTTTTTGAGTTGTTGTTTTTTAATCTCTCTATTGGATACACTATCTGCAATCTGAGCAAATGTGGGTAGAGCAATAAAAAGGTATATAGCGATTATTAAACAATAATGTGAAGCACGAACTTGTATCTGCACTTATTTTCTACGTTTTTTAGGTTTTGGATCGTCGAAGTCTTCATCGTCTTCAAAATCTTCCTCGTATTCGTCTTCGTTGCTTTCTATGTCCTCGTCATCGTCGTACTTTTTTCCTTTTTTAGCAACGGGTGCTTCCTCTTCGTCATCCATAGGAAATTCTTCTTCCGAGGATCGCAACCTTTGTTTGTCTTGGATAGAGATTTCATTCTCAATTTCATGGAGAAAAACGCACTCGATAGCTTCGTCTAAGGTAGGTAAAATGTCTATGTTTTGGTCTAGTTGAGCGATTTTCAGTATTTTCATCACGGTGTCTTTCACATTGCACAAAACCATAATACCTCCCATACTTTTGCAAGTCCGCTGTCCTAATAAAACCGCGCTCAGTCCTGAACTATCTACAAAAGAGACTTTGGATAGATCAAGTATAATATTTCTTATACCACGGTTAGAAATAATAGTGAATTCACTCTTTAGGTCGGGTGCAATGCGGGCATCTAGTTTGTTTTCTTCCAGCGTAATAGCCCAGAATTTATCACTTTTATCTACCGAAAACTTCATGCTACATTTTTATACCCATGCAAAAATAGATAAAAAAAGAAATTGCACAAGCAAAAAAAAGGAAGATAAATCTTACTTTTACTTGATTATACCTTGATAGTCAATAATTTACTTTTTAGACTTGTCTGATGTACTCTTTGTCAATTGTAATAAGTACCCCTTTAACTGACTAAAATGCTTTTTGGTTTTGATGTTCTGTTCCCTTTTATAGGACGCTGTTTTAGTTTGATAATCTTTGGTTGATTTTATGGTTGGTGTATTAGGTTTAAGGAATAGTTTTATTTTGGGCGTGTCCCTCGCTGCGCTTCGGGTCGGCGTGCTGCGGGCTGCGCTATCGCTTCGGTGCTACGCTACCGCTCCGCACTGCTCATGCACCCTCCGCATGCCTCACGCAGCAGCTTTTAGATGTTTTACCTGATTTGCGTACATACATTTGCTTTATCTTGTTTAATGTTGATTATCAGATGCTTACAGAGTTAAAGTTTTTTATCTTGTTTAAATTGTGGTTGTTTTATCTTGTTTTAGATTGATTTTCAAGTATATACAAGGTTAAACCTTGAATAGAGGGACTCTACATGCCCCTTTAACCCTGATTAAATGAGCTTTACCTTGTTTTGCATTCATTTTCAAATATTTACAAGGTTAAAATATATTTTTATCTTGTTTAATGTTCATTTTCAAGTACTTACAAGGTTACGTTTTGTACAAGTGGGATTAGTTTGATAGC
>JANWVE010000049.1:0-13967 GCA_025057675.1 Bacteroidia bacterium
GTATGCCCACAAGGTCGGCGTGCTACGGGCTAACGGTGCTGCGCCCCACCCGCCCAGCCCCTGGGCAAGAGTAAAAGTGTGGGCGAGGGGCTTCGCACCGTGCTAACGCACGCCCTTCGCATGCCTCACGCAAGCGGCTGATAAACTAAATTGATTTATACAAAATGTAATCTTGTAAGTACTTGAAAATAAACATCAAACAAGGTAAAAACACATTTTAGCCTTGTAAACATTTGAAAATGAGTAAAAAACAAGATAAAGCTTATTTAATCAAGGTTAAGGGATCGTGCGAAGTTAGTGTATTCAAGGTTTAACCTTATAAATATTTGAAAATGAATGCAAAACAAGGTAAAGTAAGGATGTGCATAAAAACAAGGTAAAACATCAAAATACGGCTTGCGTGAGGGATACGAAGCATGCCGTTAGGCAGTGCGTAGCGCAGCGAAGCACCGAGCAATAGCGTAGTGCGCAGTAGCCCGACCCGAAGCGCAGCGAGGGACACGCCCAGAATATTTTTTCAAAATCCGTGTCCGTATTCTTGCATAAATTTCTCTGCCATCAGTACATCCTCTTCACTGCCCATAAACAAAGGAACACGTTGATGCAGCTCCTTCGGTTGAATTTGTAAGATAGGTTCAAAACCATTACTTGCTCTACCACCTGCTTGTTCAAGTATAAATGCCATTGGATTAGCTTCGTAAAGTAGTCTTAACTTACCATTAGGCGACTTTTTACTAGCAGGATAAATAAAAATACCTCCTTGCAGTAAATTTCTATGAAAATCCGCTACCATAGAACCAATATACCGCGCAGAATAAGGACGAGAGGTAGTTTTATCTGTATCATGTAGATAATCAACATATTTTTGAACGCCAACGCTATATTCTTTGATATTTCCTTCATTGATAGAATACACTTTACCTCGTTTAGGAATTTTCATGTTAGCATGGGATAAACAGAACTCTCCAATAGAAGGGTCTAAGGTAAAACCATTTACTCCGTTTCCTGTGGTATAAACTAACATTGTACTAGAGCCATAAATGACATATCCTGCGGCAACTTGCTTTAATCCCATTTGTAAGCAGTCCTCTTCTGTACCTGGTCCCATTTCAGAGACACGTTTGTATATAGAAAATATTGTTCCTATGGATACGTTCACGTCTATGTTAGATGACCCATCCAAAGGGTCAAGTGTGATAGCATATTTAGCATTAGGTCCGTTTATAGAGATAATTTCCTCCTCCTCCTCTGATGCAATAGCACACACAGATCCTCCTTTTTTAAGGACTTTAATAAAGGTATGATTGGCATATACATCTAATTTTTTTACTTCCTCTCCTTGCACGTTAGTTGTGCCCGTGATTCCTAGAATATCCACCAGACCTGCTTTATTCACTTCTCTACTGACTATTTTTGCGGCTAATCCTATATCTCTTAAAATTTGAGAGAATGCGCCTGTACTATCGGGAATTTCTTTTTGGCGTTCAATGATAAACTGTTCTAAGGTGATAATCATGCTTGCAAAAATAAAAAATACAAACTACAAATCTACAATACTTGCGTAGTGTGCATTTATTGTCATACAAAAAGTGGTGGTATCTATTTAGGTTTTGAAATTTTTTTGGGCGTGTCCTTGTGGGCGTTACGCTGCGCGTATGCCCACAAGGTCGGCGTGCTACGGGCTAACGGTGCTACGCCCCGCCCACCCCCTGGGCAAGAGTAAAAGCGTGGGCGAGGGGCTTCGCACCGTGCTAACGCACGCCCTCCGCATGCCTCACGCAAGCAGCTATGAACTAAGTTAATCTATGTAAAATTTAATCTTGTAAATATCTAAAAATGAAGATTAAACAAAATAAAACTCAATTTTAACCTTGTAAACATCTGAAAATGAGTGAAAAACAAGGTAAAGATTATTTAAATAGGGTTAAAGTGTTGTGTAAAGCCCATGTATTCAAAGTTTAAACCTTGTATGTAATTGAAAATGAATTTAAAGCAAGATAAAATGAGTGTATTTGAAGCAGGGTAAAAAAATTTAACCTTGTAAGCATTTGATAGTCAATATCAAACAAGGTAAAACAAGGGTTTGCATACAAACAAAGTAAAACATCCAAAGGCTGCTGCGTGAGGCATGCGGAGGGTGCGTGAGCAGTGCGGAGCGCAGCGAAGCACCGAAGCGATAGCGTAGCCCGCAGCACGCCGACCCGAGCGCAGCGAGGGACACGCCCAAAAAAATAAAATGAATAAAGTTACATTCTTTGCTTATCATTTGCTTGTGCTTGAAAACAAAAATCTTACATGTAAAAACTTGCCTTTGATGATTTTTTTCTAATTTTGGACTTGTATGAAATGTAGCATATTAGCCATTTTTTTAATAACGCTTAGTATCCTTTATCAGTTACCTCTATACGCACAAAAAAAACCCAAAGAACCTAAAATTACTTATATATCCGTAGCTCCGCCCGTACCCAAAGAAGAAGTTAAACCTAAACAACCTAAAAACACATTCTGGGTTGATGGGTACTGGAAATGGAACGGCAAAACACAAGGCTACAAATGGGTAAAAGGAAAATGGACAAAAGGAAAGAAAGGCAAAAAATATCAACCTGGACACTGGACACAATGCGATAAAGGATGGTATTGGACACCACCTAAATGGGTAAAATAAATTATGCTTTTTCAAATACTGTTTTATGCGCTTTCAGGGGGTGTATTACTCTATTATGTGTTTTTTATGCTCCGCCATGCAATTGCCTTAAAGCGTTTAGAGCCTGTA
Source organism: Bacteroidia bacterium (assembly GCA_025057675.1). Taxonomy (GTDB): domain Bacteria; phylum Bacteroidota; class Bacteroidia; order JANWVE01; family JANWVE01; genus JANWVE01. The sequence continues at coordinate 2,774 of JANWVE010000049.1, forward strand.
CAAAAAACTATCTCCGTACAAGGCGCCACTATCATTATTCCTGTGAGAAATGACTCTATTGCTATTCGACGGCTATTATCTTGCTTGATGGATCAAAATGAAGTTAAAATTCCAATACAAATCATTGTCGTAGACGATCATAGCCAAGACAATCTGCGTCAAGCCATACAACCCTACTTACACAAAGTTGAGTATCTGCTCCTACCCGAAGATAAACAAGGTAAAAAACAAGCAATCGAATATGGTATAGCCCACGCTAAGCACGAAATTATCATCACTACGGACGCAGACTGCACTATGCAAGAAAAGTGGCTATACTCTATGTTATCTTGTTTTGAGAATAATACACAATTAGTATCAGGTCCAGTTTTATTAGAAGCCAATACCCTTTTTCAAAGCATACAACAAATAGAACTAATGGGACTTGTAGGTATAGGTGCAGGTGCTATATACCTAAATAAGCCAAATTTATGTAACGGTGCCAACTTAGCATACAGAAAAACTGCTTTTCACAAAGTGAAAGGATATGAGGGCAGCTTACACTTAGCCTCTGGAGATGATGAATTCCTTATGCACAAAATACATCACTACTTTGCATGCCCCAATGCTGTTGTTTTTTGTAAAAATTACCAAAGTGTAGTATTTACACCCGCACAAACTACATTACGAGATTTTTTAGAACAACGAAAAAGATGGGTATCCAAAACCATACACTATAAACGAAAAGGACTGACCTCACAACTGGTCATAATTTACTTATTCTATTGGGTTTTGTTGATAGATATTTTACTCTGCTTTTGGAAACAAGAATTTATTTATTTCACAATATTGATTGGACTTGCTAAAATCATAGCAGAGTGGAGCATAATAGGTCAGATGATGTATTTTTTCAAGCTCATATCCATAAAAAGAATATCAGTCTTTTGTATATCTCAACTCTTTCAAGTTTTGTATGTTGTATGGGCAGGATTAGTAAGTTTGCGACCTACTTTTACTTGGAAAGAAAGAAAATATGGTTAAAAACACAGCTATTATATTTGCCAACGGTGAACCCTGCTCATACGAATTAACTTCTGAACTGCTCTGTACACACTCAAACGCTATAAAGGTTGTTCTTGACGGAGCAATTGCGTACGTTAATACCTATTCTTTCATGCCTGACTTTTGGATAGGCGATCTTGACCACAAATTAGATACATCCGATATTCTCAAAATGTATCCCCAAATAAAGATTATACACACTCCCGACCAAAACTACACTGATTTAGAGAAAGCACTCTACTGGTTACAAGAACAAAAAATACAACATGTTCATATTTTATGGGCAACGGGCAAGAGATTAGACCACACTCTGAATAATGTTGTCTGTATTGCTAGGTTTAACGTCGTTTTTGAAAGTATCACCCTGTATGACGATTACTCAGTTTGCTTTCCTCTGCACAAAACCTTTGAGGGCTATTTCTCAAAAGGTACGGTTATGTCTTTAATTCCATTAGGTAAAGTAGAAGGGATTACTACTCAAAACTTAAAGTACTCTCTTAATGATGAAAATCTGGTATTGGGATACAGAAATGGAAACAGTAATGAAGTACTACAAGATGGGGTGGTGCGGATTAGCTATGTGCGAGGGGACATGTTGATGATTCTAAACCGCAAGAGAATATGATGTGTAGTAGTCTATTGAGCGTTGTACTCTTCTTTCATTTTATTTTCAAGGTAGTTCCATGAGTAGATTTCTAGGCGTTCTGCGTCGCTCATTTTGGAGATGTAGCGTATCATGTCTGAGTTGCTGAATACAGCTCTTACCCTACCATCTTCTCCAATTAGATAAACTACTGGAACGGGAACAATATAATGGTCCGTATTTATATTTTGGTGTAGTTCTATTCCTGCGTTTTTGAGGTTTTCTATTTCAGGGTGATTTTTAGGGACTTTGTAAGCGCTTTTGTACATATTTACGATGCAGTTTCCTCTGTCGTGACAAAAAGTGATTTTAGCGCCTGTTTCTTCGACCATAGATTGGATTTGTTCTCTGCTATCAGGAGTGATAACAATCACTTCTACTTTTTTGTTATCCAAAGCCCATGCTCTTTGTACTAAACCTAAAATACGATTGATGGACTCTGAACGAACAGGGCTTTCTGGGGTACTGTATATAGAGTGGCTATAAAACATTAAAAGTACATTTTTTTTACCTTTGTAGTTTCGTAGAGATATGCTGTTACCCTCTTGACTAACGGTAACGAAGTCAGGGGCTTTGTCCCCTATTTGCATGAACTCTACTTCTTTGGCTAACTTCGTGAATATACTTTCCTCACCCTGTATAAGCTGCCCGAAAGATGCTCTAATAAGAACTGCACTACCTAAAAGTGCGAATATTAATCGCTTCATCAAAGCTTTACTTTTTCACGCAAAGTTAAAGGATAATTTTCATATCCGCAAATTTTTGTCTAAAATTTTGCTAATGGGTTTTTGCGAGGTTTTCAGATGAGAATTATTTAAGGATTTTTATTTTTGGGCGTGTCCTTGTGGGCGTTACGCTGCGCGTATGCCCACAAGGTCGGCGTGCTACGGGCTAACGGTGCTGCGCCCCACCCGCCCACCCCCTGGGCAAGAGTTTGAGCGTGGGCGAGGGGCTTCGCACCAAGCCTGACGGCTTGCCCTTCGCATGCCTCACGCAAGCGGCTATCAAACTAAGTCCATCTATTCAAATAATAAGCTTGTAAGTATCTGAAAATGAAGACTAAATAAAGTAAAATTAAGTTTTAACCTTGTAAATCATTGAGAATGAATTCAAAACAAGGTAAAGCTTGCGGATTCAGGGTTAAAAGCTTATCAAAAGTCCATGTATTCGAGGTTTAAACTTGTACGTGCTTGAAAATGAATATCATACAAGGTAAAGCGAACGTATGCATAAAAGTCAGGTAAAACATATCCAAACGTTGCTGCGTGAGGCATGCGGAGGGCGTGCGTCAGCACGGTGTGGAGCGTAGCGAAGCACCGAAGCGATAGCGTAGCCCGTAGCACGCCGACCCGAGCGCAGCGAGGGACACGCCCAACAAAACAAAATAAATTAGATGTAACATACATAAAAACTCTTTTATTAGATACTTTTGTACCTATATGCGATTGATACATTCCATATTAAAAATCATTCTTTACACGCTTAGCTATTTACCTTGGTGGATACTTAATCTATGTAGTTTTAGCTTGTATATGTTTCTATTTTACTTTATCAAATATCGTAAAAAAGTAGTGGAAGAGCATGTAGCACGTTCATTTCCTGAATATAACTCAAAAGCTAAGCGTCAGATTGTAAAAAAGTTTTATAAGCACCTGTCCGATGTTGTAATAGAAGTAATAAAAGGCTTCTCTATGAATGAGAAACACGTTTTGAAGCATTTTCACTTCAAAGAAAATGATGTTCTTAAAGAAATCCTTGAACAAGATAAAAATATAATTATCGCACTTTCGCATCAAAACAATTGGGAATGGGTATGTCTTTTGTTTGGCGCTTATTTTAAGGATAAAGGTATTTATCCCATAGGGTTTTACAAACCTTTGCGAAATAAGTTTGTAGAACAATTACTCAATAACATGCGGACTAAATTTGGTGGCACCATGTATTCATCCGAACAATCCCTGTCAGTGTTGAGAAAACTTAAACAAACTGAACAAAAAACTTTACTCGGTTCTGTGGCAGACCAGCGCCCCTTAGAAATAGACAAAGAATGCGTACTACCTTTTCTAAATCGCCCTACACCATTTTTTACGGGTTTAGCTTGGCTTTCTATTGGAGCTAATGTACCTATCTATTACGGTACAGTACGTAAAATTAAACGGCATTATTATCAAATGGAATGCATACATTTATACACACCCCCTAAAGTATTGTCTAATAAAAAAGATGAAATACAACATATTACACGCTTATATGCCCAACAATTAGAAAAGGATATACGGCAACAACCCCATACATGGCTTTGGTCTCATAAAAGGTGGAAGTTTGCCCCTGATATAGCACCACTTAAATAAAAACTCAGCAGTCTATCATTGAGATTAGTAAAATGAAAGTAAAGTAACGTGAGTTTTGGATTGTAAAAAACTAAGTAGCAATAAAATAAGTTGAGATTTACATAAATCGAAAAAGAGGTTGCCTAAATAAGGATAAAAAACTACGTGAGTTTTGCATTGTGGTCTGTTGAACAAGCAAAAAAAGGATAACAACTAATTTCAGAAACGGATATCGCAAGTATGATACACGCATACCCGACGAGCACATTCATAAAAAATACGAAAAACTTACGTTTAAGCATATGCTAACTATATAAAAAGCTTGGAAAATAATTGTGCAACTGTAAAAAAATAAGCACCAACAGCAGTGGTAGGATTGCTGTTGATGCTAAATGAGAATGATGAACATTTTGATATTCTTTGGGCAAACTCTTGCTCGCGTTTGGCTACCGCTCATGCAGGCAAGGACACACCACCCAAAAAATTAAAACTTAAGCTTTTCAAGTACCGCTCTTTGTGTACAAAGAAAGACGAACGTAGATAAATAATTACGAAAGAGATATTGCGAGAGAAAGTACTACTTGAATGAAATTAAACTTTACAACTTTGCGAATATAATTCTTTATACTTTTTGGACATTTCATTCAAACCCTAAACCTTTCAAGACCTATCTATTTAGATAATAGTTGAGTCCAAAGATAAATCCTAAACTACTTACATCAAAAAGATAAAGATTGCGGGTTCTAATTTCTTGGGTAGAGTTAGTACTACCTATGGTAATCTCTTCCTTAGTTGCTGTAAAACCAAATATATTCCCCAAAGAAGCTTCTAAACCGATTTTTTTAGTGGGAAAGTATAATATACCTGGGGCGATACCTATGCTTGTGATAGAAATTTTAGGTCCATCTTTTTCTGTGATATTAACGTTCGAGGAGTTGGACTGCTTTTTCTTTTCTTCAATTTTACTTGAACCACTGGCAATGTCAAAGCCTAAATCACCATAAATGTAAAAATCTCCCTCACCAAGCTGTTGAGCATATCTACCAAATAAACCAATGTTGAATAGTCCCGCTCGTGTAGTAGTGGTGACAGTGGTATTTACACCATGAGAGGGATTATTGGGTAGTTCATCAATCTCTTGGTAGAAGGTTCTTTCATAGCCTATTGTTAACCCCACTCCTATGTTATCGGTAAAGAAGTATCCTGCTCGAGGCATAATACCAAAACTGGATTGCTTTGGGTTTTCGGTTTCAGTTACTATGTTGCCAGACTTCGTTTTTGTGGTTCCAGACTCAGTTCTCAGTCCGAGTGAGCCACCTACAAACAGCCCCTTTCCTACTTGCGCAAAGGTTTCTTTGGCTACAACGGATAGAATGATAAGACCAAAATGCAAAAGGTACTTTTCATAGTGCTGCAAATATATAATAACTTTTGACACTATAAAAATTTTTTAGGTTTTTTGCTGCTTAAATTAAATATTGTAGGTGAGGATGAAATTTTAACATTATTACTAATAAAAGGTTCATTATCATTATGGCAAGTCTGATAGCTTATTTTATTTTTTGGGCGTGTCCCTTGCTGCGCAAGGGTCGGGGTATTCCGCACTGCGCTTCGCTTCGGTGCTTCGCTAACGCTCCGCACTGCCTAACGGCATGCTCCATGCCCCTCACGCAATTGACTTTTGGAATTATGTCTTTACCTTGTTTAAGCTTGAAGTGCAAGTACTTACAAGCTAAAACCTTGCATAAGAGAAATGGCTTTTTCAGAGATCCCTTGCGTGAGGCATGCGAAGGGCGTGCGTTAGCACGGTGCGAAGCACCGAAACGAAGTGTAGCCCGCAGCACGCCGACCCGAGCGTAAGCGAGGGACACGCCCAGAAATAAAATTTAGCAAAATTTATTGAATTATTCTCCTTTATCTTCTTTATTAGGTTTTTGCATTTGAATTTGCAAACGCTTTTCATCCTCTATTCTTTCAAGGAGTGTGTAAATGTAATTGCTGCACTTTGCACTGCCCATTGCTGCACCTTTTTTTGCCCAACTCAGCGCTGCTTCTAAATTTCCCTCTACTTCACAAGCCACAGCCATATTCAAACATGCTCTCTTTGCAATTTTTTTATCAGGATTATCGGTTAAAGGTCTCCATTTATTTGCTGCTTCTCGCCAATGGTTAGCCTGTGCTTCTACTACCCCTTGTCTGAATTGTGGGTTCTTTTTAGCACGTGAGTAGTATTCTCGGGTGAGCCATATCCAAGAAGGGGCTATACGAGTAGCATAGTCCCAGCCTGCCGCAGCACCTACATCAGGTACAGCTCTATCCATAGGCATAAGTTGAGATACTGCGGTTTTAGGGTCTGCGGCTTCGCTACTCCAACTCATCTCCTCGTGCATACGATGCTCATCTAAAACACTACCTGTTTTGCCATCATACACGCGCCATCCCGCGTCTATACTCACCCAACGAGTAGCTACACTTACCACATACTCTTGCTGCTGACCATTAACTGTCCGTTTTCTTCGTTCCTCGTGCGTACGTATCCATGAATTTGAGTCCATCACCTCCAAACATACAATCGCATCCGCCTTATGCTCCTGTGTAATTTGTTTAATAACATCCACCGAAAGAGGTTGAGGAAATTCCCAAGTACCTGTACCTTGCAACTCAAAAGGAACTGTTTTTACTATAACCCGTGGGGACTCGCTTAGTTTTTTTACCACGCTATTCACAGCCATATCTGCGGCTATTCTATCTAACCGAATACGCTCACCTGTGAGCAATCCTTCGATAAAATTCTTAAACTTATGTCTATCATCAGGTTTGTACCGATTGATTACGATAATTGTTTCAATATCACTTGGTAAAGTAACCGCGGCAGGTCTCAATGCCTGGATATGGATAGTCCTTGTGCATGCAGTACAAAGCAAAAGTACGAGTGAAAAAATAGATGCAAGAGAAAAAATTCTTTTCATACGCCTTTACATTCACTTTGCAACATCCTTCTACATTAAGGATGCCATAACTTAGGATTGTGAGCAAAAGTACGAATTTTATCCATTTCTGCGGGAGAGAAATAGGACAAATTAGAGGCATAGTCTAATAAATCGTCTAGGTTACAAAGTGTATCCATGATATAACCTTCGTTTTTGAAGAGTTGTTTAGTGTCAGGAAATCCGTATTCAAAAATAGCCACTATTGCTATAGGTTTTTGATTTAATTCTCTGATGACTGCTTGGGCTGCTTTTAGTGAGCTTCCTCCGGTAGAAATCAAATCTTCTATGATAATACTTTTTTTAGCAATAAAATTCTCTGCTGCGCCTTCAATTTGCTTACCAGCACCGTACGCTTTAGGTTCAGGGCGAATATATAATAGTGGTAATTTCAAGCGCATAGCCACAAAAGATGCCCAAGGAATAGCCGCAGTTGCCGTTCCTGCTATAACTTCGGGCATTTCAGGTAATTTTGTTATTATATTTACAAAACCTTCTACAATTATCTCACGATACTGAGGAAAACTAATCAATCGCCGATTGTCGCAATATATAGGAGACATGATTCCTGATGTCCATTTGAACGGCTGCTTTAAATTTAACTTTACACTATCGGTTTCTAATAAAATTTGTGCTATCCTTGCTCTCATATTTCAAGCAAATTAAGGGTAGAGACATAAAAGAAAAAAATTATTTAATACAATTTGCATATATCAATAAATGAATATATTTTTGCAGTCCATTTTAATGCATCCATAGCTTAACTGGATAGAGCATCTGACTACGGATCAGAAGGTTGGGGGTTCGACTCCTCCTGGATGCACACAAAAGTCATATCACTACCAAAACGGTTTTTGAGATAAAGTTTTATCCTACCTATATCCACAGCTGACTCATTGATTGATTGAACGAATGTCGATCACTTTTTTGGGCGTGTCCCTCGCTGCGCTCGGGTCGGGCTACTCCGCACTACGCTAACGCTTCGGTGCTACGCTGCGCTCCGCACTGCCTAACGGCATGCTCCGTATCCCTCACGCAGCGGCATTTTGACGTTTTATATGATTTTTATACTGACTATCAAATACTTACAAGGTCAGAATTTTTTATCTTGTTTGCACTACGTGTGTTTTACTTTGCTTCGTATTGATTTTCAAGCATGTACAAGATTAAACCTTGAATGCATGAACTTTTTGCAACCCTTTAACCCTGATTCCCAAAATTTTACCTTATTTTGAATTGATTTTCAATAATTTACAAGGTCAAAGTATATTTTTATCTTGTTTAGTATTCATTTTCAGGTACTTACAAGGTTAAGATTTGGATAGGTGGGCTTAGCTTGTTAGCTGCTTGCGTGAGGCATGCGGAGGGTGCGTGAGCAGTGCGCAGCGTAAGCGAAGCACCGAAGCGATAGCGCAGCCCGCAGCACGCCGACCTTGCCCACACGAGCGCAAGCGAGCCGTGGGCAAGGACACGCCCAAAGTAAAAAACTAACTTTAATCAGTACCTTCTTTTTTAACTCTTCCTCATCTGCAATTTTTTTATCCTAAACGTCCGACTAACATCTACAATATAACGTCCCCTAAGAAACTTTCTCCCTAACAATACCTTATAATCCATATCTTCTCGGTTGCTTAAAGTGAACTCGGTTAGTATTTTTCTCTTTCCCAAAACTACAATTGTCTCAATTACAATTCTCAAATCTTCCTGACCATTAGAACTTTTTACAATCCGTTGAGAATGAACAGGTTTAATACATTTTACCTGACCATTAGCATAAAACTGAACATACGAAACTCCATCTTTCAAAAATGGGCGAATTTTGGTAGCATGCAACGAAGAAGTATATGCACCTGTGTCAATTTTTGCAGGTATTACATCAATCTTAAATTCAGGTAAGCTTATCTCCTCCAACCAACCAATTTTAATTTTCTTTGGTGGCGTGAATATCTCTTCCATATAACAAAAATTGATAGTGTTTATCTATATCATGAATTAAACGACTGTAATGATAGTTCTTTAATACATATTCCCTTCCTTTACCTTGCATAGAGCTGCGTTTTTCAGGATTTTGTATCAAATAAATTAATTTTTGGGCAAATTCTTGCACATCATCGCTAGAACAAAGAATAGCAGTTTCATTCTCTAAAACAATGTTTTCTACTCCGCCCACGCGTGTGCTAAGTATAGGCACACCCGATGCTTGTGCCTCAATCAAACTTACAGGAGTACCCTCGTTCTTTGAAGTCAATACAATAATGTCTAATCCTGCATTTACCCAGTCCATGCGACTTTGATAACCTGTAAAAGTAACTAAACAAGGTTCAAAATCTGAACTATTAGCGTCAGTGAAAGGAATGTTAAGTTGTGTGCAAAGGTTCTCTATATTTTTTCTTTCTGCACCATCTCCAATTAAAAAAAAACGAATTTTTGAAAGGTCTATCTCTTTATGTTGTTGAATCTTAGCTATGGCATGGATGAGTAAAGAATGATTTTTAATAGGCACCATACGACCTATCAGACCAACGGCTATTTGATCATCTTTTACTTTATATTGCTGTCTAAAATCTTTTCGTTTTGCTTCCTTATCTTCCAAAAAAGGACCCAAATCAAAACCCAAAGGAATAACAGTAATTTTATCAGGTGGGCAGACTTTGTACACATTACCTAATTCGTGCTTTTGCTGTTGAGAAATAGCAATGATACTATGAGTTATTTTAGCTAATCGGCGTTCTATAGAGAGAAACAAATTAGTTTTCCAACCGCTGAAATATGAATGGAAGGCATGCCCGTGAAAGGTATGTACAATAACTGGGGTTTTAGCGAGATAAGCGGCTATTCTACCTATGAAACCTGCTTTGGCAGTATGGGTATGTATAATATCAGGTTTTTCTGCACGAATAACGCGATATACTTCAAGGAATGATTTCCATTCTTTCCATATATTTTTTAGTCCTACTTGGCGTTTCATGCTGGCTATCAAACGAATGTCCATATCTTGCGTGTGGTCATAGGTATATAGGGCGTCTCCTTCGTCTAAATCACCATGTAGTAATATACTTTGATATCTCTCTTTAGGTAAGTGCTGTGTAAGTAGTACACAATGTATTGCTGGTCCTCCTACACACAAACGAGATAAAATTCGCAATACTTTTATGCGTTTCACTCTACAAAGTTAAGATAAAAAACCCTTATAGGCACACTATCTAAGGTATAGATTTATATCAAATTTAGTGATAATTTGAAAAATTGAAGATTTTTTGGGCGTGTCCCTTCGCTGCGCTCGGGTCGGGCTACTACGCGTGCGCTTCGGTGCTACGCTATCGCTTCGCACTGCCTAACGGCATGCTCCGTATCCCTCACGCAAGCAGCCTTTGGATGTTTTACCTTGTTTTTATACATATCTTTGCTTTACCTTTTTTAAGTTCATTATCAAACACTTACAAAGTTAAATTTTTTACCTTATTTGAACTGTGTTTGTTTTACCTTATTTTACATTGATTTTCAAGCATATACAAGGTTAAACCTTGAACACATCAACTCTATACATCTTTTTAACCCTGAATACACAAGTTTTACTTTATTTTGAATTGATTTTCAACAATTTACAAATTAAAAATTCAATTTTATCTTGTTTAATATTGATTTTCAGGTACTTACAAGGTAAAAATTTGAATAGATAGGTTTAGCATACTTGCTGCGTTTTCTGCGTGAGGCATGCGGAGGGCAAGCCGTCAGGCTGGGTGCGAAGCCCCTCGCCCACGCTCCCAAACCCTTGCCCAGGGGGTGGGGGCGTAGCACCGAAGCGAAGCGCAGCCCGTAGCACGCCGACCCGAGCGCAGCGAGGGACACGCCCAAAAATAGAACTATTTTTCAGATTTAATAAGTAAAGCTACACCGATTAGTCAGTTCATCTAAACTTTTTGTAAAATTGGGCTTTCCTGACTGCGTTTTTGACAATCCATTACGGCATAGCTCACCATGTTAACAATTTCATCCACACTGCTACCGAGTTGTAAAATATGGACAGGTTTTTTTAATCCAAGTAAAATAGGACCTATCACAGACGCATTAGCTAATTCTTGTACTAATTTATATCCGATATTACCAGAAGCAAGGTCAGGAAATATAAGTATATTAGCCCCTTCTTGTACTAATTCACTGAATGGGAAGCGTTCTTGTAGTAAGTCTGGGCG
>JANWVE010000049.1:14067-16400 GCA_025057675.1 Bacteroidia bacterium
AGGGCAAAATTAGCTTGAAGTTCACCATCAATAAGCCATTGTGGATAACGTTTTTTGAGAATATCAACGGCTTCAATTACTTTTTTTACAGATGGACTTTTACGATTACTACCAAAGTTAGAGAAGCTTAACAAGGCTATGCGAGGCTTAATACCCAAGCTATGTACAGCTTCTGCGGTCAAGCGAGTGATTTCTACTAACTGCTCAACAGATAAAACTTCATCGCGGTTTATAGTAGTGTCAGCAAAGAAATACGTTTCTTTTTTAGTTTGAATGATATGCATACCTGCTAAATAATTCACTCCATCCGCCAGACCGATTACCTCAATAGCAGGTGTAATAGTACGCGGATAATTTGTAGTCAAACCTGATACCATGCTATCAGCATAGCCGAGTTCTACTAACATTGCGCCGTAGTAATTTCGTTCTCGCATGAGCTTGTAAGCATCTATCCGGCTAATTCCTTTTCGGCAGCGTTTTTTCCAAAAAACATCTGCAAATTCTTCTAATTTTTCATATTCTTTACGAGGGTCTATCATTTCTACCTCTTCTAAATCGAGTTCATACTCTCGGATTTTAGTTTTGATAGCGTCTACATTTCCTAAAAGAATAGGAGTAGCAATTCCCTCATCTCTGACAATTTGAGCGGCTTTTAGTATTTTATAGGTGTCTGCTTCAGCAAAAACGACGCGTTTAGGGGCTTTTTTAGCGCGTTCACCAACTACTCGAATAAGGTTATTAGCCATTCCAAGCCTATTGAGTAGTTCTTCGCGGTATTTATCCCAATCTTGGATAGGGTTACGAGCTACGCCAGTTTCCATAGCGGCTTTGGCTACCGCAATAGATATCTCTGTGATTAAGCGCGGGTCATTAGGTTTAGGAATTAGATAATCTTTACCAAAGACGATGTTTTTACCGCCGTATGCTTCAATCACAATTTCAGGTACGGGTTGGTGAGCTAACGCAGCAAGTGCCTTAGCCGCAGCTAATTTCATCTCCTCATTGATTTCTGTGGCACGCACGTCTAATGCACCTCTGAATATGTATGGAAAGCCTAACACGTTGTTTACTTGGTTAGGGTAGTCTGATCGCCCTGTGGCTACAATCACATCCTCTCGTGAAGCAACTGCGTCAGGGTATGGAATTTCTGGATCGGGGTTAGCCATAGCGAACACGATAGGATTTTTTGCCATAGTGCGTATCATATCTGGGGTGAGGAGGTTAGCCACAGAAAGACCAAGAAACATATCTGCACCATTAAGGGCGTCTGCGATAGTTTTTACGTCTGTTCGTTCGGTAGCGTATATTTTTTGAAATTCTTTTATATTCTCGCGATTTTTATGAATAAGTCCTTTACTATCAAACAAAAGTACTTTGCGTGGGTCTAATCCTAAACGACAATACAGATTAAGGCAGGCAATAGAAGCGGCTCCTGCTCCACTTACTACAATTGTCAAATCTTCTATTCGTTTATTGACTAATTCGAGGGCGTTAATGAGGGCTGCTGCCGAAATGATTGCTGTACCGTGTTGGTCATCGTGCATGACAGGGATTTTTAATTCTGTTTTTAGTCTCTTTTCTATTTCGAAGCACTCTGGGCTTTTGATATCTTCCAAATTTATTCCTCCAAAAGTAGGTTCTAAAGCTTTTACGACTTGTACAAAAGTTTCCACATCAGGGGCATTAACTTCAATATCAAACACATCAATATCTGCAAATTTCTTGAATAAGACGCCTTTACCTTCCATTACGGGTTTAGCGGCTTCTGGACCGATGTTCCCTAATCCTAAAACCGCTGTCCCGTTTGAAATTACTGCTACCAAATTACCCTTGGTAGTGTATTTATAGACTTCTTCTACATTTGCGGCAATTTCTCTACAAGGTTCAGCTACGCCTGGTGAGTAGGCAAGCGATAAATCTCTTTGGGTAGCCACAGATTTAGTAGGTATAACTTCTATTTTACCTCTTCTATGACTACTATGATAGAGCAAAGCATCTTCTCTTCGGATGTTTTTAGGCTTGGACATGGTACTTTGATTTTTTTACAAATCTATATCAAAAAAAGCAAAAAAAGCATTTTTCAATGCTTAATAATACAAATTTGGTAATGTTAATATGTTTGGGATTTTATTTTTGTACCTACAAAATGTATGATAATCTTTTATATCAAGTCTGAAAAATAATTTTACTTTTTGGGCGTGTCCCTCGCTTCGCTCGGGTCGGTGCATTCCGCACTACGCTAACGCTTCGGTGCTACACTTCGTTTCGCACAGGTCTAACGCCCTTGCTCCATGCCCCTCACGCATTTAACCCTGTATTTTGAGGTTTTTATC
>JANWVE010000004.1 GCA_025057675.1 Bacteroidia bacterium
AATGTTAAGGTATTTGCCCTCAATGCGGATTTAGTAAAAAAGATACAAAATCATGAAGTCCGTTATGGACTAGAAGGAGTTCATAATATCGTTGCTTCAAGAGCAGAAAGGGTAAATATCGCTACAGGTGTAAAAAGTCCTGCCAGCACTCGTTATCCTGATGGCGGTTCTACGGTAACCAGTATAGCCGCTTATGCTACACATGCTTGGGAGATAAATGAGAAATTCGTTACTAATGCAGGGTTAAGATTTTCTCACGTGGATTTGAGAGCTAAGTTTGATGATAAGGACAACATTATGAAATTCCCATTCAAAACAGCTGAACAAGTGAATAATGCTTTGACAGGAAATATTGGTTTGATTTACAAACCTATTCCTTCTTTACGTATATCTACACTATTTTCATCAGGCTTCCGCTCGCCTAACGTAGATGATTTAGGTAAAGTGTTTGATAGTAATCCCGCTAATCGTTTAGTAGTTGTACCTAATCCTGACTTAAAGCCTGAATACACTTACAATGCCGAACTTGGCATCCAAAAAACTTTTGATAATGACAGGGTCAAGCTTAGCTTAGTCGGCTTTTACACTATTTTTGATAATGCGATTGTGTTAGACAATTTCAAGTTCAATGGTCAGGACTCTATTATTTACGATGGTGTGCTAAGTAAAGTGCAAGCTAATCAAAACAAAAAGGAAGCTTACTTATACGGAGGTACGTTTAGCGTAGCAGGGGATATTACCAAGGTGTTTTCTGTATTTGGTACGGTTACATACACATATGCACGAGTACGCCCTCAGAAACCTGGTGATAAAGAAGTTCCACTTGACCACATTCCCCCTGTGTATGGTAGAGTAGGATTTCAATTGAACTTAAACCGCTTCAAAGGTGAGTTCTTTACTTTGTTTAACGGACCGAAGTTGTTGAGGGATTATAGTCCTGTGGGCGAGGATAACCTCCAATATGCTACTCCTAATGGCATGCCTGGTTGGTTTACTTTGAATATCCGTACGCAGTATCAAGTTTACAAGTACGTGAACCTGCAAGCAGGATTAGAAAATATACTCGACACGCATTATAGGCATTTTGCTTCGGGTATTTCTGCTCCAGGCAGAAACCTTTATCTTGCAGTGAGAGCAAATTTTTAAGAGAGTAGTTCAGTTCTATTTAACAGGTTCAGCTTTTATAGGTTGAACCTGTTTTTTCTTTTTGGGCGTGCCCCTTGCTGACGCAAGGGTCGGCGTGCTGCGGGCTGCGCTATCGCTTCGGTGCTACGCACCATGCTGACGCACGCCCTCCGCATGCCTCACGCAGCAGCCTTTGGACGTTTTACCTTGTTTGTAGAGATATCTTTGCTTTACTTATTTTAGGTTGATTATCAAACATTTACAAGGTTAAAATTTTTTACTTTGTTTGGACTATGCTTGTTTTATCTTGTTTAATGTTCATTTTCAATGATTTACAAGATCAAACCTTGAATACATCGACTTTACAGCCCTTTAATCCTAAACACCGAAGTTTTATCCTTGTAGTTTCTTTATTCTTTACCTGTTTGAGCTATGAAGATCAAACTACGTTATCAGATACTTACAAAGTTAAGTTTTGAATAAGTGGGATGAGCATACTGGCTGCGTGCGTGAGGCATGCGGAGGGCAAGCCGTGAGGCTTGGTGCGAAGCCCCTCGCCCATCCCTTGCCCAGGGGGTGGGGGCGCAGCACCGTTAGCCCGTAGCACGCCGACCCGAGCGCAGCGAGGGACACGCCCAAAAGAATAAACCTTATTCATACAACTTACTTAACGGTTTTTGTGTATTTTGATTACAAATGTTTGATAGCCAAATGAAAATTAGTTCCTTTGTTGGGAGATGAATCTACAAAAATACTACCCTTATGCAAAAGTATGATTTTTTGAGTAAGATATAAACCTATACCATTTCCCTCTGCAAAATGCTTGTTCTTGCCCCGATAGAATGGCTTAAAAATATTTTGTAAGTCCTCCTGGCTAATGCCAATTCCTGTATCGGAAAACTGTAAATATATGTTTTCTTGGTCAAAAGAAACACTTACCTTACATTCATGATTTTGAGAAAATTTACATCCATTTTCCATGAGGTTGAAAAAAGCTGTTTTGAGTAAGTACTCATTGCCTTTAACTGAAATTTGTTGATCTCCTTCAAAATCTTTCTCAAAATACAGATTAACCTTGTAATGAGGATAAGATTGATGTACTAACTGAACAGTGTCCAATAATACCTCATCAATACGGACTGCTTCAAAGGATATTTCTGCGCAGTCATAACTTGCTTTGGCTAAGTCCAGCAAGCTATTGGACAAACGTACTAATTTTTTTGTGTCATTTAAAACATTTAGAATAGCACTTTTGTACTCTTCCTTACCTCGTTCTTTGTTCAGTGCTAATTCTAATTCACTAATAATGGCTGTGAGGGGTGTTCTTAATTCATGTGAAATGTTATGAACAAAATGTTTTTGGGCATCAAAAGAGTCCTCTAATCTATCCAACATTTGGTTAAATGTATCCGCTAATAGAGAGATTTCATCTTTATTTTGTACCTTTAAGCGAACGCTAAGATTTTTCGCTGATATTTGTTTAACCTCTTCAATCATGTCAATGACAGGTTCAAATGCTTTTTTAGAAAACAAATATCCTGTAACCAGCACAAACAATATAGCAATGGTAAAAGCTAATATGCTGTTATTGAGTAAGTTTTTGATTTTGTTATATCCATATTGATCGTATGCTGCAGCAGTAATAATATATTCCTTGTTTCCAAAAAAATATCGCAAACCTATAACTTGCCATTGGTTTTGATAAAATTTAATCTCACCTTTTTGGTGTATTTTTTCAATCATTTGAGGAGTTTCTTTTACGAAGTCAATCTCTACTGCATCGTGATACAATAAGTTGAAATGTACATCATAGATAGCTACCTCTACTTCATTGAGTATCTGCCTATTATTATGATATATCTTTTGCAGTATTTTTGGGTCAATTTTGGCTTCAAGGAGTAGGTGTAATTTAGTAGTAGCTTCTTTTTTCAGAGCATGATAGAATTCTGTTTCACGTTTTTTCTCTGCGGATAAGTAGATAAAAGCAGCAAAAGCTGCAAAGATCATTGCCGTAAGCAGACTAAAAAGTAAAGTTAATTTAATTCTTATTTTCATTCTCCACTTGTAGGATAAAGCCCATTCCAGGCTTAGTATGAATTAGCCTACATGAAAAATCTTTGTCAATTTTTTTGCGAAGATAGTTGATGTACACATCAATAAAGTTAGTACCTGTATCAAAGTGTGTATTCCATACTTTTTCGGCAATTTCTATGCGGGATAGTACTCTCTCAGGGTTTTGCATCATGTATTGAAGTAGATTAAATTCTTTGGGCGTGAGAGATATTACTTTATCCGCTCGTTTTACTAACTTGGAATGTAAATTCATTTCTAAGTCCGCATATTTAAGTAAAACGGTAGCACTTTTTGCCATTTTTTGACTTCTTTTTAGACATACACGAATGCGAGCTAAGAGTTCCCGCATTTCAAAAGGTTTTACAAGATAGTCGTCAGCGCCTGCATCAAAACCTTGCAATTTATCATCGGTTGTGCCTAATGCAGTAAGCATAATAATAGGCGTATCAGGCAGTACTTGTTTTACCTCTTTACAGAGTTCAATTCCATCTATTTTAGGCAGTACGATATCTGTGATAATTAAGTCGTAGTTTCCTTGTAAAGCTAATCGCTTTCCGTAGTATCCGTCGTAAGCTATGTCAGTTTCAAAATACTCTTCTTTTAAGGCTCTTTGTATCAGTTCCGCAACGCGTAAATCATCTTCTATCACTAGTATTTTCATGTTGAGGAGTATTTTTCTGGCGTAGTATAAAAAATGTTTTTCTGAAATAAAACTATTCCTTGTCCGGTGGAGTTTTTAGCAGAACTTCCGAGTATGGACATTCGCTCTGCACTTAGACTTACAGAGTTTGTATTGGTCCGAGTATTGCCAAACTCCTTCCAAAACTTTCCCCCTGTGTGTTTAGAAACATCTACAAACATTAAAAACATCGATCTGCTAATTTGGGAGATTTACAATTTTATCCATCTTCCTACGTACTTTTGATTTATACAGTCTAATATAATGATGTATGTTCCTTGTGGTAAACTAGCAGCTTGGTTGTTGAGTACTTTTTCTGCATCTTGTGAATTCCAAATTAAATTTTGTAAAAGCACTTTTCCAGACACATCAGTTAAAGTTAAATTCATCTTGCCCGTGTAATTCAAATCTTGAATATGGGGTACTTGGTTAGAAGGATTAGGGTACAAGTTCAATGTCAAAGGCATGCTTTGCTGTAAAATTTCATGGATACTGCTAGTAGGAATTTTGTAACGGTAGCGGACTTGCGTTGGGGTAAAACCGAGCATATTTGTGTTGCCACGTACTTCTAGTATTGGGAAGCGTTCTCCGTTTGCCAACCATTTGTACTCGGTGGTACTAACAGGAAAGCCAAGATTTATGGGTGTAGGGTTTGTGATTAGAAGTGAGTCTATCTCAAAGATAGTGGATTTTACTCTCAGACAATTAAAAGTACCATACGCTGTTGTTATTTTTCCCCAGCCATCTACGTGGTTAATCCGATATCCTTTGCGAATGAATTTACCTAAGGTGGGAATGTCTAGTACTAATCTAAATGTTGAACTATCTCTGTCGTTATATTGTAGAGGAAATTGATAGATTTCGTCATCGTCAGTGTAGGTGGCCGCAAGAGGAAATCCTGAATAGGTTAAGCCATATCCCTCTGCTTTGAACACACTACTCGTTTTACCGTAGAAGTCCCATATATTGTAAAACTTGAAAATACTAAATCCAATACTATCGGCTATTTTTGTACCATACTTACCGAAGAATGCAGGGTAGAATGAGTAAGGAGTAGAAGATGCATTTCTGTATGCGGCTACCTCTTGACTGGTACAATTGAGGTTAGTAAAGTTCCATACATGATTAGCACTGGTTAGAGTAAAGTCATATCCACCAGATGTTGGAGTAGCATTACAATATCGTAGAGTATCCCCTGAAATGGGCATATCTGCACTTGTAATCGTAATTTGAGCAAAGGCAGAGGATACTGAAAATAAACAAATTACTAATAAAGTTGGATATTTTACCATATCGCAAATCTAATCATTTTTTTTGACATTATATAAGTGTTTGTTATGATTGTTATGAGGAACATTTGAGTGTTTTTTACAAATTGTATAAAATAGATAATTTTTTGGGCGTGTCCTTGCCCACGGCTCGCTTTGCTCGTGTGGGCAAAGCAAGGATACGCCCAAAAAATTAAAAACCTAACATTAAAAATAACTTTTTATCCAGACCAAAAAATAAGACCTGATATAAACTGATTAAATAGACTCAAAAAACAAATCTTAAAAAATAGTTACTAATAATCACCGAGTGTTTGGGGAAGTTGAGATAGTGCCCGTGCTAATTCCTCATCATTAGGGGCTACGCCATGCCATTTATGTGTTCCCTCCATATAATCTACTCCTTTGCCCATAATTGTATGCGCTAAAATTACAACAGGAACTTCCTTTCCACATTTATTTTGCGCATTTTTAATAGTATCTAAAATTTGGGGGATATCGTGCCCGTTCATTTGTAAAACTTGCCAGCCAAAGGCTTCAAATTTAGCTTGGATATCACGGTTATTCATAACTTCCTCAGTGCGCCCATCAATTTGCTGCCCATTCACATCAATTATAGCAATGAGGTTATCTACCTTGTGATGTGAAGCAAACGATGCAGCTTCCCAAATTTGTCCTTCTTGAATTTCTCCATCGCCAAGCATAACATAAACCAAAGTAGGGTCTTTATCTAATTTTTTACCTAATGCATGTCCAATCGCTACTGAAAATCCCTGTCCTAATGAACCCGTGGCTATTCGCACTCCTTCTAATCCTTCTTTGGTGGCAGGGTGTCCTTGCAAGCGACTATTTATTTTTCTAAATGTGGCTAATTCTGAAAGCGGAAAATAACCTGTGCGTGCTAATACACTATACAAGACAGGCGAGATATGTCCGTTTGAAAGATAGAATACATCTTCGTTTTTGCCCTCCATGATAAAAGGTTTAGGTTGGTGGCGCATGATATTGAAATATAAGCAAACTAATATATCTGTGCAGCCTAATGACCCGCCTGGATGTCCTGATGCCGCATTATGCACCATACGGACAATATCTCTGCGTACTTGATATGTAATTCTTTGTAATTTTTGTATATCTTGGATAGGAGTAAAGTAGTTCATGCGGCAAAACTACGTAAAAATAATATGCTTATTTATTTTTACAATAAACTTTATGAACACAAGATTAGATAAAATTTCTTGATTATGCAAAACAATGATAATCAATGTTTTATAAGAAAATAGTTTCGTTTTATACTTTTATATGCAACTATATGCAACATGCTGAAAATCAGTATAAAATAAAGTCAAGAGTTTTGCTACAAAATTTCTGTTCATAAGCTCTAATCTTTATCAAAATGCCAAATACTTTTTTTAACAGTATCTTGAAAGTACGATGAGCAGGGGTGTCGGGTTCTGTTTTAACCTCATTTTGACGCCCCTTCGGACGACCCCGTTTCTTTGACTTATCCCCTCCTGTTGAACTCCGTTTCTTTTCTTTCTTTTTTCTCAATTTAACTTTATCCGCTTGGCTGACAATAATCTGCTCCTGACTTATACTGTATGACTTCCGTTTCTCTACATCTATCAGACTTAATGCCATAAACACTATCCCTGATACTACCTGTTGATATACAGAACTATAAAAAAATCGGTGTTTGCCATGCGTATGTTTTCCACTTTTTTCTATTACCGTTTCGTCTATGGCAATAAGATACATACTGTACAAAAGTACAGTTTTTTTGTATCTGAAAAAAACATCTATCGATACTTGTAAAATGTAAAAAATAACCCACTCGCAGTTATGCAAGTGGGTATTATCTTTCAAAACTTATTTATTAGTTTTCTATTCTTTGATAACTTTACGAGTAACTTGATGCTTGCCTGCTTGAATTTGCAAAATATACAACCCCTTAGCTAAATCACTAACATCTATACTTTTTTGAATAAATGTTTGTTTGCCGTGCATATCCTGGAACACTATTCCTCCCCTCATATCCACTAAACGAATTTGTATGAGCTCTAAATTAGGTAATACCGCAGATATATTCAAGATATTTTGAGCAGGATTAGGATACACTTGGCAATTAAACTCGTCAGGCTTTGTCTGCATACCTTGAGTAGTAGTAGCATTTTCTAAGCTATCCACAGATAAACGGACTAAAAATACACCAGGCCCTGCAGAGCTACTTCCGAAACTCCCACCTTGTGTATTCCCACCAATGTAAATATCATTACCTAAAGTTGCTTGCATGGTTTTGATACTATCAGCACCTGTACCGCCCACTGCCGCTGCCCAAACAGGTCCGCCTGTGTTTCTGTTTATACGGGCGATAAAGCCATCCGTACCACCAGAACTCGTTAAACCTAAGTAACTAGAAGTCCCTGTAAAGGTGCCAGAGATATATACCTCACCCCTGCTTGTGTTTACACTTACGTTCCCAAGAGTTCCTGATGCAATTTTTTGTGTCCACACAGGTCCGCCCGTGTTTTTGTTAATTCTTGTCAGCATGATACTTCCTGTGCTGTCTGACATAACATATACTTCATCGCCGTACTCTGCTATACTGTAACCTGAGTGATTAGGTATTTTCTGAGTCCACACGGGTCCGCCCGTGTTTTTGTTAATACGTGAAATTACGGTATGTCCTGAGCTATCTTTCACTGTGAATACGTCAGTGTTATCCATAGTAATAGCTTTGCTCTTTCCACCAGCAATTCTTTGTGTCCAAACGGGACCTCCTGTATTTTTGTTAATTCTCTGTGTGATATGTACTCCTGAGCTATCTCCAACAAAGTACACATACTGGTCATCTGCTGTGATAGCTGTTATATCGCTTCCTGCTTTGTTAATTTTTTGCGTCCAAACAGGACCTCCTGTATTTCTATTGATACGTTGAATGCAGGCTGTGTCATTTTTTATGTAAGCAATATAAATAGACGTATCACTTGCAGCAATACTCCTTGCCTTATCATCACCTGAAGTGTTTATCTTACTTGTGATGTTTTCAAGACTGTATCCTAAGTTAATCCATCTTGCAGCGTTGGATACCCATGTATTGAGTCCTGTTTTGTGCTTTCTTTGAATAAAAACATCTGTACCACCTGAGCTATTAAGATTGAACGAACCAACGTTGATAGAACCTGTGTATGTACCTATCGCAAAAATTTCTCCGTAGCTGTCAATGCTAATAGCAGCTAATTCGTCATCTGCACTGCCTGTGGTGTAGCTATCTACGTACGGGAAGAGAAAATCTCCATACGATAAGATATACGCTGTAGGTAATGAAGGGCTCAGCTCATACAAACTAGAACTGACATCAAAATCCACGTTTCCACTAAATAATCCTCCTGCTACTGCTTCGCCATAATTACTAACAAAAACAGTATTTAGTAAGTCATCAGAAGCACCTCCAAAGTGTATAGTCCTAATATAAGATGGGGTGCCGCCCACTTTAACCAAAAGCATATAACTATCGTATCCTCCAGAAGCATTGATTGATGCTGCTCCATATTGAAGCTGTACCTTAAAATGACCTCCTACTAAAATAGTATCGCTTGTTTTACCCCATATACCTAATGAAGTGATATGCTGCTCATCAGTACCATTAAGTTTTGCGTGATTTAAGTATACAAAATTTGAGCTGTACTGCACATAAAAAGCATCTACACTGCTGCTCGCACCTAAGTTTATTGTTGAAGTACTTGGATCTATGTCCATACTTCCAGAAGTGCTGTACGTTCCTGACAAGGTTATTCTGTTCCTCATGGAATTGATAATAATGTCTGTGGCAAGGTCATTACCATTAGACCCTATGCTCTGCGGGCTACCAACAGATGAAACCCCCTCAGGAAGGGATGAAGTTGTAGTAACTCTAACTCTTCCCATCAAAATATCTTGATTACCGTAAGAGGTAACAGTATAGCTACTGATACCTCCTTTGAAATTCCCACAATATACCAGAGTATCTTCGGTACTAGTACGGCTTTTATTGGCTACGGATATCTTGGTAATCTCAACGTGGTTACCTATAGCGGAGCCGTTGAGAGTAAAAGGGGTAAAAGAAGCGCTAGCAAGTCCGTTAGTGGTTATTGCAGTGATAAAACCTGAGTAAGTATTTAAAGGACTTGTGCGGCTCGCCACGGAACCACTTGGGAGATGAAGGTCTACCGTGCCATTGAAACTACCAGCTATGAGCAAAGTAGGTACATTCCCTATTCTTACGTATTTACAGTCATTTATGATGGTTTTTGTGCCAGAGATAGCAACTACTCTTTCTAAATATTGGCTGAGGTCCGCAGGGTTGTATGGGTTAATACGCGCATAAAAACCTGATAGACTACCAGATTTAGGCGTAGTCAAGGTGTACGGCGCGGAAGATTTCAAATTCAAACAATTAAATGTACCCACAGCGTATATATTACCTAACTCATCTAAGTCAATGCTCTTGATGATTACTGAGTCTGTTGCCAAAGGAAGTGAGGACTCCAAAGATATACTCCATAAGTACTTACCGCTCGGGGAGTACATAGCGATAAAGGATTGAGTTGATGCTACGGACAAGAGGGAGAAGGTTGTGGTCAAAGGTTTAGATAAATCTAATGCGATACTGCCTTTGTAAGTACCTGCAACAATGAAGTTACCACTGTTCTTATCTTGAACAATCTTGGCAACTTCAGATCTACCGAAAATTCCTGATGTATTCAGGGCGCTAGCAAAGTAGAACTCATCCAGCGCTTGTGTGAATGCAAATCTTGTACTAAGTGTGCATGCTACTGCTAACAAGCAGAGTGAAACAAGGTTTTTATTCATAATTGAAGCCACTTAACGAGTAAACATACGTAAAGTTGCAAGGTTCGAGCTTGACTAATGGATAAAATTTTTGAATAACGTTCATCAGATTTTAATTTTATTTTACGGAAGTTTTTAAAGATTGAATTTTTTGGGCGTGTCCTTGCCCATGTCTCGCTGCGCTCGTGTGGGCAAGGTCGGCGTGCTACGGGCTAACGGTGCTGCGCCCCACCCGCCCACCCCCTGGGCAAGAGTGAAAGCGTGGGCGTGGGGCTTCGCACCAAGCCTGACGGCTTGCCCTCCGCATGCCTCACGCAGCAGCGAGCAGACTAATTCCATTTACACAAAATGTAATCTTGTAAGTACTTGAAAGTGAACACTAAACAAGGTTAAAATATATTTTTACCTTGTAAGTAATTGAAAATCAATTCAAAATAAGGTAAAACTTGAATGTTCGGGGTTAAATGAATACTAAACAAGATAAAACGGACGCAGTTAAACAAGATAAAAAAATTTAACTTTGTAATTATTTGATAATCAAGGTCAAATAAGGTAAAACAAAAGTGTGTATAAAAATCATGTAAAACATCTAAGAGCAGCTTGCGTGAGGGATACGGAGCATGCCGTTAGGCAGTGCGGAGCATTAGCGTAGCACCGAAGCGCACGCGTAGTGCGTAGTAGCCCGACCCGAGTGTTAGCGAGGGGCACGCCCAAAATAAAAAACTCATCATACACGCATAAACTCTGTTTCTTTTTTGTACTTTTGTCTAAAAATGAGTGAAAAAGATATTCTACAAACCGAAATTACATACCTCAAAGGAGTAGGACCTAACCGCGCTAAACTATTACAACAAGAACTCAATATACATACTTACCAAGATTTATTAGAGCTATATCCCCGCCGTTACATAGATAGAACTCACAATGTCAAAATAAAAGATATACAAGAAGAAGGTAGAAATGTAGTTGTCATTGGTAAAGTGGTTCATACGGAAATGATAGATAGCGGAAGAAAAAAACGCTTTGTTACTTATTTAGATGATGGTACAGGTGTAGCAGAATTAGTATGGTTTCAAGGTCTTAAATGGATAGAAAAATACTTTACCTTAGGCGAGGAAGTAGCTGCATTCGGTAAGCCAAGTATTTACGGTAATCGTTTGACATTTACCCACCCCGATATAGATAAACTCAGCGGAAATGAAGACGCCGATATACCTAAAATTTTACCTGTCTATCCCAGCACAGAAAAACTTCGTGCCGCAGGTTTAGACCCTCGCGGCATCCGCAGACTAACTTATCATTTACTTCTCCAACTACATCAACAAAAATACACCTTTTTTGAAACCTTATCCGATCACATCATACAAGAAAAAAACTTGATGGCTAAACATCAAGCTATGTACAAAATCCACTTTCCGCGCACTTTTGAGGAACTTAATCAAGCTAAATATCGCCTAAAATTTGAAGAATTCTTTTATTTTCAACTACAATTAGCTATTAAACAAGGAATTAACAAACAAACTCACAAAGGTTTCAAAATACCTCCACAAAGTCATCTTTTTGTAGAATATACTTCTAAACATCTACCTTTTGAACTTACCCAAGCACAAAAACGCGTATTACAGGAAATTGAACAAGATCTTAGCTCGGGTATCCAAATGAACCGATTAGTGCAAGGTGATGTAGGAAGTGGTAAAACTATGGTTGCTTTTTTATCCATGCTTAATGTGATTAGTGCGGGCTATCAATGTACCATGATGACTCCCACAGAAATTTTAGCTGAACAGCATTTCAAAAATATCTCTAATTATGCTCAAAAAATAGGAATTAACGTAGCGCTGCTCACAGGTTCAACCAAAAAAAAGCAAAGGTCGCAGCTGCTGCAAGCCCTTAAATTAAACATGATACATATTCTCATTGGCACGCATGCACTATTAGAAGATGATGTTCAATTTTACAAATTAGGTTTAGCCGTGATTGATGAGCAGCATCGTTTTGGGGTCATGCAAAGAGCAAGGTTATGGCAAAAAAACAATTCAGAGAACACAACGCCCGAACTCTATCCGCATGTATTAGTAATGACAGCTACGCCTATACCTCGCAGTTTAGCTTTAACCTTGTACGGCGATTTAGATGCTTCTATCATAGATGAGTTACCTAAGAATCGCAAACCTATTAAAACGGCTATACGTACCGAAAAAGATAGAGCTAGAATTTATGAATTTATTCGCCAGCAAATTAAAGAAGGGCGCCAAGTTTATTTTGTCTATCCTTTGGTAGAACAATCCGAGAAGTTAGATTTACAAGCGGTAACTGAAGGTTACTCACAAATACAAGCCTTATTTCCTGAATATAAGGTAGGACTATTGCACGGTAAAATGCATCCTGCTGAGAAAGATGACGTAATGACTAAATTTAAGCTCAATGTTTTTCAGATATTAGTGGCTACTACGGTTATTGAGGTAGGAGTAGATGTGCCTAATGCATCTATTATGGTTATAGAGCATGCGGAGCGTTTTGGATTAGCGCAGTTACATCAATTGCGAGGGCGCGTAGGTAGGGGCGAATATCAGTCCTATTGTATTTTGATGACGGATTATCAACTTTCTGCGGAGGGAAAGAAACGCTTGCAAACTATGGTAGAAACGAATGATGGGTTCAAAATTTCTGATGTAGATTTAGAGATGCGAGGTCCTGGAGAGATATTTGGCACGCGTCAGAGTGGTTTGCCCGACTTTAAGATTGCTAATATCGCCCAAGATGCTTCTATTTTGCAGGAGGCTCGTAAAATGGCTTTCAAAATTGTGGAGAATGACCCTCATTTGAGGATGCCTGAACATGCGGTTTTACTTGAAAATTATCGTAAGATGGTGTCTGAAAAATCGGAGATTAGCCGAGTAGGTTGATATTTTGATGGTGTAGTATTGTTTTTTGATGGTTTTATTTTGGGCGTGTCCCTCGCTTGCGCTCGGGTCGGCGTGCTACGGGCTAACGGTGCTACGCCCCACCCCCTGGGCAAGAGAATGAGAGTTGTGCAGAGGGCTTCGCACCGTGCTGACGCACGCCCTCCGCATGCCTCACGCACGCTGCTGTCAGACTAAATCCTCTCATACAAAATCTAACCTTGTAAGTATCTGAAAATGAACATACCAACAAGGTAAAACTTAATTTTAATCTCGTAAATCCTTGAAAATAAGCATCAAACAAAGTAAAGCTTTGGCATCATAAGGTTAAAAGATCATCAAAAGTTGATGTATTCAAAGCTTAACCTTGTAAGTATTTGATAATCAACATCAAACAAGGTAAAGCAAGAGTATGCGTAAAACAAGGTAAAACATCCAAAAGCAGCTGCGTGAGGCATGCGGAGGGTGCGTCAGCAGTGCGAAGCGCAGCGTAGCACCGAAGCGATAGCGCAGCCCGTAGCACGCCGACCCGAGCGCAGCGAGGGACACGCCCAAAAGTAAATTCTCAAATCATTTATCTACTCTCAACCAAAATAGGACTAATGTCCTTTTTTGCGACAAATGAAATAAATATCTTTATCACAAAGTAAATAATCCTGATAATCAAGTAGCAACCACTTTTGATTGTGCAACTGATACGGTAAATATCCAACCTCGCTAAGCAAGCGATACAAAATATCTTTTGAAGAACTTTGTATCTCAACTTGAAGTATAGGCAAATGCTTTTTAATTATACTCATAAAATTTTCGAAAATAATACCCTCGTAACCTTCTACATCACATTTGACAAAATCTAAACGAGGTAAGCCTTGAAACAATTCATTTGGAATTTTCATTTCCACTTGGTACGAGTAACGAGAGGGCAGCTGATTATGACTAACTACTTTGGTCAAACCATGCCTAAAAACACCATTAACGACAGGCGTTTCCATTAAGATAGAAGTGTTTTGGGCGCCCAAAGCATAAGGGACATGTGTAAAGTTTGAAAAAGGGCAGTTAGAACGAAGAACCTCTGCAAAAAGAGGTACAGGTTCTACTGCCCACACTTTACCTTGATAAGCGTGTTTGCACAAAAAATAGCTGTAATAGCCGAGATTAGCACCAATGTCTATGCAATAAAAATCAGGTTTGATAAAATATTGTAGAAAATGCAGTTCAGGGTATTTATCTTTATACTGACCTTTTTCTATGCGTTTGAGGTATATTTTACTGATTAGTTTAAGATAATTTTTAGGTCCGAGTGTTCTGAATAAAACTTTTCTGACTAAGCTCATAAAAACATTTCTTTGATATCACAAGAACTCTCTACGCCAATTTTATCATAATTTTTTTCTAACCACTCATCGGCATGCTTTCTTCCTTCCTTAAATAAAAACTTGATAAAATCCCAGTCGGTATTGAGTTTGGAGGATACTTTAAAGTTTGCCATCATATTTTCAGGGTTAATGGTATGTATGCGTATATCGCGCGCTTTAATACCTTCCACTTGTATACCTTTTTGGAGTAGTTGCTTCATTAAGTACACTAGTCGCATTTCATGCATTAAGGAAGCATTGAAGGAGAGTTCATTTACTCTATCTCGTATTTCATCAGCACGGTTAGGCAGGTGGTGAATATGTACAGGATTGATTTGTACGATTAAAATATCGTCGATAGGGCAGTTTTCAATCAAAGGAAATATCGGCGGATTGCCCATGTAGCCGCCATCCCAGTAATAATCTCCATCAATTTCCACGGTTTTGAACAAAAAAGGCAAGCAAGCGGACGCTAATACCGCATCTACCGATATTTCATGAAGGTGAAAAACCTTTGCTCTACATTTTTTTACGTTTGTGGCACATAAAAAAAGTTTAGTTTTAGTACAACTGCGGAGCTTTTTGAAATCTACTATGGAGAGCAAAACATCTCTTAAAGGGTTGTTGTTCATAGGGTTAAACTGTGTGGGCGAGAGCATTAAAGTCATAACATCGAACATAAAGTATCCCCAAGAGGTATCCATGTTTCCAAAGTCATATTCTTTATCAAACCAGGAGGGTTGTAGTAAAGAAAAGTAACTATAATCTGATACTTTTTTCCAAAATTCGTACAAGAGTTCACGGGCTTTATCTCGTCCTCCGATGTGCAAACCGTACGCGGTTACAGTAGCATTCATAGCGCCTGCGCTTGTGCCACAAAGAGCTTCTATTTTAATACGTTCATCTTCTAAAATTCTGTCTATCACCCCCCAAGTGAAAGCACCATGCGAACCCCCACCCTGTAAAGCTAATTCTAATAATTTCACTTCCATGCTACAATAATACAATGTTTGTTTTTAATTTGAAAATCATTCTCAGGTTTAGTATTTTTGTGTTAATGATAGATGAAGCCTCTAAAATATTAGAAGAGCATTTGCGAAAAATAGCCCAGTCCCAGCAGAGCTGCAGTATGGACTGCCCATTAGAAGAGAAAATCTTAGTATTTGAAAAATATAAAGAACTTTTTACCTCAGGTAAAGCCATGGTAGGAATACGCCCTGAAAAATTTACTTGGGAAGAAGTGAAAACGTATTCACCTAAGCAGCCGCGCTATTTTGCCATAATTTTGTTTGTATGCACTATTATTCTGTTTTTTACTCCTATTTGGTACGTTGGTTGGGTAACGTTAAGTATGTGTATATACGTTACTCGCTACGCATACAAAGCGTTTATCAATAATGTTAAAAATGCGATTACCAAGGATTACTGTCCATTTGAAAAATGGTACGACGAAAAAAAATTTGCTATTCTCATAGAAAATAAACGTTTTATTGCATATCCTGCAAATTGGGTACATGCTCTATATCAATATATGAGGGGTGAGTAACTTGGGTTATACTTCGGATATCAACTATACAACGTGCTTAAAGCGGGTACATAGTTGTTTTTAGAATAAGGTTTATTTTTGGGCATGTCCTTGCTTGCATGGGCGCAGCGAAACGCAAGCAAGGATACACCTAAAAATGAGATTATTCTTTAGGCTTGATATATCATATAATTGAAATCACTACCCAGCACAAATGTGAGTATATTAAAAATAATTCTTGACAGGAATATAAAATGCAACTATATTTGCAGTCTATTTGTGCAGAAGTAGCTCAGTTGGTAGAGCATCACCTTGCCAAGGTGAATGTCGCGGGTTCGAATCCCGTCTTCTGCTCTACTCTACCCTGATATACACATTTAGCCGTGGTGGCGGAATAGGTAGACGCGCAGGACTTAAAATCCTGTCTGTAGAAATACGGGTGCGGGTTCGATTCCCGCCTACGGCACGCAAGCGGAAGTAGCTCAGTTGGTAGAGCATCACCTTGCCAAGGTGAATGTCGCGGGTTCAAGTCCCGTCTTCCGCTCTACTGAATATTCGATCGCGTTGCATCTCAAAACTAAGCAGGACCACGATTTGTGTGAAAAACACGCTACGTGCTAACTAGCAGTCTAACAGCAATATAATTATATGTAATAAGCTTAAAGAACTAACCACTAATCTGCAAAAAGTTCTGGATAATTCTAATTAAATGCAACTTTGCTTGTTCTACACAAATCGTATGTTTGCATAATGTTTTGCATAATGTACTAATCAAAAATTTTGACAAGCTTTTGATTTGTATTACTTCTAACAAGTAGAATTTTATGTCAATCCTCAGAAATGTGTAATTTTATCTCTATATCCCGATGAACAAAAAATGCAGTTATTGTTACCTACCCATATAGTTTTCAAGTTATTGCCAAAAAAATGACACGCTTACAGATTTTAACTTGTTCAACGGTAACACTTATTTTTGTATGTTTATCGCTGATAGTAATAGCAGCAAAAAAGGGAGTTTATTGCCAATCATGGTCAATCAAGGAACAACAATATTTAATACTTTAATCTTGAACTAAACTAAGTAATAATAGCGGCAAATTTTTATGGCAAAGAAATACTTCTTTTAGACTTGACTACGGTTTAGTACAAGGTACAACCCTACTATATTAAGTCTATCTTTTCGGTATGCGAATGGCAATTCACCAAAGTTAAGTTTTAATTTTTTGGGCGTGTCCTTGTGGGCGTTTCGCTTGGCTCATGCCCACAAGGTCGGCGTGCTGCGGGCTAACGGTGCTACGCCCCACTCGCCCACCCTTTGGGCAAGGGTTTGAAGCATGAGCAAGGGGCTTCGCACCAAGCCTGACGGCTTGCCCTCCGCATGCCTCACGCAAGCTGGTAGTAAGCTAATCCCATTTATTTGAAACGTAATCTTGTAAGTATATGATAATCAACATCAAACAAGGTTAAAGTATATTTTAACCTTGCAAATCATTGAAAGTCAATTTAAAATAAGGTAAAACTTTAATATTCAAGGTTAAAGGGTTATCAAAGGTCTATGTATTCAAGGTTTAACCTTGTACACGCTTGAAAATCAATGTAAAACAAGATAAAGCTAACACGGATCGAACAAGGTAAAAAATTTTGACCTTGTAAGTAGTTGATAATGAATATCAAACAAGGTAAAGCAAAGTCATGCATAAAAACAAGGTAAAACATCAAAATACAGCTTGCGTGAGGCATGCGGAGGGTGGGCGTTAGCCCAGTGCGAAGCGCAGCGAAGCACCGAAGCGATAGCGTAGCCCGTAGCACGCCGACCCGAGCGCAGCGAAGGGACACGCCCAAAAAAGTAAAATGAAGTATTCTAATTAGCACTTCAAAAACTGTGAGATACAGTCAAATGCTTGTTTAAGAATCGCCTTAAATAAGCATTAAATTCTTTTGGGCGTTCCATCATCGGGGCGTGTCCGCAATGGTCAATGAAATATAATTCGCTATTAGGGATAAGTCTATGAAATTCGTGAGCCACTTCAGGGGGTGTGATGTTGTCGTTTAGTCCCCAAATTAACAACGTAGGACATTGAATAGTACGGATTTCTACTTTAAGATTATGCCTTTGTGCGGCTCGCGCAATTTTGATAATACGTATGGCTTTCTTAGGATTATTAACAATTTCAAATACTTCATCTACCAAATCTTGGGTAGCTGTCTTAGGGTCATAAAATGTGTATTCTACTCGCTCCTTAATATATTCCATTGACCCCCTTTTGGGAAAGCTCCCACCCATACCTGACTCAAATAATCCCGAACTACCTGTTAAAATTAACGTCCTAACTTTCTCGGGATGCTCCAAAGTGTAAACTAAACCTACATGTCCGCCAAGCGAGTTGCCCATAACAGATAAATCACTCAATTGCATTTTATCCACAAACATAGCAATATAATCCGCCAGGGTTTCAACACTCAAATCATCTAAATTTACCTGATAAATAGGCATCATGGGAATGATGACTCGGTAGTCTTTTCTAAACTCCTCTATTACATCTGCCCAGTTACTCAAAGCTCCAAATAAACCGTGTAATAACAACAGTACAGGTCCGTTGCCTTCGTCAATATACTGTACATCATCAAGTGTTTTAAGTTGGTATTTCATATATGCAAAAGTATAGTATGTAAGTCAATTTGCAAGTTACTATCAAAATTGCTGTAAAAAGCGAACATCATTTTCATAGAATAAGCGTAAATCATTCACCTGATATTTGAGCATTGCAATTCTTTCTATTCCTAAACCTGCGGCAAAACCCGAATAAACTTCGGTGTCTATTCCTACATTTTTAAGTACATTGGGGTCAACCATACCACAACCTAAAATTTCTACCCATCCTGTATATTTGCATACATTACAACCCTTTCCCTCACAAATACTACAAGATATATCCACTTCGGCGCTTACTTCGGTAAAGGGAAAGTAAGATGCTCTCAACCTTATTTTTGTATTCTTTCCAAACATCTCTTGGGCAAAATAAAGTAAATCTTTTTTCAAATCTGCCATAGAGACGTTTTTATCCACATAAAGAACTTCTAATTGATGAAATAAACAATTAGCGCGAGCAGTGATGGTCTCATTTCTGTACACCCTTCCCACAGCAATAACTCGTATAGGGGGGGACTGCTGTTCCATTACACGCACTTGGACCGAGGAAGTATGAGTACGAAGTAGTATATCAGGGTTGACAGAGATAAAAAAAGTGTCCTGCATATCTCTGGCAGGGTGGTGAGGTTCAAAATTAAGTGCAGAAAAATTGTACCAGTCTGTTTCAATTTCTGGACCTTGTGCCACTACATAACCCATTCTTTCAAAAATACTAATAAGTTCTTTTTCTACCAAGGTTAGGGGGTGTAATCTGCCCTGATGTAGGGGTTTTGCGGACAGGGTATAATCAAAGTCAAATGCTTCGGTAGAAGGAGTGTCTATTTTTTGGGCGGCGTCAATTTTATCTTGGATTTTTTGTTTAATACTATTGAGTTTAGCGCCTGCTGCGGCTCTATCTGATATGGGTAGAGTTGCTAATTGAGAAAAAAACTGCGAAAGCACACCTTTTCGGGATAAGTATTTAATCCGTATTTGTTCAGCTTCCTGAGCGGTATGTATGGTCAGTGTATCAATTTCTTGGGCAAGATCTTCTATTTCTGAAAGCATAGTAGCAACGCCGAGACTCGAACTCGGATTTAAGGTTTAGGAAACCCCCGTTCTATCCAGTTGAACTACGTCGCCAAGTGTGTGCAAAAATAGAAAAAATGAGCATAATTACAATACAACTAACCTTAGTAGATAAATTTTATGAAACAGGTATATTTTTTTGGGCGTGTCCTTGCCTGCGTTTCGCTGCGCTCATGCAGGCAAGGTCGGCGTGCTGCGGGCTAACGGTGCTACGCCCCCACCCCCTGAGCAAGAGTGGGCGAGGGGCTTCGCACCAAGCCTGACGGCTTGCCCTCCGCATGCCTCACGCAGCAGCTTTTGGATGTTTTACATGATTTTATGTATACTTTTGCTTTACCTTATTGGATGCTTATTATCAAACACTTACAAGGTTAAAATTTTTTACCTTTTTTGAAGTACTCTTAATTTACTTTGTTTTGTGTTCATTTTCAAGCATGTACAAAGTTAAACCTTGAATACATGGACTTTTGATAATCTTTTAACCTTGAATATGCAGGTTTTACCTTATTTTCAATTGATTTTCAAGGACTTGCAAGGTCAAAATCGAATTTTACCTTGTTTAATTTTGATTTTGAGATACTTACAAGATTAAGTTTTAAGTAAGTGAGATAAATTTGATAGCCGCTTGCGTGAGGCATGCGGAGGGTGCGTCAGCAGTGCGTAGCGCAGCGAAGCACCGAAGCGATAGCGCAGCCCGTAGCACGCCGACCCGAGCGCAGCGAGGGACACGCCCAAAAAATTCTAAAAAATCCATAACTTTACAGCATGAGAATACTACTCAATAAAGTAGGAATTATATGGATAGGCTTTATACCCCTCTTGTTAAATGCACAAACTTTGGCGGATTACTTTATCTTCCCTGATTCTGATTATCAACTTCAAAAAAAACTACTTAAAAAATTAGATGTTAAAAAAGTAGAAGTAAATGTACTCAAAAATACTGATTCAGTACAGGGTATTATAGAAACCTGGCACTTAGATAGAGGTAATTTGATTGCATACAAATCTATCCAAGCAGAGTTCCAATTCAAATACACTAAAATCAAAGGACAAACAGCCATAGAACAAATTGAAACTGAATACCTACAAAAAATTACTTTTACTTATTTAGAAAATAACAAGATAAAAATACGGTTACAACGCTATCAGGAATATAAAGATGATTTTGACAAAGGCATGTTATACACCATTACTTATGATGACTACGGTAGAACTCTCAAAGTATATCAAGAAGAAGACCAGTATGATGCTCCCCCTATTCCCAAAGTAGAGTTTAATTATATTTATCATAAAAAATCAAAGAAGTTGATTGGCGTAGAAGCACAAAATTTAGAAGACAAGACAAAAAAGAAGTACAAAGCCTCGTTAATTTATGACCACAGAGGTTACTTAAAAGAGTTCAGAGATAATAAAAAGACTATCACTTACGGTTACTTTCCTAATGGACTAATAAGAGAGAAAACGATTGATTATGGCAAAAAACGCCCTAAAATCAAACGGTACTATAAGTACTACTTGTAAATCATATAACAAGTGATGTATTATATGTTAAGTTTGAAGTAATTTTACTTTTGGGCGTGTCCCTTCGCTGCGCTTCGGGTCGGGCTACTCCGCACTACGCTGACGCTTGGTGCTACGCTGACGCTCCGCACTGCCTAACGGCATGCTCCGTATCCCTCACGCAAGTAGTATTTCAACGTTTTACCTTATTTTTATGCATAGATTTGCTTTACCTTGTTCAGTGTTGATTACCAACTATTTACAAGGTTAAAGTTTTTTACTTTGTTTGAGTTATGTTCGTTGTATTTTGTTGTTTATTGATTTTCAAATACATACAAGGTTAAACCTTGAATACATGGACTTTTGATAACTCTTTAATCCTGAATATTCAAGTTTTACCTTGTTTTGAATTGATTTTCAATGATTTACAAGGTTAAGATATATTTTTATCTTGTTTAATGTTCATTTTCAGGTACTTACAAGGTTACATTTTGTATAAGTAGAGTTAGTTTGATAGCCACGTGCGTGAGGCATGCGGAGGGTGCGCCAGCAGTGCGTAGCGCAGCGAAGCACCGAAGCGCTAGCGCAGCCCGTAGCACGCCGACCTTGTGGGCATGAGCGCAGCGAAACGCCCACAAGGACACGCCCAAAAGTAAAATTATTTCTATCAAATAAGAGATGAGACTTCTACTTCAATAAATCTGATATTTTTAAGCGGCAATACTTTTCAGATAGGAGATAGATTAAGCTCTTTTTTGGCAAATTCTATCATAAAATTATAGGCTTCTTGGTAGTCATTTTTGATTTGTCCTTCTAAAATAGCTTCCCGAATGGCGTTTTTAATTATACCTATCTGCGGACTGGGCTTGAGATTAAAAGTCTGCATAATAATCTCCCCTGATATAGGTGGCTGCCAATTGCGAAGCCTATCTGCTTGCTCTACCTCTTGTAAGCGTCTTTCCACATATTCAAAATTTTTCAGATATTGTGATAGTTTGTTTTTATCTCGTGTAGTAATGTCTGCTTTGCAAAATGTTATCAAATCATCAATGTCGTTTCCTGCTTCAAACAAAAGTCTACGTACAGCACTATCGGTAACATTCTCTTCTACCAACGCAATTGGACGTGCATGCAAACGTACTAATTTTTGTACATATTCCATACGTTCGTCTAAGGGTAGTTTTAATCGTCTGAATATTTTAGGCACTTTTCTGGCACCTAGCTCCTCATGTCCGTGAAAAGTCCAGCCTTGTCCTTCAATAAATTTTTTGGTCTCAGGTTTTGCAATATCATGTAAAAGGGCTACCCACCGTAGCCAAAAGTTTTTAGTAGTTTTAGCTACATTGTCTAAAACTTGTAAGGTATGATAAAAGTTGTCTTTATGTGCGATACCATTAACTTTTTCCACTCCTTTCAAACGAACTAATTCAGGAAAGATATAATTTAGTATTCCTGTGTCGTACAAATATCTAATTCCTATTGAGGGTTTTGAGGTTTCAAGAATTTTATTAAACTCTACGATGATGCGGTCCATAGAAACAATCTCTATACGGTGGGCATTGGCTTTCATGGCATCTAATACTGAGGGGTCAATGGTAAAGTTTAACTGTGTAGCAAAGCGGGCTGCACGCATCATGCGCAGGGGGTCATCAGAAAAAGTGATATGGGCGTCAGTGGGAGTTTTGAGGATTTTTTGCTCTAAATGTTTTTTGCCTTCAAAAAAGTCGATGAGTTGGTGTGTTTCTAGATCAATAGCCATTGCATTTATAGTGAAATCACGGCGAGAGAGGTCGTCTTCTAATGTACCATCTTCGACTATGGGTTTGCGGGAGTCTTTACGATAGCTTTCTTTTCTTGCACCTACGAATTCCATTTCTAATCCATCATATTTGAGCATAGCAGTACCGAAGTTTTTGTAGATATTCGCATTTACGTTTAGTTTTTGAGCCACTTTTTGTGCTAATTTTATACCACTACCCACAGTAACAAAGTCTATATCTTTATTTTCGCGTTTTAAAAAGCTATCGCGTACATAGCCACCGACCACATATACAGGTTGTCCTAATTCTTTTGCGCTATTTTTTATCACTCCGAATATATCATGGTCAAACATAAACAATGCAAAATAAACAAAATAAGGTTAATTTTGATGTAGGTATTGTAGAGATGCTTTATGTTTCTTATATTAAGTCTATTTTTTTACAAAAAATAGGCATGAATTAGTTATTAAGTGTTTTTTGGGCGTGTCCTTGCCCACGTCTTGCTACGCTCGTGTGGGCAAGGTCGGCGTGCTACGGGCTGCGCTATCGCTTCGGTGCTGCGCTCCGCACTGTGCTGACGCACACCCTCCGCATGCCTCACGCAGAACATTCTGCAAGTGTCTTAAACCATCTATACTCTGTTTAACCTTGTAAGTAACAGAAAATAACGCAAAAACAAAATAAAACAAAATTATGCATAAAATAAGATAAAAACCTCAAAATCCAGGGTTAAATGCGTGAGGGGCATGGAGCAAGGGCGTTAGCCCTGTGCGAAACGAAGTGTAGCACCGAAGCGTTAGCGTAGTGCGGAATGCACCGACCCGAGCGAAAGCGAGGGACACGCCCAAAAAAGTAAAATTATTTTTTAGACTTAGTATATTTAGGCGTGTCCTTGCCTGCATTTCGCATGCGCTCATGCGGGCAAAACACGACCAAGAAAAAATAATTAAAAAATTGAGTATTCTACCATTCAATTGGCGATAAACCATTTTCTTTAAGAAAATCATTCGTTTTAGAAAAATGCCTGCATCCAAAAAAACCTTTGTCCGCAGAATACGGCGATGGATGCGCCGCTTTGAGTACTAAATGATGAGAATGAGTAATCAATTTTTCTTTGCTCTGAGCAGGTTTGCCCCATAATAAAAATACAATAGGCTCTTTTTTTTCATTTAGCGCTCTAATGGTTGCATCGGTGAAGAGTTCCCAACCTTTATCCTTATGGGAAAATGGCTTATCTTTTTCTACGGTCAGGCAAGTATTGAGCAAAAAAACACCTTGGGTTGCCCAACGAGTAAGATTTCCACTATTGGGCGGAATAGTACCTATATCGTCCTGAATTTCTTTGTAAATATTTTTGAGAGATGGAGGAATTGGAACACCATCATTAACCGAAAAAGCAAGACCATGCGCCTGTCCTTCACCATGATAGGGATCTTGTCCTAAAATTACTACCTTGACTTTCGGATAAGGAGTGTGTAAATAAGCATTAAAAATTTCACTCCCTTTAGGATAAATAATTTTTTGCCTGGCTTTTTCTTGCCTTAAAAACAAGACCAAGGCTTCAAAATAAGGTTTAGTAAATTCACTTTGTAAAACTTCCTTCCACGAGGGTTCAATTTTTACCTCTGCCATGCCTACAATTGGTTGAGTATATCATCTAAATCAGTGAGGACGGAATTTGAATTATTTGTTTCTCTTTTAGGTAACGGATTTTCCTCCTGTATTTTAAGAGTGGGCATTTCATTTTCTGCTAACTCAAAGGTATCTAATCGGACTTTTTCATTTCTTTCAAAAGCTTTTAGCCGTTCGGTTTGAATAGTTAAAAAAGATCTTAGTTGTTCAATAATATCATCTCTTCGGCTGAGTATTTCGTTGTATTCTCTTTCTACTTCTTTAATTTTGTTTCTTAGGTCGGCTTGTATTTTCTTCTCTTCTTCATTTGCACGAGCAATAATGCGTTCTGCTGTAATTTTAGCCTCTTGAATGTGGAGAATAGCCTGTTTTTCAGCATTCTCTAAGGTTTGTTGAGCAGTAGTTTTTGCTTGCATAAGGGTGTCTCGCAAGGCTTGCTCTACTTCTTTAAGCGTGGAGAGTTCTTGCGTGAGCTTAGCGATATTAACTTTGAGTTGTCGGTTTTCTTCTTGTAACTTCTCCCACTCATTAGATAAATTGTACAAGAACGCTCTGACTTCATCTTTATCATAACCGCCAAAGGAAGACTTATTAAAAGTTTGCTGGCGTATGTCTAATGGACTAATCATCTCGGCTAATTTACGGATAATTTTTTAAGAGTGGGACATTACTTTACGAGATATTCTAAACTGCTGTTCAATACTTAACTAACGAGAATACTTGACTAGGGCAATGTTTTTTTCTACTTCTTTAGCTTCTTGGCTATCAGGATATTCGTTCTTGATTTTCTGATAACAAGCTAGAGCTTCATCATATTTTTTTATTTGTTCATACACCCTACCTGCTTGCATAAGATAAGCTGGTGATAAATTACTAAGTGGATAAACTTCTGCGGCTTTTTTGTAGTACTCTGCGGCTTTTTCTTTGTTAAGTTTATCCTCATAAATAGCAGCCATAGTACCGTATGTAGTAATAGCGAGTATATTTTTTCCAGGGCTATATTTCTCTAAATACTTCAAGGCTAAATCTTTGTTACCTTTACGATAATAAATCATACCTAATTCGTAATTAGCTAATTGACCTACTTTTGTATTACTGTATTCTTTGGCAATGTACTCTAATCCTTTGTTTTGTCCATCTCCTTTAATGGCTTTATCCAACGCAGTAGAGTCCTTAGGTGCAGACTCGGCAATGTTTTGAGAGAAATACATATTAGCTTTTGCGGCTTTTTCATTAGCTTCATTTTCATCCCCACCGAAGAGGTACAAATAACCTATTACTATTCCCGTAACTAAAACAACTATACCCAAGCCATATAAGATTTTCTTTTTATTTTGTATTAAAAACTGCTCTGCTGAGGGGGCTTTAGACACAATCTCCTCTATTTGTTTATCTTCTAGACTTGTTTTTTGTTGAACCTTTATAGTGTTTTTTCTCTCTTCTGATGTGGTTAGTTTTTCGTCTGACATGAACATTAAAATTCAGGGTTGCAAAACAAATAAATTTTGGACAAAAAAGCAAGTTAATGTAACTTTGTATAGTCAATACAGGTTTTTTACATTATGCGATGTTTTCTTTTTCTGATACTTTCAGTTTGTGCTACTTTGCATGCACAAAAAGTATGGTTTGAGGACAATTTTAATGATTATAGCAAAGGTTGGACATACGGAAAAACTAGCGAAACCCAAAAAGAGGTCAAAAATGGCGTGTATAGGATTACTATCAAAGATCCTAATGCATCAGCCTGGACTTTTTGGAATTATAGTATATTTCTAGACCCTGAGAAGGACTTTTCTATTGAATGTGTTATTACACAAATTAACGGAGTGGATAATCACAGCTATGGCATAACCTGGGGAAAAGATGTTGATAACGCTTACTGTTTTGGTATATCCTCCAATGGGTATTACATTTTTTATGCTTACATAGACGGAAAGTACACTGAGATTCAGCCTTGGCAAAAAATTTCTTGTATCAATAAAATGGGCACTCCAAATATCCTTAAAGTAACTCAAAAAGGGCGAAAGTGGGACCTCTTCGTTAATAACAATAGAGTATATACCACATCGGTGCGAACACCTTACGGCACGTCCGTAGGTTTTCTGACCAACAAGCAAATGACTATTGAAGTAGATAATATAATTATCAGGCAGGATAATTTTATTAACCTCGTTCCTAACGCACAAAAAAGTGTTAAAAAAAATAATTTAGGTAGTGAGGTTAATACCCGTTATGAAGATGTTTCACCTGTTATATCTCCTGATGGAAAGACCTTATTTTATGGAATTAAACGAAGCCCTGAAAATGTAGGGGGAGCAGGTGATGCAGAAGACGCCTGGTTTAGTACTACAAACGATGAAAAGTACTGGACTAAAAGACAAAATCTCGGAAAACCCCTCAACAATTCTAGTGCAAACGTGGTCATATCCGTTATGCCTGATAATAACACTATGATTATGATGCATAGGTACAAAAATGATGGTACGTATAACGGACAAGGACTATCTATTACGTTCCGAACAGAGAACGGCTGGACAATTCCTGAAGATATCTTTATTGAAGATTTTTACAATAACGCAAAATATAATGAGTTTTTTGTTTCAGCGGACAGAAAAGTATTACTTATGACTGTACAGCGTGATGATAGCTACGGTAACAAAGATATTTATGTCTCTTTTGCAACTGGCGAGCGAAGGTACTCCAGACCTATGAATATCGGTAAAACTGTTAACACCATAGGTGATGAAGTAAGCCCGTTTTTAGCATCAGACGGAGTAACCTTATATTATGCCACAGATGGCAAACCTGGCTACGGTAGTCATGATATTTTTGTTACTCGTAGATTAGACGACACATGGAAAAACTGGTCAGAGCCACAAAATTTAGGTCCGAATATCAACACTATTAGATGGGATGCCTATTACACTGTAACAGCATCAGGCAAATATGCATACATGGTCAGTTCAGAGGGCGGAATAGAGGGGTCAAGTGATATTATACAAGTAGAGATGCCCCAGGAAGCTAAACCCAAGCCTGTGCTTATTGTATATGGTAAAGTCCTGAATGCTAAAACAAACGAACCCATAGCAACTAATGTAAGCTATCGCGACCTGGCGACAGATGAAGAACTAGGAATTGCACGATCTAACCCCAAAGATGGTAGCTATAAAATTATTCTTCCACAGGGCAAGCAGTATGGTTTTTTTGCCACTAAACAAGGCTTCTTGGCTACAAGCGAAAATCTAGATACCCAAAACCTCAAAGAGTTCAAAGAAGTTGAAGTAAATCTATATCTGACACCTATTGAAGTAGGGCAGTGTGTAAGATTGAACAATATATTTTTTGAACCTAATAGTGCTACCCTTAAAATGGAGTCATATGGCGAACTTAAACGAGTAGCAGATTTTCTAAAAACTAATACTAATATCGTCATTGAAATAGGTGGCCATACAGATAATGGCGCTTCGGGTACGAGTCCAAACTATTTAATCCAACTATCACAAGCCAGAGCAAAAGCAGTTGCTGACTATATACTCAAATGTGGTGTAAATGTAACACAAATCAACTATAAAGGATACGGTAGTACTAAACCGATTGCAGATAATAATTCTCCAGAAGGGCGAGCTAAAAATCGCAGGGTAGAGTTCACGGTCTTGAAAAAATAAATCATGATAGACCTTTTGCTCGATTTGGATAAAGAAGTGTTTATTTGGCTTAACAGCAAGTACTCAGCGTTTGGGGATGTACTCATGTACTGGATAAGCGATAAATACATCTGGACGCCATTATATGTGTTTTTTTTAGTTTATCTCTTGGAGCAGTATGGTAAGAAAGGAGCTTGGATATGTATTTTTGTTATTATGCTTATTTTCATGACCGATGGAACGAGCAATCTACTGTTAAAGGAAAACATTAAACGCCTACGACCTTGTCATGCTCTGGCTAATGTGCATACTGTTTATGATAAATGTGGAGGAATGTACGGCTTTGTATCTTCTCATGCAGCGAATGTATTTGGATTAGCTACATATTTAACCTTATGGTTACGTAGAGATATACCTCATTTTGGAAAGTTTGCTTTTTTATGGGCAACTATCATTGCTTATTCTCGGATTTATCTTGGGGTGCATTATCCGTTAGATGTTATATGTGGCGCAATAGTAGGTATATTGATAGGTTGGTTAAATTACAAATTTGTTCAAACAAACATTTTACCTAATTTTTTTCTTGAAAAAAAGAATAATTACTCATAAGTATAATTTTTTCAAGGTTTTTGGGATATTTGTTTTTTGGGCGTGTCCCTTCGCTGCGCTTCGGGTCGGCGTGCTGCGGGCTACGCTAACGCTTCGGTGCTTCGCTGCGCTCCGCACTGCTTACGCACCCTCCGCATGCCTCACGCACGCTGCTTTTGGATGTTTTACCTTGTTTTTAGACATGTCTTCGCTTTACCTTGTTTCAGGTTGATTATCAAGTATTTACAAGGTTAAAATTTTTTATCTTGTTTTAATTATAGTCGTTTTACCTTGTTTTGTATTCATTTTCAAGTATATACAAGGTCAAACCTTGAATACATGGACTTCTGATAATCTCTTAAGCCTGTATCTGCAAGCTTTATCTTATTTTGATTTGATTTTCAAGGATTTACAAAGTTAAGCCTTGTTTTTACCTTGTTTGATGTTCATTTTCAGTTACTTGCAAGATTAAGTCTTGAATAAATAAGATAGACACACTTGCCGCTTGCGTGAGGCATGCGAAGGGCGTGCGTTAGCACGGTGCGAAGCCCCTCGCCCACACGCTCACTCTTGCCTAGGGGGTGGGCGGGTGGGGCGCAGCACCGTCAGCCCGCAGCACGCCGACCTTGTGGGCATGAGCGCAGCGTAACGCCCACAAGGACACGCCCAAAAAATAAAAAATGATATTTACTTCACTTATCTCATAAGTTAGTTTTACAAAAAATAACTCCAAAACAACAAAAATATCAATCATAATACCCTATAAGTTATTTTTTACCTTTATTTGCACTATGATTACAGTATTGTTTATTGGGGACATAGTAGGCGAGCCTGGTATGGAAATTTTATCTATATCTTTACCTATTCTCAAAAGACGCTTTAACCCTGATTTTATTATTGCAAATGGTGAAAATATGCATGAAGGTAGAGGATATAACTTTCAACAGGTACAAAAGCTATATGAAATAGGTATCAACGTCATTACAGGTGGAAATCACAGCTTTGACAAACATCTGATTTTTAATTATATGGATTTAGATAAACGCTTACTACGCCCCATAAACTACCCCAAAGGCACTCCAGGTAAAGGATACGGCGTATATACCATTCCTCATTCGGATATTAAAATAGGAGTTATCAATGCACAAGGTCGTACTTTTATGAACACAATAGACTGCCCTTTCAAAAAAATAGACCTTGCACTTCAAAGTATAAAAAAATATACCAATACCATTATCGTAGATTTTCATGCCGAAGCCACCTCCGAAAAAAGAGCACTAGCTTGGTATTTAGACGGTAGAGTAAGCGCATTAGTCGGAACACACACACATGTACCCACAGCAGACTACCAAATTATGCCTATGGGAATGGCATACATTACTGATGTAGGTATGACAGGTTCGCATAATTCAGTAATTGGAATGAATAAAGAATCTGTAATACAAAGATTTATACTCCAAACCCCACAAAAATTTGAACTTGCCCAAGATGACTTACATATCAATGCCGTACTTATTCAAATTGATGAA
Organism: Bacteroidia bacterium; assembly: GCA_025057675.1. Classification (GTDB taxonomy): domain Bacteria; phylum Bacteroidota; class Bacteroidia; order JANWVE01; family JANWVE01; genus JANWVE01. The sequence continues at coordinate 30,130 of JANWVE010000004.1, forward strand.
ATATCAGGTTTATCTAAAAAAATTGAACATATTACTTTTCCCGAATTTAAACGTATCTCAACACAAGAGCAGAATGTTCAAAATCAAATAGAAAACAATGAAGCACATACCCTATCTTAAAAATTTTGCAAAAGACTTGCATTTTTTGATTTTTAATTGTATTATTGCAACGTGTTTTCATTCATGAAGTCTGTAATAGGGATAGTTCTCGTACTCAGCTTTACTCTGCAAGCTGCAGCGAACCTCTTATTATGGATACATTATGAATGGAACAAAGCTTACATCAGTAAAGTGTTATGTGAAAAGAAAAATCTTCTTAATAGCTGTTGTAAAGGCAAATGCTTCCTTAAAAAGCAAGTAGATAAACAAGAAGAAATATCCAGCGGTACAGGTGATACCAAAGAACAAAAGGTACTCAAGATACCAAGCGTCAAAGATACTTTTATAGACCAACTTACATACTTTTTTGATTACAAACAAAAAGCATCATCTCTCACCAGGCTTGACTTAAAAAAAGATTACTGCACTATTTACCTATCTACTTTGGAGAGACCTCCAAAAATTTTATTCTAATTATTATACTATTCATCCTCCTCTATATATCAAAAGCCCAAGCAACATCATTTCTACATTTAATTCCTATCCTTATGAAAAAACATTCCATTACCTTAATATGGATAGGAGTGTGTCTGGGGCTGACCAAATTAGCCAAAAGCCAAGCTTGCTGCGGAAACCCAAATATATCTGGTAACACAGAAAATATACTAAGTTTCACTACTTTATCTAAAAAAGGACTAGTTATTGACCTAAACACCGATTTTACCCAACTCAAACACAACAGCCATACAAACAATCCTCATAGTCATGGTCATAATCATAGTCACGGAGTTCATCATCACCATAATACTAATTCTATTGATACCCATGCTCAATTGCAAAGTATTTTACTCAGTACCTTACAAATCCGTTACGGCTTACACGAAAAATTAACCCTACACGCACAAGCACCTTTTTGGATAGCAAACAGTTCTAACAGACATGCTTCTCTCCTTGGCGACGTATCTGTATCTGCATCTTATAGAATAGCTCAAAGTGAAAAACACGGTATAGGCACTACAATAGGATTAGAACTGCCCACAGGCAACACCTACATTCTGTTTGAAAATAATTATCTTATCACAGGTAGCGGCTCAATAGACCCTTTTATAGCAGCATTTCTGTGGTTTAAACACAGTAGGTGGCTTGCTCGCACTCAGTCCTATTACAAGCAAGGTATGAAAGGCTTTGATAACATACACTTCGGCTCTACTTTTAACACACAAACTTGGATTGCGTATTACTTGACTAATCTAGATAGAAAAGACTTTGCTGTTAACTTAAATACGGGTCTTAACCAAGATTGGAGCGAGCCACATGCGCTTAACCGCCAGTGGATAGAAAACACAGGTAGCTTTGTATTGTGGTATCATGTAGGCATGCAAGTACGGTACAAGAAATTTATACTTCCAGCACACTTTCTAATCCCCATATACACAGACCTGCGAGGCATACAAAATCAACCAAAATGGCGAATAAAAACAGGCTTAACGTGGTTATTATACTAACAAAATTAAAATATAAACATCTTTCAATCATCCTAAATTTAGAAACATCTATGAGAACGTATCATTTCAGAAACATCGGACTTGCACTGTTAATCAGTGCTATGGGGATCGTAACCGTAAGCTGCAAAAAGAAAAAAGACGATCCCCCGCCAGCTGCGCCTAAGGGCGAATTAGAACTATACATCAACCCTGTAGTTAATACTGCGGACCTAGTATTTGGTAATAACTACACAAATGGAGCAGGTAATAATTACAAGGTAAGCGAGTTCAAAATGTACATTTCCGAAGTTACCTTTGTCAGGGAAGACGGTAGTGAGTACAAAGACAACGGCATTTATCTTGTAGATATGTCTAACAAAACCATAAAAAGCACTACCGCAAAAACTTCACATGGTGGCAAGGGCGCTTTGATTACTATTCGTAATGTACCCGCAGGCACGTATAAAGGTATTCGCTTTACTATTGGTGTGCCAACAAATAAAAATAACATTGACGCTACTAAGATTACAGATACTAACAATCCTCTGCATACTAATAACGGTATGTATTGGTCTTGGAACGCAGGTTACATCTTCAATAAGTTCGAAGGTACTTATGACTCATTAGGTAACACAAAACCTTTCAAGTTTCATATTGGAAACAGTGTAACAGAAGACCGTAGAATGCGAATCAACTTTGTCAATATGACAAACGACACACACACTTTTATTATCCCTAACAATGACCACTATGTATTACAATGCAGTGTAGATGTGAATAAGTTTTTTGTAAACCCTGATGGCACATATCATGACCTTAATGTTGTTGCTAATCGTATAGTGATGGGGGGTAACAAAGCTACTACCTTAGCACAAAACATGGCTAAAGCGATTACTAAAAACTAACTACTAGTAAAGATGGCGAGATGGGTGACTTGGTAAAGAGTCACCCTATTATATTTTTTTACAGTAAGTCCATTTTTTGTTTGCACGAAGTGATTTTCAAATATTGAGTTTCAATTTTTTTGGGCGTGTCCCTTCGCTGCGCTTCGGGTCGGCGTGCTGCGGGCTGCGCTATCGCTTCGGTGCTTCGCTGCGCTACGCACTGCTGACGCACCCTCCGCATGCCTCACGCAGCAGCATTTTGACGTTTTACCTTGTTTTTACACCTGCGTTCGCTTTATCTTGTTTGATATTCATTATCAAATACTTACAAGGTTAAATTTTTTTACTTTGTTTGAACTGCACTCGTTTTATCTTGTTTTGTGTTTATTTTCAAGCATATACAAGGTTAAACCTCGAATACACGGACTTTTTATACTCCTTTTAACCCTGAATATGTAAATTTTACCTTATTCTCAATTGATTTTCAGGTATTTACAAGATTAAAGTACATTTTCACCTTGTTTAATGTTGATATTGAGATACTTGCAAGGTAAAGGTTTGAATAAGTGAGCTTAGTTTGATAGCCGCTTGCGTGAGGCATGCGGAGGGCAAGCCGTCAGGCTTGGTGCGAAGCCCCTCGTCCACGCTTGCCCAGGGGGTGGGGCGCAGCACCGTTAGCCCGTAGCACGCCGACCCGAGCGTAAGCGAGGGACACGCCCAAAAATACATATTATTCTACATTTTGCTTTGGCTTCAAACTTTTTCGCCAAGATAATCCATTAGGTATCGGAACTTGTTGCAGTATATTTTGTGCTAAACACTCCGCAAGATAAGGTGCATAAAAAACACCTTTACTGCCTAAACCATTGAAAAAATAGACCTGCGCATGTTGTGGATGCCTACCTATAACAGGTATTCGGTCTGAGGTAGCAGGACGTATACCTGCCCAATGCCCTGTAACTCTGTACGGAACTTGCAGAAAAGCATCTAATTTTTGGATTAGTTCTTTTTTACCTTGTTCGGTTGGGGTTCTATCCGTAGAATTGGGAACATAAGTAGCCCCCACAAAATACTTTTGGGTCGTTTTGGGAACAATGTAAATGCCCGTAGAATACATAAAACTTGTACAAATAGGTTCATTTACTTCAATTTCTAGTATCTCACCTTTGGTAGGAATAACAGGTAAATCACACAAATAAGGATTGCATACAACTTGGCTGCCTTCACAAAAAACTATGTACTTGAAAGCTATATCGTGCTTTCTCCAAATAATTTGATGTTTTTCTATCAGTAGGTCTGAATACTCTACTTTTTCATGCCAACAGTTACCTTCTTGTTTTGCTTCTTGCAGAAAAGCATTGACCTGCATAAATCCTGCGTGATGTATTTCAATACCTCCTATAGGTGCTTTGATGTACTTAGGTTCGGGGTTAGTGTAGTGTATAGTTACAGGCACGTCCAAGCTTTTGGTACTCCACTGATTAGCTTCATCTATACTCTTAAAAGGTCTAAAAGCATTTTTTTCCACAAAATATTTTGCAAAAAGGGGGTCTTTATTTTGCCATTCTTTTCTTTTTTGGATGAGTGTCAATGCGTTTTGAGTCAGATTAGCTCTTTTGCCCATGATAGGATTTGTAATTCCTGCAGCTAAAATTGAAGAAGCAAATAAGTGCCGATTATCCACCCAAACAATGGATAGTTTTTGATATCGCGATAGTTCTCTTTGCAAAAAAGCACCCGCTATACCCCCTCCAACAATGAGAATATCTTTGATAATCATGATAAGTACTGTATATTTGTTAAAATATGCAACAAAACTTTATAGTTTCAAAAGTAGAGGATTTAGACCAAGTTGCTCAAACTGTAACGGAGTACTTTGGCGAATTCGAAGTCTATGCATTAGAAGGAGAAATGGGTAGCGGTAAAACTACTTTTATGCGTGCTTTGGGTAGGATACTCAATGTAAATGAAGAGGTCAATAGTCCAACGTATAGTTTGGTAAACGAATACACAATCGATAATTCTATTATGCGTATTTTTCACTTTGATTTATTTCGTTTGAACAACGTTGAAGATCTAATAGAGTTAGGTTTTGAAGAGTACCTTCATGCACCTGATGTATATGTTTTTATAGAATGGTGGCAAATAGCAAAACCTTTGCTGGAAAAGGTGGACTATGTTCATATCCTATTTGAAAAAATAGATGAATACACCCGTAAAATATGCATACAAAAGATTTATGCGGGAGTTTGCTGATAAATTTTTTGGATACAGATTTGTTTTTTGGGCGTGTCCCTCGCTGCGCTTCGGGTCGGCGTGCTGCGGGCTGCGCTATCGCTTCGGTGCTTCGCTGCGCTACGCACTGCTGACGCACCCTCCGCATGCCTCACGCAGCAGCGTTTGGATGTTTTATCTTGTTTGCATACCTACATTTGCTTTACCTTGTTATATGTTGATTATCAACGGCTTACAAGGTTAAAATTTTTTACCTTGTTTGAAGTGCGTTCATTTTACCTTGTTTTACATTGATTTTCAAGTATGTACAAGGTTAAACCTTGAATATATGGACTTTCAATAACCCTTTAACCCTAAATACACAAATTCTACCTTTGTAATTATGTGTTTATTTATTTGAGCTAGGAAGCTCAAACTGCGTTATCAGGTACTTGCAAGGTTAAGGTTTGAATAAACGAGGTGAGCATACGTGCTGCTGCGTGAGGCATGCGGAGGGCAAGCCGTCAGGCTTGGTGCGAAGCCCCTCGCCCACGCTTTTACTCTTGCCTAGGGGTGGGGCGCAGCACCGTTAGCCCGTAGCACGCCGACCTTGTGGGCATACGCGCAGCGTAACGCCCACAAGGACACGCCCAAAATACCAAAAAATAATCACTACGAAATATACATAATTTTATCGTAAAAAAGTGATAATCAATATATTAAAAGATTAAAGTCTTTGTCATATACCTTTTTTTACAAACATTATGAATTAAAAAAATGAATAATTATTTGTAAGTCAAAAAAGTGTATTTATATTTGCAGTAGTAAATGCAATCAATTGGTATGAAAAACCTCGGGCTTATTATCACAGCATTTTGGATAGCAGCAGGGCTTATGATTACACATCCTGTCTATGCCCAAAAAGACAAAAAAGATAAAGGAAAGAAAGAAACTAAAAGCAGCGAGAAAAAAGGTAAAAAAGATAAACCCAGTAAAGAAGAGAAAAAAGCACTAAAAGCTATCAAGAAAAACCCCAGAGCCGCCAAAGCTCAAATCGATAACTTAACCAATCAACTGGGTAATGCCCGTACCACCAACATGCTCCTACAAGAAGAAAATAACAAACTGAAAAAACAAATAGATAGTCTATCTCAATTAAGTAGTGAAATCCAACGTTTACGCGATGAGATTAGCCAAAAAGATAAGGTAATACAAGATAAATCCAACGAAATTGCTGAACTCAAACGTACTATCCCTCCTGGCAGGGTATATCGTGTACAAATAGGTGCATTCATTAAATTCAAACCTTCCGCAGACCCACTTTTTGCACAACACTTTATGGCAGAATCCAAAGATGAAATGAACCGTTATACTATTGGCATGTTCCGCGAAGAGGATAATGCAGAACTCTTTCGCCAAGACATCATGAAAATGGGTATAAAAGACGCTTGGATAGTAGCCTACAATGACGGTATTCGTGATGAAAACTACAAGCCGAAACACGGACCTGCCGCACCAAAAAATAAGAAAACTACCTATAATAATCCAGGCAAGAAAAAAGAAGACGTGGTAGAGTTTAACAACAATACAGATATATTTAATACAGAAAAAGATAAAAAAAAAAGGATGATGTAAAAAATAACAATACTAACAACAAACCTAATAACTCAGGTGGTAAAAATCGCCCTGTGATCGACTGGTCAGATCCTGAAATAGCTGATGAAAATAAAAAAGGGGGTAACAAGAAAAAAGATGACAATAAAATAGATATTTGGTAATAAAAGCACCTCACAGCACTCCAAAAAGGAGTGCTTTTTCATAATATTTTAACACTGTAAAAACATTACTCTAACACAAAACATAAATTTTTGTGTGCATGTTACGTGTTGTTTTTATATCTATACTCGCCTATCTGTATTTGCACACCGCTTATGCTGACGGTACTATAAGGGGTTCTATATCTGATAACAATACAGGTGAATTGCTCATCGGTGTAGTGGTCAATCTAGAAAAACCTGACGGTACTACTACAAGCTATGGTACTACCTCAGATATTGAAGGAAATTATGAGATTAAAGCACCCGCAGGTACATATACCGTAATTTTCACTTATATCTCATATAAAACTCGTAAAATCCCAAACGTTAAAGTGGAAGAAGGAAAAACAACTACACTCAATACCGTGATGGAGGCATCAGACGCTATTACAACCAATGTGGTTATAGTGGAAGCCGAAGTAGAAAAAGAAACAAACACCGCTGTACTACTCCAACAAAAAAATATGCCCAATATATCAGATAATATCTCACAAGACATGATCCGCAGAACTCCTGACCGAGATGGCGCTGATGTACTCAAGCGCCTACCTGGTATATCTATCATTGATAACCGTTTTGTGATTGTAAGAGGGCTATCCGATAGATATAATAATTTAACCTTGAATGGTATCATCCTCCCTAGTACAGAACCTGACAAAAAAGCTTTTAGCATGGATATATTTCCCGCAGGGCTAATCTCATCCATGAACATCATAAAAGCCGCCACAGCAGACATAAATGGTGAGTTCGCAGGTGCGCTTATTCAAATAAACACAAAAGACTTTCCTGAAAAATTTGCTGCTAATATCAGTTATGGCGTTGGATATAATGATTTAGCTACCTTCAAACCTTTTTATTATCAACAAGGTAGTAAAACCGACTGGCTAGGCTTTGATAACACTAACCGCATTCTACCTGACAAAACTATTAGTACCACTGTCCAAAGTTGGTTCATTGAAAACGATAGCCTTTCCAGCAAAAACTCCTTAAATGAATATGGTAAAAAGTTCAAAAACACATGGAAACCCCAACAACGTACAGGAGTGCTTAACCAAAGCATAGCTATAACTATACAAGATAAATTTAACATCAATAAAAAAGAAGTAGGTGTTAGCTTTGGTCTAAATTACAGAATGAATGAGAACTTTCTCTCTCACGTTCGGCAATTATATGAAGATACTACCCGACAATTCAGATTTGCAGAAAAAGAATATCAAACTACTGTAGCCTGGGGAGGACTCTTAAATGCAGGTATCAAACTAAACTCAAACCACAAACTTGTGGTCAGAACTATGTATAATCAGAATGCTAATGAGAGCGTCAATCTCAGAACAGGCATGGACTACAGAACCTTAGAAGAAGTTCGAATGACAGCACAACGCTATCTATCCCGAAATTTGCGCGCAGGACAAATTGCAGGCGAACATTTTTTTGCCAAGAATTATCAAGGTTACAAAGCACAATGGCGTTTAGGTACATCTGTATCGGATAGGCAAGAACCTGATTTTAGACGATTAGGATATTACAGACCCCTCTCAGACACTATCTGGTATGCACAAGTACCTAGCGTAAACTTAGACCTAGGTTCTAATGCATCAGGCTCACGTTTCTACTCAAACTTAATAGACAAAATGTATAATGGTGGGGTAGATTTTACAGCACCATATAAATTCAGGCTTTCAGACAGTAACAGTACTAAACCTCGTGTTATAGATCTTAAAGTTAAAGTAGGTGCGTTCTTTAATAATAAGTTTAGAGATTTCTCTGCACGGATTATTCTTATGAAACAAAGCACTTTAATGAATACTTTTCATGCACCAAGCTTAGGTATTTACTCACCTTTAGTACTACCCGAGGACCAAATTTTTGCCCCTGAAAATCTTACAGGCGACAAGTTCGATCGAAATAAATTCCTTGTTACAGATAATACTCGCCCATCAGATAGTTATCTGGTAGTAGGAGGACTCAACACAGGAGGTTATGTCATGACCGACTGGTCTTTGAATAGGATAAAACTTAACTTAGGGCTACGCTTAGAGCGCTTTCAGCAACTCCTTCAAAGTTACAAAGCACTACAAAGCAGTTATGACTCTGTGGTAAAAGTGAATACCGTGGTTAATGACTTTCTACCCTCCGCTAATCTGACTTATGTTTTGAACGAAAAAATAAATTTACGTGCCGCTTATTATCAAACTGTCAGCCGACCCGAATTCAGAGAACTTGCACCTTTCGCTTTTAATGACTTTATTCTCAACGGTATTGTACTCGGTAATCCACAGCTTGTGCGTACCCGAATAACTAACATAGATGCACGATTTGAGGTATTTCCCACAGCTGGAGAACTCTTCTCTGTAAGTCTATTCTACAAAAAGTTTATCAATCCTATTGAATTGTATGCAGTTTTTGCTACTAATCCCACTTATACTTTCAGAAACGCTGAGGCGGCTTACAATTATGGTATAGAAACAGAGCTGCGTAAGTCTCTACGCAGTGTAAGTCCTACTTTACAGCATATTTATCTCATTTTTAATGCGGCGCTTATACGTTCTCGGATATTTTTAGATAGCACTAAAAACAAGTATAATGTTTACACTTACAATCGCCCATTACAAGGTCAATCCCCTTATTTACTCAACGGAGGTATAATGTATAACAATCCCAATAAAGAAATATCTGTTTCATTGCTCTATAATATTTTTGGTCCTCGTATTTATTTAGTAGGTAGTGAAAACAACCCTGATATTTATGAACTTCCTCGTCATCAATTAGATTTGCAAGTGGGCAAGGTATTCAAAAAGCACTATGAGGTAAGAATTAACCTTCGTGATATGCTCAATAATTACTATCGTTTTATACAAGATGGTAATAGGGACAATAAAATTATTGAAAAAGATGACCAAGTATTTATAAAAACGCGGCAGGGTTTTACGAGTAGTATCAGCGTAGGGTACAGATTTTAAGAATTGACAAAGCCTCTGTTCAGGAGGCTTTTTTATTTTTATTCTTTTTTTGGGCGTGTCCCTTTGCTGCGCTTCGGGTCGGGCTACTGCGCACTACGCTAACGCTCGGTGCTACGCTGCGCTGCGCACTGCCTAACGGCATGCTCCGTATCCCTCACGCAAGCTGTATTTGGATGTTTTACCTTATTTTACATATACGTTTGCTTTACCTTGTTTAAGTTTGATTATCAAATAATTACAAAGTTAAATTTCTTTACCTTGTTTGAGAGGTTGTTGTTTTATCTTGTTTTGTATTCATTTTCAGGTACA